>NZ_CP139873.1:2493274-2804934 GCF_034422975.1 Idiomarina sp. PL1-037
CCATCGTTATAAAGATAAGACAGTTCCAACTCAATAACATCAGCGCCTTCAACGGATTCGCCCGACTTGAAAGTTTTTTCGACAACTTTACCGCTGATTAATTTGCGAATTTTAACTCGGTTAAAAGCCTGACCTTTACCGGGTTTAACCATTTCATTTTCAACGATCGAGCATGGCTCGCCGTCCTGCATGATTTTCAAACCACCTTTAAATTCACTCGTACTATAATTCGCCATAACAAGACTTTCCTTTGTAAGTGCCTGATCATTTGCGCGCAATAATAAAACAAATAGCGACTTTTTTCAGGTAAAATATGGAGTATTTGCAGCAGTCGCGGAGGCGTAGTGTCTGAGCCAGCGTATCCTATCTCTATAAATGATCGTCCTGACTGGCAGTTCGAGCTGAAACAAGCCTATACCCAGCCAGAGGAACTGCTACGTGCACTCAAGCTCGATCCCGCATTATTTAGTGACGATATCAAAGCTCGTAAGCTTTTTGCTATGCGAGTGCCAAGGACTTTTGTTGCACAAATGCAAGCCGGAGACTCTAACGATCCATTATTACGCCAGGTGCTCCCCTTACACAACGAATTTGAGTCAGAGCCCGGTTACAGCACCGACCCCCTGCAAGAGCAGCAAGGCCCCGTAAATGGACTTCTGCACAAGTATAAAAGCCGAGTATTGTTGATACTGCAAGGCGGCTGTGCGGTTAATTGTCGTTATTGCTTCCGGCGTCACTTTCCTTACGATGAATTAACCTTCAGTAAACGCCAGCTAACGGAGACACTGGAGTACATCCGGCAACACCCGGAAATTAATGAGGTGATTCTGAGCGGCGGCGACCCTCTGATGGCGAAGGACGAGCGGCTTAAGAGTTTAATTAACGAATTTGAATTATTGCCTCAACTCACCCGTTTACGTATTCATAGCCGGCTGCCAGTCGTGATACCCTCCCGCCTGACGCATAAGCTTAAAGAAGTGCTCAGCAACAGCCGCTTGCAAAGTGTTCTGGTGCTTCACGCGAATCATGCAAATGAGATTTCTCCTGAGTTAGCCGAAGCACTCGATGACTGGCACCAGGCGGGTATCCATTTACTGAACCAGAGCGTTTTACTTAGCGGAGTAAATGATAATTTAGCCACGCTTACCGAGCTTAGTGAAACGTTATTTAGTGCCCGGGTTATGCCTTACTATTTGCATCAGCTGGACAAAGTTGAGGGCGCGAGCCATTTCGCGGTTAGCGACGAGAAAGCGCAAGCCTTGTGGCAAAAAATGACTCATGAATTACCTGGGTTTCTGGTTCCTCGTCTGGTTAGAGAGGAAGCTGGCGAGCTCAGTAAAACCGCTATCATGCCGGACGGCACTAATACATTAACAGAGGAAAAACTATGAGCGATAACCTGGAAAGTGTAGAAAGCAAACTGCAGGATCATCTTCAGCAACTGTATCGTCAAGTTATTGATGCAGACCAGTACCTTGATGACCTGCGTCAACAAGGCAAAGCCAAGTTCCAGGGCGTTTTCGCTGAGCAAACTGTCTTTGAAAGCACGGGTAACCGTTTTCAGCCCTACCTTAATGAAATTGCCGGAAACTTTGAAAAATGGCAGCAGGACAAAGAAAACGAGCAGCAGTTGCAGTTACTGGTACAACAATTACAGTTAATGACTGAAACTCTCGCTCGTCTTAAAGCTATTCGCCAGGCTGGTTAACAAAGTTTTCTTCGAACCACTGAGTCAGCATCTGCTTTTCAAAATATAAGTCATCCCGTCTCATTCGTGATGCCAGGCTGTCGTAGTTAAACCCCATATTTTTTACGTGAGCCTGGCCTTCCTTTATAGCGTCGCCCGATTTATCGACTAAGCGATAATCAAACTCCATTCGCGGGAAATCAATTTCCCGAACAATGCGCACGTAATTTGAACTCGAGCGTCCAAATGTAGGTTCAACCCGGCCAGTTAAATCGACGTCCGTTACGGTAATTTCCAGTTTCTGATCTTCAGGAAGCTTTGCCGCCAACCACTGAAAATGCTCAGCCAGCTGATCCATGACCTTTTTCTGGTAACGGTCACGTGAGCCATCCGCCGGTCGAATATCGGTGTAACTATCAACATCTTTCCAGGAAACCTCAGCCGTACCAGCTAATGCTGTAAAGCTAAAGGCTAATAAAGCCGTTCCCATTATACCTTGAACACGCATGCTATCTTCCTCCCATACAATCGCCAAGGATGTCATCCTGATGTTAGAACACAAATAATGAAAAAAATTCCATAAAAAAAGGGAGCCATCAAGGCTCCCCTCTTCGAAAGTGCGTTGGGAGGCTTACATCATGCCGCCCATGCCGCCCATTCCACCCATGTCGCCGCCAGGCATACCGCCTGCGTTGTCATCTTGTGGAATATCAGCAATCATTGCTTCGGTCGTGATCATCAGTGCGCCAACAGATGCGGCGAACTGAAGCGCCGAACGGGTGACTTTGGTTGGATCCAGAATACCCATTTCCAGCATATCGCCGTAGGTGTCGTTACCAGCGTTGTAACCATAGTTACCTTCGCCACCACGAACATTGTTAGCAACCACTGACCCTTCAGCGCCAGCGTTCATTGCGATTTGACGCAACGGTGCTTCCATCGCACGCAGGGCTAAACGAATACCAACGTTCTGCTCTTCGTTATCACCACGCAGTTCTGCCAGTTGGCTTGCCGCGCGAACCAGAGCAACACCACCACCAGGCACCACGCCTTCTTCAACAGCTGCACGAGTTGCATGCAACGCATCTTCCACGCGTGCTTTTTTCTCTTTCATTTCCATTTCAGTAGCAGCGCCGACTTTAATTACCGCAACACCGCCAGCTAACTTAGCCAGACGCTCTTGCAGTTTTTCACGGTCGTAGTCAGACGTCGTGTCTTCCATCTGCTGCTTGATTTGGTTAACGCGACCGTCGATAGCGGTATCGTCGCCATTACCGTCAACAACAGTAGTATTGTCTTTAGTAATCACAACGCGCTTCGCTGTACCTAAGTCTTCCAGCTGAGTTTTTTCCAGCTCCATACCAATTTCTTCAGAGACCACAGTACCGCCAGTCAGAACAGCAATGTCCTGCAGCATCGCTTTACGACGGTCACCAAAGCCTGGTGCTTTAACCGCTGCAACTTTAACGATGCCACGCATGTTGTTCACAACCAGAGTTGCCAGCGCTTCGCCTTCAACGTCTTCAGCAATGATCAGCAGAGGTTTACCGGCTTTAGACACACCTTCTAATACCGGCAGTAACTCGCGGATATTAGAGATTTTCTTATCAATCAGAAGAATGAACGGGTTGTCTAATTCAACCGAACCGCTTTCCTGATTGTTAATGAAGTAAGGAGACAAGTAACCACGGTCGAACTGCATACCTTCAACAACGTCCAGCTCGTCAGTCAGTGCCTGACCTTCTTCAACGGTGATAACACCTTCCTGACCTACTTTGTCCATAGCCTGAGCAATGATTTCACCAATAGTGTGATCAGCGTTTGCAGAAATAGTCGCTACCTGAGCGATTGCTTTGCTGTCGGCACAAGGCTGAGAAATTTTCTTCAGCTCTTCAACTGCAGCGATAACCGCTTTGTCGATACCGCGTTTAAGATCCATTGGGTTCATGCCTGCGGCGACTGACTTCAAGCCTTCGTTAACAATAGCTTGAGCCAGAACGGTTGCAGTTGTTGTACCGTCACCTGCTTCGTCATTTGCTTTAGACGCGACTTCTTTAACCATCTGCGCGCCCATGTTCTCGAACTTGTCTTCCAGCTCGATTTCTTTCGCAACAGAAACACCGTCTTTAGTAATAACTGGCGAACCGAATGATTTGTCTAATACAACGTTGCGACCTTTTGGACCCAGAGTCACTTTTACTGAATCAGCAAGAATATTAACGCCTTTCAGCATTTGTTGACGCGCTGTGTTACCAAACTTGACTTCTTTAGCTGCCATTTTTGCTTTCCTCTTAAATTCGTTTAGTCGGTTGTGCTAGTAAGCGTTTCTGACGTCTTATTCTTCAACAGCCAGAATGTCGCTTTCGCTCATGATTAAGTACTCTTCACCGTCAATTTTCTCGGTTTTAACACCGTAACCTTCATTGAACAGCACTTTGTCACCAGCTTTTACATCTAGTGCACGTACCTCACCGTTATCCAGAATGCGGCCTTTGCCTACTGCTACGATTTCGCCGCGAGTAGATTTTTCTGCCGCAGAACCAGTCAGAACAATTCCGCCAGCCGATTTTGCTTCGACTTCGGTGCGTTTAATAATGACTCGATCGTGTAAAGGACGAAGTTTCATTGTTGATAACTCCTCAACCTATTGTTGTTAGTGGTTAATACCCCTAAGGGGCGTGTAAAAATCATCGTGCTCATTAAATGGGGGAGGAATTTTTGTTATCAAGGGGGAAGCACAAAAATTTTTATGCTAATTTGCAAAACTGACAGGCGCTATAGGGAGGTTTTATGACTCAGCAACCACAATTAATTTTATGTACCACAGACAGTCAGGACTCGGCTAAACAACTGGCTCGTTCTTTGCTCGAAAAAAAACTCGTGGCCTGCGTCAATATAGTGCCGAATATAACCTCCATGTATTCGTGGCAGGACGAATTGCATGAAGACCAGGAATGGCTTTTGCTGATAAAATCGACTGCGGAACGTTTCAGTGACATAAAAAGTACCATCAGTGCGATTCACCCTTACGATTCCCCAGAATTAATAAGCATCAATATTGAAGATGGCTTACCCGATTATCTGACGTGGATACAGGACTCAGTTAAATGATACAAAGATTCATCACATGTCTCGCAGCCTTAACCCTGGTTTTTGCCGTCGTTGCGCCAGCACATAGTGTGCAGTCGAATCCATTTCAGCAGAGCAATCAGTTTTTGTCGGTAGATCAGGCTTTCGATTTCGACAGCGAAGTTAACGGCAACAGAGTGACTGTCAGTTGGGTTGTCGCTCCCGAGTACTATTTGTATCAACACCGTTTTAAGGTGGTTCCCGAAAATGCGTTAGCAGCAGAACCTGAACTCCCGCAAGGCGAGTCTCACAGCGATGAGTTTTTTGGTGAATCGATTGTGTATCGCGACTACGTTGAGTGGTCTTTTACACTTAATCCGGACTTTTCCGGCAACACCATTACCGTTCAGTATCAGGGCTGTGCAGATGCGGGTTTATGTTACCCGCCCACTGAAAAGCAGATCAAACTCTCCAGTACTAGTGAGACTGGCTCAGGCTCCACCACCGCACCGCCAAACACCGACAGCAGCCTGTTCGGTATAGGTGAACAACATTTAATCATTACATTGTTACTCTTTTTTGCTTTGGGTATTGGTTTAGCTTTTACCCCCTGCGTGTTTCCTATGTACCCCATTTTATCCGGCGTTGTGCTGGGCAACCGTGAACGTAACTGGAAAAACACACTTTGGCTTTCCTTTATATACGTTCAGGGTATGGCCATTACCTATTCTTTATTAGGTCTGGTTGTGGCGTCGGCGGGTATGCAGTATCAGGCTTATTTTCAGCATCCGGTGGTGTTAATTGTTCTGGCTGTATTGTTCGCCCTTTTTGCTTTAAGTATGTTCGGGGCTTATACGCTACAACTTCCTATTAGCTGGCAGTCGAAACTGCAAAGCTTTAGCGGCCAACAAAGCGGTGGCAATGTCGTTGGCGTCTTTACTATCGGCGCTATTTCCGGCCTGGTCGCATCGCCGTGTACCACAGCCCCCTTATCAGGAGCGTTACTCTTTATTGCGCAATCGGGCGATATGGTAAGCGGCGCCGCTATTCTTTACGCATTAAGCCTGGGGATGGGCGTGCCGCTTATTTTATTCGGCTTAAGTGGCGGCAAGCTTCTGCCCAAAGCCGGCGCGTGGATGAACGTGGTTAAGCAGTTCTTCGGTTGGCTGTTATTGGCGGTTACCTTATTCTTAATTGAGCGCCTTATTCCGACCAGTATCAGCATGTGGCTATGGATTTTTTACTTTATTCTTGCCGCCGTATCTCTGGCTGTTTCGATAAGCCAGCCGCTTCGCATCACCACAAAAGTTATCACTATTGTACTTCTGGCAGCGGCGGCTACCACAGGAAGTTACTGGCAGGTGAATAAAGCGCAATTGGAACAAAAAAGTCACGGCCTTTTTACTGTTGTTAGTAATGTAAGCGACGTACAGCAACAAATAGCAGAGAGTGACCGCTGGGTAATGCTAGACCTTTATGCTGACTGGTGCGTGGCCTGCAAAGAATTCGAGCAGTACACCTTTTCAAATGAACAGGTTCAGGCGCAGTTTCAGGAGTTTAAACTCATTCAGGCCGATGTTACCCGCAATAATGCGCAAGACGTAGAAGTTCTGAGTCGCTACAAGGTGCTGGGCCTGCCCACTATTCTGTTCTTTGACCCGGAAGGCAACGAACGCCCTGAATACCGGGTTACTGGTTATATGAACGCTGAAGATTTCAAAAAGCATCTGGAAAAGATAGTTTCCGAGTAAACTTGTGCCTAAATGCGCTGATAAGACCAGTAAAGTGCTGCAATCTTGCTTTTTTTCCCTATAATACTGTTGTTATAGGAACCCAAACTGAAAGTTGTGGTCACTTTTAATAGTTTTCGTAACTTCACAGCAAATGGCGGCACAATGGCAGAACGTTTTAAAATATTAGTGCTCAATGGCCCGAATCTCAATTTACTGGGGCAGCGTGAACCAGAGCTTTATGGTAAGCAAAGCCTAGATGATATCGCTGATTCGCTGGGGGCCATTGCTAAACAACACGCAACAGCATTAGATTTCCGTCAGTCCAATGCTGAACACCAGTTAATTGACTGGATTCAGCAAGCCGCCAAAGACTCTGTCGATTATATTGTGATTAACCCGGCAGCCTACGCACACACCAGTGTGGCCTTACGCGATGCGTTATTGGCTGTGAAAATCCCTTTCATTGAAGTACACCTTTCTAATATTTATCGCCGTGAGAGCTTCCGCCACCATTCGTATTTAGCGGACGTGGCCGACGGCGTTATCTGCGGGCTTGGCGCCCGTGGTTATGAATACGCTTTACAAGCAGCTTTAACTACATTGAACAACACAGATAACTAAAGGTAGACGTTAGCATGGATATCCGAAAAATTAAGAAACTGATCGAGCTCGTTGAAGAATCTGGCGTAGCAGAACTGGAAATTACTGAGGGCGAAGAGTCAGTTCGGATTAATCGTTACAGTGCGCAGCCTGCACCTATGCAATACGCGCCACAACCGCAGCAAGCGCCTCAACAAGCCCCACAGTCTGCTCCGGCAAACCAACCGGCGGCTGAACCAGCCAGTGAAGAAATTAGCGGCCACGTTGTTCGCTCGCCTATGGTCGGAACCTTCTACGAAGCGCCATCGCCTGATGCAAAACCTTTCGTTACTGTTGGCTCGCGCGTTAATGCCGGCGAAACACTGTGCATTATTGAAGCCATGAAAATGATGAACCAGATTGAAGCAGACAAGTCCGGTGTCGTTAAACAGATTTTAGTAGATAACGAAGAGCCGGTTGAATTTGATCAACCACTGTTTATCATCGAATAAAGTAACCGCAGGTATTTGTCATGTTAGATAAAGTGGTCATTGCCAACCGTGGCGAAATTGCACTGCGCATACTGCGAGCCTGTAAAGAGCTCGGCATTAAAACAGTGGCAGTTCATTCAACGGTTGATAGAAACCTTAAACACGTTTTACTTGCAGACGAAGCAATTTGCATAGGTAAAGCGCCAGCGAACGAGAGCTACCTGAACATTCCTCGTATTATCAGCGCGGCTGAAATTACGGATGCAGCAGCTATTCACCCGGGTTACGGCTTTCTGGCCGAAAACGCCGATTTTGCTGAGCAAGTTGAGCAGTCTGGCTTCATTTTTGTCGGACCAACACCGGATCTTATCCGTCTTATGGGCGACAAAGTGTCAGCTATAAAAGCAATGAAGAAAACCGGTGTTCCTTGCGTGCCGGGGTCAGATGGCCCCCTGGATGACGACGACGAGCGTAATAAGAAACTTGCCAAGCGCATTGGTTACCCAATTATCATTAAAGCAGCAGGCGGCGGTGGTGGCCGTGGTATGCGGGTTGTACGCGAGGAGAGCGAATTACTCAGCTCTATCACTATGACTCAGAACGAAGCTCGCGCAGCCTTCGGCAACCCTGTTGTTTATATGGAAAAATTCCTTGAAAACCCTCGCCATGTGGAAATTCAGGTTCTGGCCGATGGACAAGGCAATGCCATTCATTTAGGTGAACGTGACTGCTCGATGCAGCGCCGTCACCAGAAAGTGGTTGAAGAGGCACCTGCGCCGGGTATTACCCCTGAGATGCGCAAATTTATTGGTGAACGTTGTGCAAAAGCTTGTGTAGAGCTGGGCTACCGCGGTGCTGGTACATTTGAGTTCTTGTACGAAAATGGCGAATTCTACTTCATAGAAATGAACACCCGTATTCAGGTTGAGCATCCGGTTACGGAAATGGTCACAGGTATCGACTTGATTAAAGAGCAGCTGCGCATTGCAGCCGGTCGTCAGCTTTCGGTCAGCCAGGAAGACGTTGTCATTCGTGGTCATGCAATTGAATGCCGGATTAACGCCGAAGACCCGGACACTTTTACACCTTCGCCGGGCACTATTACCCGTTTCCACTCACCTGGTGGCTTTGGTGTACGTTGGGACTCACACGTTTATGCAGATTACAAAGTACCGCCTAACTATGACTCAATGATAGGTAAGCTGATTACTTATGGCGAAAACCGTGATATTGCTATTGCCCGTATGCGTAATGCCTTAAATGAGTTGATCATCGAAGACATTAAAACCAATATTCCTCTGCAAAAGTCGATTATGGCAGATGAAAACTTCCAGCACGGTGGCACCAATATTCACTACCTTGAGAAAAAACTCGGCATAGGCGGGCATTAATTAATGCCCTGGATACAACTCACACTTTCCTGTAGTGAAGAGCATGCGCCCCAAGTAGGTGACATGCTCATGGCAAACGGCGCTCAGGCGGTAACTTACCGCGACGGCGCCGACACGCCCATTTTTGAGCCTCGCCCCGGCGACGTTATATTGTGGGAACACACTCTGGCCACCGGCTTATTTGATGCCGACGCGGACATCAAAGCCACTATTGCTAACCTGAAACAGTCCAACATTTTCGGCAGCGACTTGCAGTACAAAGTCGATGCACTGGAAGACAAAGACTGGGAACGCGAATGGATGGATAACTTTCATCCGATTCAGTTTGGCGAGAACTTATGGATTTGCCCCAGCTGGCGGGAGATACCAAAACCTGAAGCGGTTAATATTTTGCTCGACCCCGGCATGGCTTTTGGTACCGGAACACACCCAACAACCGCTATGTGTCTGCGCTGGATAGACGCCAACCCACCAACCGGAAAAACCGTGGTGGATTTCGGTTGTGGTTCAGGGATATTAGGCATTGCCGCGTTATTGTTTGACGCTGAGCACGTTGTTGGCATTGATATTGACCAACAAGCGCTGATTGCGACGAAAGATAACGCTAAGCGTAATAAGGTGGGGGATAAATTTAGCCTTTATCTGCCCAGCCAGCAACCTGAAACGCAGGTTGACCTGGTGCTAGCCAATGTCCTTGCCGGCCCTTTACGAGAACTCGCTGATACCATACTGGCTTTTGTCGCCCCCGGAGGACAACTGGTTTTATCCGGTATACTGGAACGGCAAATAGAGGGGGTTATTGAGGCTTACCAACCGCACATTCAATTCGATACCCCGACTATAGACGGCGACTGGGCAATGCTCAGTGGCACTCGTATTGCTTAACAAGCGTACGCTTTGTCAATAGTGAAAAATGAAAAAAAGACTCAAATTGCGTAATAAATAGCCTTTTCTTTATTGCGCAAATTCCCTAAAATTCCTCACCCTTTCGCTGAGTAGTTTTTAACCGATGCGGATTGGTCCATATCAACTCGACAATCAGGTCATATTAGCTCCCATGGCTGGAGTTACTGATCAGCCGTTCCGTCAGCTGTGTTACAGCACGGGGGCTGGGCTTACAGTATCAGAGATGCTGTCCAGTAACCCCAAAGTATGGCAGACCGATAAATCCAGGCAACGCATGGATCATTCGGGAGAGCTAGGCATTCGTGCTGTGCAGATAGCGGGCTCCGAACCGGCGTTAATGGCTGAGGCTGCGCGCGTGAATGTGAGCATGGGTGCGCAGATTATTGACATTAATATGGGCTGCCCGGCGAAAAAGGTAAACAAGAAAATGGCTGGCTCGGCGCTTATGCAGCACCCCGAGTTAGTAGAAAAGATATTAACAGCTGTGGTTGCAGCTGTTGACGTTCCGGTAACGCTGAAAACCAGAACTGGTTGGGATCCTGAACACAGAAACGGTATTGATATAGCGCAGCTGGCAGAACGTTGCGGTATTCAGTCTCTTGCCATTCATGGTCGTACTCGTGCCTGTATGTACAAAGGCATTGCCGAATACGACACCATAAAGGCAATTAAGAGCGCCGTTTCTATCCCGGTAGTGGCTAACGGCGATATCCGTACACCATTGCAGGCTCAACAGGTTTTAAAGCACACCGGGGCCGACGCCATTATGATTGGTCGCGGCGCGCAGGGTAACCCCTGGCTGTTTCGGGAAATTGCTCATTTTCTTGAAACAGGACAGGAGCTAAGCCCGCCGTCCTTAACCGAAGTGGCTGAGACCGTTATTCATCACGTTGGCAAACTGCACGAATTTTACGGCAGTTACCAGGGTGTCAGAATCGCCCGGAAACACGTTGGTTGGTATTTAAAAGAAAAAGCCAGCAATGATGAATTCAGGCAAACATTTAATCGTCTTGAGGATGCCAGCAAGCAACTTAAGGCACTTGAAGATTATTTTGTCACTGTAGAGAAGAGATAAGCGCATTATGTTTGATCAAAACCCTAGTCGTGAGAACGTATCTCCCCTAACCACTATCGGCAATAACGCACAGCCAAAGCCACTGCGTGATTCCGTAAAACAAGCATTGAACAGTTTTCTGCGTCAGCTTGATGGTCAGGATCCTGAAGAACTTTACGAGTTAGTGCTATCTGAAGTAGAAGCACCGTTACTTGAAGAAGTCATGACTTACACCCGGGGTAATCAAACCCGCGCCGCAACCATGTTAGGCATTAACCGCGGCACTTTACGCAAGAAGCTGAAAAAATACGGCATGAATTAAGACGTTTTTTGGGCGCCTTTTGGCGCCCTTTTTTTATTAACCTTCCCGTAAGTTAACTCAGTATAGAAAGGCAAAACAATGGAAACCCGTCCAATCCAACGCGCTTTAATCAGTGTTTCTGATAAAACCGGTATTGTTGAATTCGCTCAAGCTTTGGCTAAAAAGAACATTGAAATTCTCTCTACAGGCGGTACAGCCAAACTGCTTCGTGACTCAGGCATTGCCGTTATTGATGTCTCTGAACATACCGGCCAGGAAGAGATTATGGGCGGACGGGTAAAGACACTGCACCCTAAGGTTCATGGTGGTATTTTAGGCCGCCGCGACGTCGACCAGGATGTTATGCGGGAGCAAAATATTGCGCCTATCGATATGGTTGTAGTAAACCTGTACCCCTTCGCTGAAACGGTTGCTAAAGAAGGCTGTTCTCTCGAAGACGCTATTGAGAATATCGATATTGGCGGTCCGACTATGGTTCGTGCGGCTGCTAAAAACCACAAAGACGTGACCATTGTTGTCAATGCCAATGACTACCAGCGCGTACTTGCTGAGCTCAATGAGCACAATGGGGTCAGCCACAGCACTCGCTTTGACTTAGCGGTAGCAGCATTTGAGCATACCGCTCAATATGATGGCATGATTGCCAACTACCTTGGTAAGCAGCTTAGCGAAAACGACTTTGCGCGTACGTTGAACCTGCAGGTATCGAAAAAGCAGGACTTACGCTACGGCGAAAACTCGCATCAGTCGGCGGCATTTTATACTGAGCGCAATGCACCAAAAGGGACCGTTTCCAGCGCGGCTCAAATTCAGGGCAAAGCGTTGTCATTTAACAATATTGCCGACACAGACGCGGCACTTGAGTGCGTAAAGAGCTTTGTTGAACCAGCGTGCGTTATTGTTAAACACGCAAACCCTTGCGGTGTTGCAATAGGTGAATCTATTACCGACGCATATGACCGCGCCTTTAAAACCGACCCAACCTCCGCATTTGGTGGCATTATTGCTTTTAACCGCGAGCTGGATGAAGCAACCGCAACCGCTATTGTTGAGCGTCAGTTTGTGGAAGTTATTATCGCTCCAAGCGTCAGTGAAAGCGCCAAGGCAGCTGTTGCCGGCAAAAAGAACGTTCGCGTACTGGAATGTGGTGAGTGGTCGGACTCTGTTGAACAACTGGACTACAAGCGCGTCAACGGCGGCTTACTGGTACAGGACACCGATAACCAGGATTTCATTCAGGACGACCTGAAAGTCGTCACCGAAAAACAGCCAACCGAAGCCCAAATGACCGACTTATTGTTCTGCTGGAAAGTCGCTAAGTTTGTTAAGTCTAATGCCATTGTTTATGCCAAAGACGGCATGACCATAGGTGTTGGTGCAGGCCAGATGAGCCGGGTTTACAGTGCCAAAATTGCAGGAATTAAAGCCGCGGACGAGAACCTCAGCGTACCGGGTTCGGTCATGGCGTCGGATGCTTTCTTTCCGTTCCGCGATGGCATTGACGCCGCAGCTGAAGCAGGTATAACCGCTATTATTCAGCCAGGCGGTTCTATCCGCGACGAAGAGATCATTGCTGCTGCCAATGAACACGGTATTGCGATGGTCTTTACCGGCATGAGACATTTCCGTCACTAAGCACCTTTGCTGATAATTGCAGCATTGCGTCAGTAACGTTTGGGGGCTAGTCTTATAGGCTAGTTCTCAACTCTACAGGTGATAGTATGAAAAAAATAATAACTTCTGTTTCCGCCATTGCACTAGCAAGCGTCCTTGGCGCCTGTTCGCCGGCTCCTGAAGCCGACTCTTTGCAAGCCGCTGTTGACCATGAATCACGTACTGACAAGTATCAGGCTCGTGACGAATTTCGTCATCCCAAAGAAACTTTAGAGTTCTTTGAATTAGAGCCAAGCATGACGGTCGTCGAAATTTGGCCGGGCGGCGGTTGGTACACTGAAATACTGGCACCTTACCTTGCCGACGAGGGGCAGCTATACGCAGCTCACTTCCCGGAAAATTCAGACAGTGACTATTACCAGCGTTCACTGGAAAACTTTAAAGAAAAACTCACCACGACCCCGATTTACGGGAACGTCGAATTAACCGAATTCTCGCCAGGTGAAGACACCGATATAGCGCCACCCAGAAGTGCGGATCGTATATTAACCTTCCGTAACCTGCATAACTGGTACATGCAGGAAGGTGAAGAAGGCGTGCTGCAAGCTTTCCGTCATTTTCATCAAACATTAAAGCCTAACGGCATGCTGGGTATCGTTGATCACCGCTTGCCCGAGTCAGCAGATGCAGAAGCTTTTAAAGACTCAGGTTATGTGAAAGAAAGCTGGGTTATAGACTTAGCCGAACAAGCCGGTTTTGAGTTTGTCGCCAGCAGTGAAATTAACGCAAACCCGAAAGATACAGCCGATCACCCTAAAGGCGTCTGGACTTTACCGCCAACCCTTGCTCTGGGTGATGAAGACAAAGAAATATATGAAGCCATTGGTGAAAGTGATCGCTTCACTTTAAAATTTCAAAAACCCGTTACAGACTAACAGGATACAACTAACCTTATGAAAGTATTGGTCGTTGGCGGCGGAGGCCGTGAACACGCTCTGGCGTGGAAAGCAGCACAATCAAACCAAGTTGACTGTGTTTATGTTGCACCCGGTAATGCAGGTACAGAGCGTGAGCCAAACCTGACAAATGTTGCCATTGGTGCCGAAGATATCGACGGTCTTCTTAACTTTGCCAAAAAGGAAGGTATAGAGCTGACTATCGTCGGGCCGGAAGCGCCATTAGTTGCCGGTATTGTGGACCGCTTTAACGAAGCCGGACTCGCGGCCTTTGGCCCAACGGCAAAGGCCGCGCAGTTAGAGGGCTCTAAAGCCTTCAGTAAGGACTTTTTACAGCGTCACAACATACCCACCGCCGACTACCAAAACTTTACCGAGGTTGAGCCCGCTAAAGCTTATGTCGCTGAAAAAGGTCTTCCTATTGTCATTAAGGCCGACGGACTGGCCGCTGGCAAAGGCGTTATTATTGCCGAAAGTCAGGAACAGGCTGATGCCGCTATTGACGACATGCTGGCCGGTAACCGTTTCGGCGATGCCGGTCACCGCGTGGTTATCGAAGAATTTTTACGTGGCGAAGAAGCGTCTTTCATTGTTATGGTTGACGGTAAACATGCCATACCTTTTGCCTCAAGCCAGGACCATAAGGCTCGCGACAACGGTGACAACGGTCCAAATACTGGTGGTATGGGCGCTTACTCGCCGGCTCCAGTGGTTTCTCCTGCCATCCACGACTGGGTTATGCGTCATGTTATTAAGCCCACAGTAGACGGAATGGCTGCAGAAGGTGCGCCTTATAAAGGCTTTCTGTACGCAGGCTTAATGATAGCCGAAGACGGCACCTCCAAAGTACTGGAGTACAACTGTCGCTTTGGTGACCCGGAAACTCAGCCCATTATGATGCGTCTGAAGTCTGACCTGGTAGAACTTTGCCAGCAGGCAATTGATGGTAAGCTCAACCAAGCGCCTATCGACTTCGACGAGCGCGCCGCAGTTGGCGTGGTTATGGCCGCGGGTGGATACCCTGAAAGCTATGCAAAAGGTGACGTCATTCACGGCTTGCCGGATCACGCGCCTGAGAACCAGAAAGTATTCCACGCCGGGACTAAAATGGATAATGGTGAAGTGGTTACCAGTGGTGGTCGAGTTTTGTGTTGTACGGCTTTGGGTGACACTGTTACAGAAGCACAAAAACTCGCGTATCAACTGGTTGATCAAGTAAGCTGGAATAACGTCTATTACCGTACCGATATTGCTCACCGCGCTATAAAACGCGAGGGCTAAATACTTACCTCCTGTCATAGCACTGTCATAAAATAAAACTAAGCTTTTATGTCGTGCTGTAACAGGAGGTTCCATGTCAGGGTCTGAGTTAACTAAAGAACTCTTAAGTCTTATTCAGAAAAAGCAGCTCTATCCTCTATTCCAGCCCGTTATAGACACTTCCCGCGGAATTGTTATTGGCCACGAAGCTCTTATTCGCGGGCCTAAAGGCCACCCGCTTGAATTCCCGGATCGCCTGTTTTCTCTCGCCAGCCAGGTACAGTTGCTATCTGAACTGGAGCTGGCCTGCCGCTCTGCAGCAATGGAAGCGTTTCAAAAAAACGCGATGCAGGGAAAACTTTTTCTTAACGTAAACCCTAACGTTTTGCAGGACGACAGCCACCCTCATGGCTCAACGCTGCGCTTGTCTCAGCAATTCGGCATAGCGCCGGAGCAAATCGTTATCGAAATTTCAGAGCGCTACCCAATTGAAGATACTGAGAACCTAAAACACGCCATTATTCATTATCAGAAGCTGGGGTTTATGATAGCAATTGATGACTTAGGAGCCGGTTACTCAGGGTTGAAACTCTGGTCAGAATTACGTCCTGATTATGTGAAAATTGATCGATACTTTATTCATTCTATTGAAACGTCCTCTGTAAAAAGGGAATTTGTACAAAGTATCTTATCGCTGGCCACCAGTCTGCGCACAAAAGTGATAGTGGAAGGCATTGAAACCCCAGATGAGCTTGAGCAACTGCAGGCTATGGGAATTAATTATTGTCAGGGATTCCTGCTTGGCAGACCCGCACCTTATCCGGTGCTGGAGGTTCCGTCCTCACTGCTGCTGCCACATCATCATGTTGCATTAAACTACCAAAGTACTATCGCCAGTGTGGTCGACACCATTCATTGCGTATCAGCCCGTACGCGTTCATCTGAGGTACTTGATACCTTTACACAGGACAAAACTTTATCTTCCCTGCCCGTTATTCATGAGAAGAAAGTCGCCGGAATTATTCGCAGAGAAAAAATTATGGAGTTCTTTTCCGGTTCTTACGGGCATGCACTTTATGCTAACAAACCGGTTTCTTACATAATGGACGAACACCCTCTTTCCGTTGACTGGCAAACGTCGCTGGAAGACGTAAGCCAGCTTATTACCGATAACGACGAAGTCGATATCTATCAGCACATTATTGTAACTAAAAACGATGTTTACTACGGTGTGGCATCCATTAAAAACCTACTGCGCAGAATAACCGAATTAAAAGTTAACAATGCACGCCATGCGAACCCCTTGACCCAACTGCCGGGTAACGTGGCCATTAACCAGATTATTGAGGAACAACTTTCCCGCGCGCGCCCATTTCACGTAGCCTATTTCGATCTGAACCATTTTAAGCCCTACAACGACATTTATGGGTACGAACAAGGCGATCAAATTATTAAATGGCTGGCACAGATTCTGCAAAAGCAACTATTCAGACATGGTCATTTCATTGGTCACATTGGCGGGGACGACTTTGTCGCCATTTTCAAAGACACAGATAAAGAACAAGCCGAACAACAGTGTAATAAAATTATCAGGGATTTTGAGCAGGATATCATCCGCTTTTATCATCAGGAGCACATTAATTTAGGCGGAATAAAAGCGCTGTCCCGAAACGGCACGCCGGTTTTCTATCCTTTACTGGGCCTTGCTATAGGAGTTGTCCAGCCCGATCCTTCGGAGTGTTTATCGCATCACGATGTCGCACTGCTGGCCAGTGAAGCAAAAAAAGAAGCGAAACAATCTGACGGTAGCCGTTGCTACATGTGCCACCGCCAGAAACCCAGACGTTTACGCCAAATCAGTCCTCAACAATAAGATCGTCTTCCGTGTCCGAGGCTGAACTGAAGGTATCATCAGCAAATTTCCCCCGACCATACATGCTGGCAACCTTAGGCCGGTGAATTCGCGCCTGATACTTCGCCCAAACTTTTTCTACAGTACTTACCGGAGCTTGCTCACCTTTGCACGCAGCCAGTAATTCAATGTCCTCTTTTAACGTCGGCTTAAACTCACCGTTCAACATAGCTGTAATCAAACAACCATAATGAGTCAATGCATCGCTTTCACGAATTGAAAAGTCGCCGGAGCGTGAAAAGCCATAAGGGTAGTTGCGGAAATCGTTAAACGGTTTCTTTAACAGTAATTCACGGGTCATCTTGGTCATGGGTAAGCCCTTCCTACAGACTAAAAACCGAACAAAAGTCTGTCGTTGTGTACGACAAAGACGATATAGAGCTAACTCAGAATTTTGTCAATGAAAATTTCTGTAAAATGCCTTTTAACAAATTGTCACAGCATCTATACATTAGCCTCACGTAATCAAATATGTCACTTTGTTTCAAAGTGTTTCACGAGTAAAAGGAAGAGCACTATGAATAAGTTAATGTTAACAACGCTGGTCGCCGCTACATTAAGTCTGGCTGCATGCGGAGGATCAAATAGTAACGACACTAACGATCTCGCTCAGTTTTCTTTAGGTATCAGTGACGCACCGGTCGACAATGCTGAATCTGTTGTCGCTTGCTTTAATGCCATTGAGCTTACAGGAAATGGCAGCTCTCCGCGGACTTTCACCGTTGGTGAAGATATCGAGGTTCCTGAAGAAAATGATCTTTGTACTAATGAGGAAGGCCAGCCCATAGCTAACACCATAGGTATTAATCTATTAGAGTTCACTGGCAACGAGTCCATGATGTTTCTCGAAGATGCTGAAATAGAAGCCGGACAATACGGTCAACTGAGGTTGGTTATGGCCGACGGGTCATACGTTATGACCGACACAAATAGTGACGGCGAGGCCGAGAAGGTGAGCATTCAGGTTCCTTCTAATGAACTTAAATTGGATGGCTTTATTGCCGATGCCGGTGGCAACCTTAACTTTACCGTCGAGTTTGACTTACGCAACTCAATGACAAATCCGGTAGGTCAAAGCCACTATATTCTGAAGCCTCGAGGCGTTCGCTTAGTCGATAACTCTGCAGTTGGCCACTTGAAAGGCTCGGTAGCAGAAGGAGCTCTGCTGTTTAATGAAACCTGCACTGTCGCGCCTGACGATGAGTCACAACCGGTTGCTTACGTTTACCTTTATGAAGGCAGCGACTTAGAAGCTTCAGCGTTAGCCGACAACGGCGGTAACGAAGAGAATGAGCCGTACGCGAGTACAGCGGTCTATTTTGACGGGGTTGATACCTATGACTTCGCTATGGGTTTCATTGCGACCGGCGACTACACCGCTGCTTTAACTTGTAATGATTCGGATAACCCGGAAGCAGATGATGACATAGAGTTTTTCTTAACTGAGAATATTACCATTGAAGCATCAAGTGAGCCGATAGAACTCGAATTCGTTGGTGCAGCAAGCGAGTAACTCGTTTCATCGCTATAGGCAGCATGGACGCTGCCTTCTTCTTATTTTAGAGAGCTAAAAAGCTCCAAACGCTGAGCCTAAACTTCTAGCACTCAATGCAACTGAAATAATGAAGACCATTGCAGCTAACAAGTTTTGCCACCAAGAATTGCGATTCTGACCCAACAAATTTCCGCAGCTCAACCACCATAAAAAGCCCACAATAACAGGCAGCAAAACCCCATTAGCTACCTGCGCAAACCAAATAACGGTGACAGGCTCTATACCAAGACTGGAAATAGCTACGCCCAACACCAAAATAGTCAACCATACAGCTCTAAAGGCGCGGCTCTTCAAATTCACTGACCACCCCATAATACCATTTAGTGCGTAGGCACTTGCTAAAGGAGCCGTTGTTGCTGAGGAGATCCCTGCAGCAAACAGACCAATTGCCATTAAATAAGTTGCGGCATCACCAAACAGGGGCTCTAAAGAGACGGCTAAGTCGGCAGCACTGGAGATTGTAATTTGATGGCCAAAAAATGCCGATGCGGCAGTCGCCACAATTGCCATTGATATTAAGCCACCCAACGGAATTGACACAAATAGATCTCGGCGAACAGCCGGCAAATCACTGGTTGACTGCCACTTTTTAGAAATACTGGAGGCATGAAGAAAGATATTATAAGGCACAACTGTTGTGCCAATGAGCGCAACCACGGTAAGCGTCGCGCCCGAAGGCATACTGGGCACGAAAATACCGTTAAATACGTCAGCCCAGTCAGCATCAGTCAAAAAGAACGTACCTAAAAATGCGACACTCATGAGGAGCACCATGGCGATTAGCGACTTTTCAATAACTCGAGCATTGCCTGACCAAAGCACAAGGAAAGCCACAACACCAATAACCACCGCCCAAGCATTGCTTAACCATTTATCAACTAATGGCACAGGCCCCAGTAGTTCGTAAGCCCCTAAACTCGCTCCGGACAAGTTTCCGCCTTGGTAAACGCTATTGCCAATGGCTATCGCACTGAAAATAAGCAAAAGAGCTAAGCACCGCAGCCAGCCAGAGGTCAGGTTATTTCGGATATTTTCGCCCAATCCGGCCTGCGTTACTAAACCAATACGAGCGGACATTTCTTGCAAGATAAGACAAGCGAAAACAGAGAAAACTAATGCCCATAACAAGGCATAGCCATAATCAGCACCAGCCAACGATGCCGTAACAACGGTACCCGGACCAATAAAAGCCGCAGCGACCAGTGCGCCAGGACCAAACTGAGAGAGCTTCATAATGGCTCTTGAGGCGCTTCAGGACCCTCTATGGTTTCCATAGAGATCCATTTATTACTTAATGCCTCAGATAAATCAGTTTCGAGTATTGCCTGGGCTTCTTCATACGACACATGCAATTGAGTAACCCCACAAGCACGGTTACGCCCGTGTGCTTTGCCCATATATAATGCCATATCAGCAACCTGAAGTACTTTTTCCCAATCCATTTGTTTCTCTGAAACACCCGAGAAAGGTAAGCGAATAAAACCAATAGTGGTTGTCACTCGAATTTCATAACCTTCAAACCTAACAGGCTTATTAGCCAGCTCATTCAGTATTCGCTCACTCAGTTCTTTTAAGTTCTCATCATCGACGTTGCGAACCAGAAAGAGAAACTCTTCCCCGCCCCAGCGTATCAGCTTGTCGCTGTCTCGGCATATCATCTGCAGACGTCGGCTAACCTCCGCTAACACTTCATCCCCCGCCGCATGCCCGAATTGATCGTTTATGCGTTTGAAAAAGTCGAGGTCAAGCAGAATCAAGCCATCCGACTGAGTAGCGGCATCACGACGCTCGCCATGTTTCTTGCGCTCATCCATTTCTTTTTGTAGTGCACGCCGATTCCACAAGCCTGTAAGCGGGTCTTTTAACGACTGATCAGCCAACATGCTGTTCGCCGCTTTTAAGCGTAAATTCGCTTTCTGTGCTTTACGGTACATAAAAAACACAAAGACAACTGAGGATACGGCAAAGATCCCCAACAGCAACCAAATCATATTGCGTTGTTTGTTAATTTTCAGTACTTGTTCTTTTAAGTGATTTTGGCGTTCCAGCAACTCTATTTGCTGCTCTTTGTCTTTGCTTTCATAAAGCTGCTGCAAATTAGCCAGGTTCTGCTGCTGGTCACTCTGGTAAAGCTCCTCCATCAGTTCCATTTGTTGCTTCAGAGTTTCAGCCTGATTCTGATGTTGTCCGGCAAACTCATAGGCTTCGGCAAGCTCACCAAGTAAGCCTTCAACCTCTGTCTTTATGCCTTCTTCACGGTAAAACTCAACCGCTTCACGCATTTCTTTAAAGCCCGCCTCGGTATTCCCCTGATGCACATCAATAAAACCCAAATTAAAATAGATAGTCTGTGCCATCCAGATATCTTCGACTTCTTCGGCCAGCTCCAGGGCTTCTCGTAAATGGCTGCGAGCTTCTTCCCACTGTTCTTCATACATGTAGTGGTCGCCATAATTATTGAGAATAACGGGTAGTAAATACGTACGATTGTCTTTAATCGCAGCGTCATACGCTTTTTTAAGTGAATCCAGAGAGGAGTCGCGATCACCCATTCCAGCTTCAACGTAAGACTTATGCAGATAAAAATCAGGCAAGTCGTATTCCAGCTCGTTTTGCTTAACGCTTTGAATTGCCTTATTAATTGTTTTTAGCGACCCTTCCCAGTTTTTCAACTCAGACTGAATAATCGCGATTGAGTAGTCCAAATATTGTTGACGGATGGGCGTTCTTTCGTTGTTTGTTTCGTTCACTGCATCCTGAGCCAGCAGCAAGTGGCGCAAGGCATCATCGTAACGGTTCCAGTCAGCATAGACTCTCGAAATGAGGTTATGACCGTAATAACGAACCCGTGGCATACGTGAGTTTGAAAGGGGAATTTCAACATCGTTGAGCAGCAAAAACGCTTCGCCGTATTTACCTTCCATTTGAAGTATCTCAACTCGAGTCGCCTGAGCTTCGGCTTTTACATCAGCAATTTCACTTTCTCTGGCAAGTGCTAACAGTTCATCCAGCTTTTCAAAGGCTAACTCTGTTTCACTTTCATAGTAATACCAGGAAACTTCGTAACTTTTAGCTCTGGCCCGGGTCGCTATGGCCGTTTTCGCTGACATATTCTCCAGCACATTAAACAAAATGGCTTTGGAGTCTTCATCTTCACCCAGGGAATTAAGATAATCATCCAACTGCTCCTCCATGGCCATATTAACCAGAACACCGTTAATATTTTCTGCCGAAGGCTGAGCTGATACGGACCCAAAACTTACCAACAGATAAAACGCTGAAGCGGCTAAGCAATAGTGAACCCATTTCTTGTTTTTATTATTCATGGCAGCGAGTCCGTTCAATGATTAATTAACGACCAAGTTTATCTCAATTTGAATGATTGCACAAAGCTAATCACTAAGGTAAAACAGCAGTATGACAACGACAAAATTAGATTGGTCAAAGATACTGAAATCGGGGCAGAGGATCTTTATAGGCTCCCACGCGGCGGTGCCTACGGCTCTTATTGATGACCTGATAGAAAATGCGAAAAACCTGCACGATATTGAAATTGTGCAGTTAATGACGCTGTCCAATAACAAGTGGGCGGGTCCGCAGTATCAGCAACTCTTTAAGGTAAATACCTTTTTTATTGGTGGCGATACGGTACGAACGGCAGTTAACGAAGGACGCGCAGATTACACGCCCAGCTTTATTTCCGATATTCCGAATTTGTTCAGTAACGGAATTCTGCCGCTGGATGCGGCCTTAATTATGGTCAGCCCCGCCGACAAGTACGGCTACCATTCTATGGGCGTGTCGGTTGATGTGGTTGCGGCGGCAGCTAAGTCTGCCAATACAGTAATAGCTCAGGTTAACCCGAATATGCCGGTTACCTATGGTCAGTCATTTTTGCACACGAATCAGATTAACCATTTTTGGGAACACGCGGCGCCACTACCGGAGCTGCCACCGCCAAGCCTGGAAAACAATAAAATCATCGAACGTATAGGCCAGTACATTGCGTTGCTGGTTGAAAATGGCGCGACTCTGCAAATTGGCGTAGGCACTATTTGCGCGGCGGCACTGCGTTACCTGAGCAATCATAAAGATCTTGGCATTCACAGTGAGCTTATCACTGACGATGTCATGCACCTTATGCTCAAAGGGGTTATCAACAACCGTAAAAAAACCTTTCACCCAAACAAAATCGTCACCAGCTTCTGTATGGGTTCTAAAGCGTTGTATGACTTTGTTGATCACAACCCCCACGTTGGCTTTTACCCCAGCGAGTACGTTAACTCGCCAGCCAATGTCGCCCGTAACGACAAACTCGTGGCTATTAACAGCGCCATTGAAGTGGACTTAACCGGACAGATTGTTTCCGACTCCATAGGACATCAGTTTTACAGTGGTATTGGCGGGCAAGTTGACTTCAGTCGTGGCGCGTCTTTAAGTAAAGGTGGTAAGCCTGTAATAGCTCTGCCATCGACTACCGAAGACGGTAAGGTGTCACGGATTGTTCCTTTTATTCGTGAAGGCGCCGGAGTGGTCACCACACGAGGGCACGTGCACTATGTTGTAACCGAATTTGGGGTGGCATCGCTGCGCGGAAAAAGTATCCGCGAACGCGCATTAGAGCTGATTCGGGTTGCCCACCCTAAATTCCGTAGCCACCTGTTGCAGGAAGTACGCAAACATTACTGGGTGCCCAACTACCAGCAACAAACGCCTGTCGATGTGCCTGAACTTGGTGACATCGGTTTTAAGAAACTAAAAATCAATAACGAGTCTTTTGACTTAAGACCGCTGTATCCATCGGATGAACGACGATTGCAGGAGTTTTTCTATTCTCATACCAAAGAAACTCTGCAGCTACGATACAACGCAGTCCCCACCAACATGACCCGGGAAAAATCCTGTAATTTGGTCAGCGTTGATCAGTCCAAAGACCTGGCCCTGTGTATTGTTCGCCAAAAGGGCTCAGCGGTTCAAATTCAGGCCGTAGGACGTTACTACTTCATTGAGTCTCAAAATAGCTGTGAAGTGGCTTTTGTTACCCGTGAGAAGTACCAGGGACGCGGCATGGCGGGGATGTTACTGGATGAAATGATCCGCATTGCCAAAGAGCGCAAACTGGACAGTATGCAGGCCTATGTTCTGGCAGCTAATAAGCCCATGCTCAGCGTGTTCGAGCGCGGAGGCTTTAAGCGCCTACCCAGTGAAGAGCCCGGAGAAGTGCTGCTGAAACTCGAGCTGAACGAGGACGCAGACTAGCTATGTCTATCGTTGTTTTTAGTCACTCAGATTGCCTGGATCATATTCCTGATGAACAACACCCGGAGTGCCCGGCGCGCATAGCGGCCATTAACGATCAACTGATTCGCTCAGGAATGGACTTTGTGCTGGTCAGAAAAGACGCCTCCGACGCGCCTCTGGAGGCTATTTATAGAGCTCACACCAAAGAGCATGTCGACTTTGTTTTCGCGCAAATTCCGGAGTACGACCACGAGTGGATTGATCCGGACACCTTAGTAACCGCAGGCAGTAAAAGCGCCGCCCTGAAGGCTGCCGGAGCCACCATCAACGCGGTGGATGATGTGCTGACCACCTACAATAAACAAGCTTTTTGCGCCGTTCGGCCTCCCGGACACCACGCCACTCGCGATAAAGCGATGGGCTTCTGCCTGTTTAATAATGTTGCTATTGCCGCTTATCATGCTCTGGAAACGCACGGGCTTGAACGCGTTGCCATTGTCGACTTTGACGTACATCACGGTAACGGAACAGAAGACATTGTTCAGAACGATGAACGCATTTTATTTTGTTCTTCTTTTCAGCAGGCGTTCTACCCATTTACCGGGGAGGACACCAGCGCAGACAATATCCACAATGTTCCCTTACCCGCAGGATGCAAAGGCCCACAATGGCAAGAAGCCGTTAGCCAACAGTGGTTTCAGGCGTTAGATGACTTTGCACCACAACTCATACTTATTTCAGCAGGCTTCGATGGTCACGCCGAAGACGATATGTCGCAGTTCTTACTGAAAGAAGAAGACTATCACTGGATAAGCGTTAAGCTGAAAGAAATTGCCGACAAACATTGTGACGGTCGTATCGTATCTACGCTCGAAGGCGGGTATAATCTCAGCGCTTTAGGCCGTAGTGTTGTTGCGCATTTAAAAGGTTTACTCTAATTGGTTAACGCCTGTAAATAAGGCCTGCAACAACACGCCTCCATTCGTAAAACATTCATAAAAAGAGTCGAATATTATGGGATTAGTTCTTAAGCTTGTGGCGGGTATAGTCGCCGGCATTCTCATTGGATTATACATGCCGGAGTGGGTCAGTCAGGTATTGTTGACTTTTAAAGCTCTGTTCGGTCAGCTGTTATTCTTTACCATCCCATTGCTTATTTTGTTCTTCATTACCAGCGGTATTGCCAGCTTACCGAGCAACTCCGGAAAAATGCTGGGGAAAACCTTAGGTATTGCTTATGCCTCTACCGTTATTGCAGGTATTGTTGCGTTTTTTGCTGCCAGCATTGTCGTGCCCTGGCTTACCACCGATGCTCAGAGCGTTTCTACCGAAGCCAAAGCCACTATCGAACCATTTATTGAGCTGTCGGTTCCACCACTAATGGAAGTGATGTCAGCACTGGTTTTAGCCTTTATCTTCGGGCTGGGCATTGCCAGTACCAAAGCAGAAAGTTTGAAAAAGTTGTCGGATCAAGGCCGTGACATTATCGAACTGCTACTGGTTAAAGTTATTATTCCATTACTACCGCTGTATATTGCCGGTATCTTTGCTGAAATGGCTGTTGCAGGTACAGTATTTGACACCCTGAAAACCTTTGGTGTAATACTGATACTCGCCGTTGCCCTGCACTGGATTTACATTACCTCCATGTACATTATGGCGGGTATAAAAACCGGTCGTTCACCACTGTTTTTAATCAAAAATATGCTACCGGCGTATTTTACTGCACTAGGTACTATGTCCAGCGCAGCCACTATTCCGGTTACCCTGCAAAGCGTGCGTAAAAACAAAGTCGATAACGACGTAGCCAACTTTACCGTGCCACTTTGCGCCACCGTTCACTTAGCCGGCTCCACCATTACCATTGTCAGTTGTGCGGTCGCGGTTATGGTACTGCACAGTTCACTGGCCATTCCCGGCTTCTTTACCATGCTGCCGTTTATTTTAATGTTAGGTATTGTCATGTTAGCCGCACCCGGGGTACCTGGCGGTGCCGTTATGTCGGCAGTTGGCCTGTTAGGTTCCATGCTGGGCTTCGGCGAAACCGCAGTTGCCTTAATGATAGCCCTGTATATGGCACAAGACAGCTTTGGTACCGCCTGTAATATTACGGGTGATGGTGCTATCGCTATGTTTGTGGACAGTTCGAAGAAGAGTTAGTAAACGAAGATTCAGAACATCTAGTCGCTGGTGCGTATTAAATTCAATTGAAACGTACTAGCGATTAAAACTTGGAGCGGGAAACGAGATTCGAACTCGCGACCCCAACCTTGGCAAGGTTGTGCTCTACCAGCTGAGCTATTCCCGCGTATTGCTACTTCTGGTGGAAAGACTGACGTTGGAGCGGGAAACGAGATTCGAACTCGCGACCCCAACCTTGGCAAGGTTGTGCTCTACCAGCTGAGCTATTCCCGCTTCGTCAGTGCGGCGTGTATTCTACCCATTACGCCGCATTCGTCAATATTTTTTCGGAAAAACATCTCTATTTGTAGAACATTTAGTCAGATGTTCCCTGGGACTGTTCCTCATACATAGCTTTCGCAGTCTGAGGCCCGGTCCACAAAGTGGGCAATATTACTAACGACACCGGCAATGCCGTAATAACAATAAACTGCTGTAGGACACTAATTTGCCCAGCTCCCATATACAGTAAAACGGCCGCCATAACCGCCATAGCCCCACCCCAAAAAACACGAACCCAAGGCTGAGGTTCATCATGGCCGGCGCCAACCATAGCAATAGAGTAACTCATAGAATCACCAGTAGTTGCTACAAATATTGTTGTTAACAGCAAAATAGCCGTAGCCATTAGCTTACCGCCAGGTAATGCCTGTGCCACGGTCAACGTCGCTACATCAAACTGAAAGTTGGTCAAAGGCTCCGTTAAGTCGAACACGCCTTCAAGCTGATAGAAAATGCCTGAACCACCGAGCAAGGTAAACCAAAGTGTTGTCGCAATCGGCGCAATAACCGCTACTGATAAAACCATTTGTCTAATCGTTCGGCCCTGAGAGATTCGCGCCACAAATACAGCCATCAACGGCGTGTAACCAATAAACCAGGCAAAAAAGAAGACTGTCCACCATTTCATCCACCAGTCGGGTGCGGTATTCGTCGTCATTGTTGCCATTTCGAAAAATGAACCAATATACTGCCCCATTCCCTGCAAGTAGCTATTGGCCAAAAATAGTGTTGGTCCGAATATTACGATAACAGCAGCTATGGCTATAGCCAGAAATACGTTCATTCGGCTAAGAAACTGAATTCCCTTGTGTAGCCCCGTAAGTGCGGAAATCATGTAAATTGCAGCCAGGCACAAAAGAATAACAAGCTGCAACGCAAAGCCATCTGTCGCGCCGAACAGCTCACTCAGCCCGAAGCTCACTTGCGTCGCTAAAAAGCCAATTGGTCCTACAGTGCCTGCAACAACGGCAATGACACAGCATGAGTCTATAACACTCCCGAAAACGCCTTTCAGTGCTCTTTCACCAAAAACAGGGTAAAGCAAGGTTCGGGGTTGCAAGGGTTTGCCTTTAACATAATGGGAGTAGGACAACACAATTGCAGAGAGTGATCCTAAAACCGCCCATGCTAAAAACCCCCAATGCATAAAGCTTTGGGCCAAAGCTGGTGCAATCGCATTTTGTGTGCCGGCTTCCGCAGGGCTAACAGGTGGAGTCACCAGAAAGTGATAGACAGGCTCTCCCGCCGCGAAAAAAACACCGCCGCCTGCAAGCAAGGTACAAAGAATCATTGAAAGCCAGCGGAAAGTGCTAATTTCAGGTGTAGACCTTGCTCCAATTCTGGCTTTTCCATAACGACTAAGCGCAATACCTAAGGCTATGAAAAATGTGAGTATTAGCAAAGTCTGAAAGAACGAACCAAAGTATTTGGCCGTCCAGGCGAACCCCGTTTCTATGGAAGCTGCCGTAAGCTCAATATTCCAAATTGACAAGCCCAAAAACAGGATAATAAACCCCATTGTCAGAACCAGTACGACTTTATCGCCTACACTTTTTGCTTTCGACATTTCATTTGGTTTCATATTTCTTCCAGCCTGGTTGAGCAATAAATTCTAGTACCGATTAAAGTCGTAAAAAGTTTTCCCGGTAATGTTTCAGTTCACCAATAGACTCCCGAATATCCGCTAAAGCCTCATGCGCTCCTGACTTTTTAAAGCTATTGGCAACTTCCGGGTTCCAGCGTTTAGCCAGCTCTTTTAACGTGCTGACGTCTAAATTCCGGTAGTGGAAAAAGGCTTCCAGCTCAGGCATATGCTTTGCCAGAAAACGGCGATCCTGACAGATACTATTACCGCACATTGGCGATACGCCGGCATCAATGTACTGCTTTAAAAACTCAATGGTCTCTGCAGCCGCTTTTCGCTCGTCGTGCTGACTTTGCTTTACCCGCTCAACCAGACCGGAGCCGGTGTGCGTTTTCACATTCCAGTCATCCATTCTGTCCAGGTACTTTTGTGGCTGATGAACCGCAATGACAGGCCCTTCGGCCAGAGTGTTTAACTGGGCATCGGTGACTATAGTAGCCACTTCAATAATGTGATCTTCATCAGGCTCCAGTCCTGTCATTTCAAGGTCAATCCAAATTAAGCGTTGTTTCTTATTGTCCTCGGTCATTACCCTGCTCTCTCAATACAATTTGTTGTATGATAGCGTCATTTCTAGCACGACAACAGGTTAACGGGCTTGGTAAAACGCAAGACGTCTTAACAAAGGTCAGCAACGGCAAGTATCAGTCAATCAGAAAAAACGACTGAAAAATACCGATATAGAGTGGACCAACAGCCAGCTTAATGCACCGGAGCCCGGTCGCGTTATAAGCCGCTTTGGCCAACATGCCGATATCCGTGACGAGCAGGGAAATACTTATCGCTGCCATATTCGCCGAGTCATCAGCAGCCTGGTGTGCGGCGACAGCGTTTTATGGTCCAGATCGTCGGTTGAGCAACAAGGAATGCAGGGTGTGGTGGTTGCCGTTCAGGAACGTGACAGCTTGCTTTCACGCCCCGACTACTACGACGGTCTTAAACCGGTTGCCGCTAATATTGATCAAATCTTTATTATCTCGAGCGTATTGCCAAGCTTCTCCTCCCCGATTATCGATCGCTACTTAGTCGCCTGCGAAGACATTGGTATAGAGCCGATTATTGTCCTGAATAAAGCCGACTTACTGCCGGAAATAGACGAAGATGAGCGCAACCATATCCAGCAGCGCTTAGAAGACTACGAGAGCATTGGCTATAAAGTCCTTAACGTCAGCAGCGCGACTCAGGATGGTCTCGATACCTTGCAGGATATGCTGAAAGACAGTATTTCTATTGTGGTTGGACAGTCGGGAGTGGGCAAATCCTCGTTGGTCAATCAACTGCTACCTGACGTGAACGCAGAAACAAATTTAGTGTCCGATAATTCAGGATTAGGCCAGCACACAACCACAGTCGCGACTTGGTATGACTTAAAGCAAGGCGGCGCATTGATTGACTCTCCTGGAATTCGGGAGTTTTCATTGTGGCATCTGGAACCCGAGCGAATCGCTCGTTGCTATGTGGATTTTCGCGACTATTTAGGTGGCTGTAAATTCCGTGACTGCAAACACGCAGACGACCCGGGTTGTGCATTACAGGAAGCTGTCAGCAACAATCAATTGCATGACTGGCGTCTTTCTAATTATCATCGCATTATTGAGACTATGAAAACACAAAAGCCCAGTCGGGCAATTCGAGGTAAATAACTGTGGCTAAGACCGATAAAGTCAAAATTTTCTTCCAGCATGTCATGCCTAAGCATTTGATTTCCCGCTTAATGGGGAAGTTTGCTGCAGCGCGTGCCGGATGGTTTACTCAGCTGTTTATCCGTTGGTTTATCCGGCAGTATAAAATTGATATGAGTGAAGCCATTGAAGAATCGCCAAAAGCTTATAAAACCTTTAATGCGTTTTTTACCCGCCATTTAAAACCTGAGCTCAGACCCTTAGAAGCCAGCGAAAACGAACTGGCTCATCCGGTCGATGGTGCCGTCAGCCAATTGGGCGACATTGAAAAAGGACGTATTTTTCAGGCCAAAGGCCACGATTATTCGTTACAGGAATTACTGGGAGGCAACGAAGAAGATGCGAAACCTTTCGTTGACGGTAAATTTGCGACCATTTATTTAGCGCCAAAAGACTACCATCGCATTCATATGCCCTGCGACGGCGTGCTGAAAAAAATGATTTATGTACCTGGTGACTTGTACTCCGTTAACCCGTTAACGGCGGCTAATGTCCCTAACCTTTTTGCCCGAAATGAACGCGTAGTTGCCATTTTTGAGACCGAAGTTGGCCCCATGTCATTGGTATTGGTTGGTGCGACAATCGTTGCCAGTATCGGTACTGTATGGTCCGGTACCATAACGCCTCCTACCGGCGGCCGTATTCAAAGCTGGTCATATCCAACCTCGGGACACTCCGCTATACATCTTAAAAAGGGCGAGGAAATGGGGCACTTTAAACTGGGCTCAACCGTTGTGTTGACCTTTGCTAAAGACGCCATTGAGTTTGACGATGAACTTAAACCTCAGTCAGTGACCCGCATGGGTGAGGTGATGGCAGAAATAAAAGAGAGCGACGATTGATTTTATGGGCTCACCGAGGAGCCAGTTATGAGGCTCCGGAGAATACGCTCGCCGCGTTCTCGCGCGCAATGGACAGCGGAGTGCATGGCATAGAGCTGGATGTTTACGCCATTGACGGTGAGCGTTTTGTCTTTCACGACCGGTATTTAGAACGCCTGACAGCCACCCCGGGCAGATTAAAAGATTTAACCGCAGAGCAAATTCGACGCCTGAAAGTCTTCGGTCAGCAGTCCATACCCACACTGCGTGAAGCTTTAGCTCATATTAACGGACATTGTCATGTCAACATCGAGCTCAAAGGCGACGTACCCACTAAAGAACTCCTGCTGGATGTTGACTACGCCCTGGAGAACGCCAATTTTAAGCACGAGCAATTGCTGGTTTCGTCTTTTAATCATCATTGGCTACAACGTCTTAAAAAGCGTCGTCCTGAAATTAAAATTGGCGCTTTAAGTGCCAGTTGCCCATTGAGCTATTGTCAGTTCGCAGAGGAGCTACAGGCTTTCTCTGCTCACTTTGCTGTCGACTTTGTCACTCCGGAACTGGTGGCAGATGGTCATCGCAGAGGCTTACAAGTTTATGTCTACACTGTGGATGGACAACACGATATTGAAGAACTGCACGCAATGGCCGTCGACGGTATATTTACCAATCACCCAAGTTATGCGCAAAACGTTGTTGCCGGCCTGACCACTGCCGGCAACGAACCTATTCTGCACTACTAGCACTTTAAATATGCTTTAAATAACGCCGCAGACCATCAACTATGATGGTCCGGGTACTCTTCCTGTAAAGATTCCAGTTTACGTGTAATAGCCATTGGTGAGCTGGTATTTTTCGCTAGTGCAATATACAGAGCAGGAATCACAAATAACGTCAAAAACGCTGACACGGCAACTCCGGCAAAAATAACCGTACCAATAACCATACGACTTTCTGCCCCCGGACCAGAGCCCAGAATCAACGGCATGGCGCTCATTAAGGTCGTGAAGGCTGTCATCACAATAGGCCGTAGACGCTGCTGTGCGGCCTTAAGCACCGCCTCTTTGAACTCCATACCAGAGTCACGCAACTGGTTCGCAAACTCAACGATGAGAATACCGTTCTTCGCGGCCAGACCTATAAGCATCACAATACCTATCTGACTGTATATATTAATGCTCATTCCGGCTACATACAGGGCCAGTAAAGCCCCAACTATCGCCATAGGCACCGCCAGCATAATGACCAAGGGGTGAATAAAGCTTTCAAACTGAGCAGCCAGAACCAGGAAGGTAATGACCAATGCCAACCCGAAAACAAAGACGATTGAACTGCCACTCTCTTTGTACAGTTGAGACTCACCTTTATAATCAATCGAAACGTCTTCCGGCAGTTTTTCCTGCACCACGCCTTCCAGGTAACTTAAGGCTTCACCCAGTGAATAGCCTTCAGCCAGATTCGCCTCAATGGTGACACTGCGCATACGGTTGTAACGGTTCAGCCGGGCTGACGTTGCCTGCTCAGTGATGGTTACGAGGTTAGAAAGCGGAATCAATTCATCACTTTTGCGAGAGCGAACATAGATATTATCGATAGCGCCGGGACTACGGTAATCCGCTTTCTCGCCTTCCAGCATCACGTCATACTCTTCGCCCCGATCAAGGTAGGTTGTTACTCGTCTCTGACCTAACACAGACTGCAAGGTAATACCGATGTCCTGCACCGAAACACCCAGGTCGGCAGCACTCGCTTCATCGACCTGAATCAGTAACTGTGGCAGCGTTTCCTTGTAATCACTGTCGAGATTTTGTAACCCAGGATTTGTCGATGCCTCTTCAATCACAATGTCTCTGAATTCCGCTAAGCGCTCATAGGTGTTCCCCTGCAGCACGAACTCGACCGGTCGGCCGCCTCCGCCGCTAATACCACTGCGCATAAAAGCGAACGCCTGAACGCCGACAACTGAGTTCAATTGAGAGCGCATTTCTTCCATAAGCTCAAAACTTGACCAGTCACGCTCGTCAAAAGGAACAGCGCCAACAATGGCAATACCGGCACTACCGCCCCAACCGGGCGCACGAACAATTAAGCGGTCAATCTTGCCTTCATCAATGTAAGGCAAAAGAATCTGCTCTATTTCGTCCATATGTCTGGAGCTGGACTCAAAACTCGCTCCTTCAGCACTGCGCACCTGAATGTAGAAAGTTCCCCTATCTTCAGGTGGCGCGAATTCTTGTGGAATAAAGCTGAATAAACCGAACGCGACAACGCCCGACATCACTACCAGCACTATCGCCATCATGGGACGCTTCACGCTTTTCTCAAGCACACGTCGATAGCCGTGTTCCAGCCAATTGAAAGTTGCATCAAAAGCCTGGCCGAATTTGCTGGTACGTTCCTTTTTACTGAGTATTTTAGAGCTCAGCATTGGTGTTAACGTCAGTGCGGCAATACTCGAGAAAGCAACTGCGGCGGCTATGGCAAGAGCAAACTCAGTAAAAAGCTTACCGATATTCCCGTCTAAGAAAGCCAGGGGTACAAATACCGAAATCAGTACCAGGGTCGTCGCAATAACCGCAAAGCCCACCTCCCGGGCCCCGCGGTAAGCGGCCAGGATAGGAGGTTCTCCCTCCTCTATGCGGCGGTATATGTTTTCCAAAACCACAATGGAGTCATCAACCACCAAACCAATAGCCAGTACCAGCGCCAGCAGGGTCAGTAAGTTGATGGAAAAGCCCAAAGCAAACAAAACCATATAGGAAGCAATAATAGCCACAGGTACCGTCAACGCAGGCACTATGGTTGCCCTTATATTCCCTAAAAACAGGTAAATAACCACAATAACCAGCGCCATCGCCACGGCCAGCGTGTTGTAAACCTCATCAACGGAACCCTGAATGAATATCGATGAATCGTAACTGGGTGCCAGATACATGGTTTCCGGCAATGTTTGCTGAATTTTTTTCATTTCCCGGTGAACGTTCTTCACTACGTCCAGAGTGTTGCCTTTCGACTGCTTAATGACACCGACACCAACCATGTTAACGCCGTTTCCACGGAAGTCGGTTTTGTCGTCTTCTGCACCCAGTTCTACCCGGGCAACCTCCGCCAGACGCACTAAATAGCCATCGTCACCTTGTCTTATCACCAGATTTTTAAAGTCTTCCGGTGACAAATAGGCGCGTGCCATACGAACCGAGAACTCCCTGTCGGTTGACTCGACTTCTCCCGCCGGAAGCTCAACATTTTCTTCACGTAAACGGCTGACGATATCGGTCACCGTCACCTGTCGTGCCGCCATGGCATCACGATCCAGCCAAACACGCATCGCATAGCGTCGGTCGCCACCAATGACAACTCGTGCAACCCCGTCGGCAACTGACAGACGATCGACGATGTACCGCTCCGCATAGTCAGTCAGCTCCAGAATCGACATGCTCTCGCTGCGCAGGTTATACCAGACAATGGTGCTTTCATCGCTGGAAGCTTTTGAGACTTCGGGTGGGTCGGCTTCTTCAGGCAGGTTATCAAGTACCCGGGACACTCGTTCACGAACATCATTTGAGGCAGCATCAATGTCGCGGGTCAGATTAAACTCAATGCTAATACTGGAGCGGCCGTTGCGGCTGCTAGAACTAATGTTTTTAATGCCTTCTATACCGCTAATGCGGTCTTCGACCAGCTGTGTGACCTGAGTTTCCACCACTTCGGCAGAGGCGCCGGGGTAGTCTGTATTAATAGACACTATGGGCCGGTCAATATCCGGGTATTCGCGCAACGGCAGCATGGTAAAAGCCACAATACCGAAAACCACCAACAGAATATTCAGTACGGTTGCAAAAACCGGACGTTTTACAGAAAGGTCAGACAACAACATAACTTAACCTCCCTGCACAGAAACAGGTACACCGTCGCGAAGGCGAACAATGCCTTCTATAATGACTTTTTCTCCCGGCTTAAGACCGTCAGTAATCTCTACAATACCGGGCTTACGGCGACCTATGGTGACTTCTTTTTGGCGAGCTCTATTATCCGGAGTTAACACATATACGTATTGTCTGTTCTGAATCGGAATAAGGGCTTTTTCGGGCAATAATAAGGCTTCGTCAATGCTGCGTAGCAAGGTAATTTGCAAAAGCATTCCCGGACGCAGGCGCTCATCATCATTATCAATTTTAGCGCGCACTTTCACGGAACGAGTCACGGGGTCAACGCGCGAATCAATACTGGAAATACGCCCGACAAACTGTTCGCCAGGATAAGCACGGCTGCGGGCAATCACTTCCTGGTCTACAGCAATACTGGCGAAGTAACGTTCAGGAACGCTAAAATCCACTTTAATCGGCTTAATATCATCAAGGGTCGTAAACACATCCCCCGGACTCACCAGAGAGCCTGCACTAATTTCGCGAATACCGACTCTCCCTGAAAAAGGTGCATAAATTTTCATTTCCTGCAAATTAGCTTCTGCGACTTCTAAATCGGCTTGTAACCCGTTAACACGAACTTCCTGTTCATTAAATTGCTGCTGAGAGGCCGCGTTCCCCCGACGTAGTTCGGTTATTCTGTCCAACTGGCGTTTGGCTTCGTCCAAGCTGAATTTTAACTGTTGCACGCGCGCAACTTCTGTACGTGCATTGAGCTCTGCCAGAAGTTGTCCCTGTTCAACTAAGTCACCGCTTTCAAAATAGATTTTTTCGACAACGTCCTGCGTTTGCGTAGTAATACGAACCGTTTCATTGGCCATGGCGGTGCCGAGTGCTTCAATAGTGTCGCGGAACTCACTGATTTCAGCGGTCTGGATTTTCACCGGAACCGATTGCTCCTTTCCTTCCTGGACTTTCGATTCGGGCGGAAACCCAAACAGGTATATAGCTGCCGCAATCAGGACAATGACAACAATCGTAATCGGGTTAATCCAGGAACGCTTCGCCATGCTTACCTCTAGGTTCTTTGTAAAACGGTTTTAACATGGGCTATTTTACGCAAAACACCGCCAAAAGGCGGTGCACTTAACGAGTATTCTGGCGGTTTAGTCTCAAATTCAATCGTTTGAGTGAAATGCCGGGCTGTATTTATGAATAGCCTCAATAAAAGCACCTGCATGTTCAGGGTCAACTTCCGGGTGAATTCCATGCCCCAAATTGAACACATGCCCCGTACCTGAACCATAGCTTTGTAATATGCTTTGTACTTCTTGTTCAATCCTTTGAGGTTTAGCATACAGTACGCTAGGGTCCATATTCCCCTGCAGCGCGACTTGCCCCCCAACACGAGCTCTGGCATCGGATAAATCTGTGGTCCAGTCCACTCCTAGCGCATCGGCACCGCTGGCAGCCATAGTTTCCAACCATTGCCCACCATTTTTGGTAAATAAAGTAACCGGCACTTTGCGTCCGTCGGCTTCCCGAGTAAGACCCGCGACAATTTTTTCCATGTAAGCCAACGAGAATGCCTTGTAGTCACGAGGTGACAAAACACCGCCCCAGGTATCAAATATCATCACCGACTGCGCACCTGCGGCAATCTGTGCATTCAGATACTGAGTAACGGAGTCAGCCAGAACATTCAACAAGGTATGCATAGCTTCAGGATCAGCAAACATCAGCTGCTTCACCTTGGAAAAGTTTTTGGTGCTTCCGCCCTCAACCATATAGGTAGCCAGTGTCCACGGGCTACCAGAGAAACCAATCAGCGGTACACTGCCATTCAACTCACGACGAATAGCGCGCACAGCATCCATCACGTAACCTAACTCATCTTCCATATCGGGTACGGCCAGGTTTTTTATGGCGGCCATGCTGCGTACCGGATCCTTAAACTTCGGCCCCTCACCGGCTTCAAAATATAAGCCCAGACCCATAGCGTCGGGAATCGTTAGAATATCGCTAAAGAGTATGGCAGCATCCAGGTCGAACCGACGCAACGGTTGCATGGTCACTTCACAAGCAAGCTCAGTGTTTCGGCATAATGACATAAAGTCGCCAGCCTCCGCGCGTACTTCTTTATACTCAGGTAAATAGCGTCCAGCCTGACGCATCATCCAGACGGGAGTGCGATCAACGGGTTGTTTTGCCAGTGCACGGAGGTAACGATCATTTTTAAGCGCCGGAGCGGTCATAGCGAATCCAATTATTTATCAACATCAATGCCAGGCATTTTATCAGTCCGCAGGCATTGGCTCCATGAAAACTTGTGCTTACCTCTTTTGAGATAGATCAATCAAAGTTCTTGCTATGGTCCCTTCGGGCGGAATATCCGGCAGGTCGTCAAAAGCAAACCAGTCGCCTGTCACCAGTTCGTACGGGTCGATATGCAATTCACCCTCTGCCCAGTCTGCCGTGTAACCCATCATTAGCGAATGAGGAAAAGACCAGGGCTGGCTTAAATGATACTGAATGTTCTTAACGCGAATGCCGGCCTCTTCATAAACTTCACGCTCTAATGCCTGTTCCAGACTCTCGCCGGCTTCGACAAAGCCTGCCAATATAGAGTGTAAGCCGGGCTTATGGCGCTTGCCTTGAGCCAGCAGAATTTTGTCATCTTTGCGGATAGCCACAATAACGCATGGCGACACGCGCGGGTAACAACGGTGCTGGCACTGATTACAATGCATCGCCAGCTCCCATTCTATGGTTTGCATGCGAGCACCGCAGCGGCCGCAAAAACGATGAGTATTCAGAAAGTCGCTGAATTGCCGGGCTCTGCCTGCCATAGCAAACTTTTCCATGTCGTCCACGGTAAGTAATTGGCGTAAAGGTGCAAACTCACCACCAATGAACTGTTCGTCCATATAGTCGGCCATAACCAAATAACAGCTACGCTCCCGCAGCTCGCCTATTTCCACTACCCGGTAGTCATTTAAGTCTGGAAAGCCTAGATCTTGCAGGCAGCCAAAAGGGACTTCTCCGCTTTCATCCAGAAAGAGATGGTCAGAGCTCACCACAAACCACCAGGCAGGTTCATCAGCCGCCGGTTTTGAATACAAAGTCGCCATATTAATCCCGCGTATCAAATGCGTTTGATTTTCTGTAAAATCAGTTGAGTTCTAATGCTTATGAATTTACATTAGGTACTGAAACTATAGACGGAGAGTATCATGTTAAGCCGTAATGAGCAGGCAAAAAAGCGCTGGGCCGGCGCTCATAAAAGTATCGACCTATGGCTATCCGAGCGCCAGAACTTACTGGTAAATTATTTTAAACTTGCCGCGCTCCCGCCTTATGAAAGCATTCGCTCGGGCTTACCCAACGTCACTGATATCCGCGATTTTTGCGGTCAATTAGTCGACTACGTCTCAAGTGGTCATTTTGAAATTTATGATCAAATTGTGCGCGAAGCTTCATCTCAGGGAAACTCAGTTGATGATTTAGCTGACGAATTATTCCCTTTAATTTCTGACACCACTGAAATTGCGTTAGATTTTAATGATAGATATGGTGAGATAAGCTCAACTGATCACTGTGAAACCTTCGATAGAGATTTATCGGCACTGGGTGAAGCACTGGAATTAAGAATGGAGTTTGAAGACAAACTTCTCAATCATTTAGACGAGCATAATTTAATAACAGCATAAGCTGAGTTTTATTGAATTTATAAAAACGCCGGCATTTCGCCGGCGTTTTTGTATACATGAAAGCGCAACGGAACCTATTCGGTATCCAGTTCGTCTTTTTGTACGTTAAGCAGCTCAACAGTAAAAATCAGCGTTGAATTTGGTGGGATTTGACCATCACCCAATTCACGATCACCGTACGCCAGTTCAGACGGGATCACGAAACGGTATTTAGCGCCTTCTTTCATCAATTGCAGACCTTCAGTCCAGCCAGGGATAACGCGGTTTAGCGGAAATGATGTTGGTTCGCCACGCTCATATGAGCTGTCAAACACTTCGCCATCAACCAGCGTACCTTCGTAATGAACTTCTACCATGTCGGTTTCCGATGGGCTAACACCGTCACCTTCTTCAAGAACCTCATACTGAAGACCCGAGTCAGTTGATTGCACACCCTCTTTTTTCGCGTTTTCCGCTAAATAGGCTTTCCCTTCTTCAGCAGCTTTTTTACCTAAAACGTTCTGACGATGTTCCATGACCTCTTCGCGCATAGCGTTCAGAATTTTTTCAGCTTCTTCTTCACCCAGTTGAGGATCACCTTTAACCGCATCGACAAAGCCGGCAATAACAATGTCACGTTCCAGCATATAGTCCGCTTCTTCCTGACGATCCAGGTTACGCGCAATGAACCCACCAACAGAAGAGCCTAACGCGTAAGCCTGCTTATCTTTGTCTGTTTTTAATTCCGTATCATTAGCCGGAAATTTTTCTTGCGAGCAGGCCGTCAGTGCCAGCGCGATGGCTGAAATAGCTAACGGCTTTATCAGTTGTTTCATCGTTTTCTCCAATTATCGTCTTGCATCCTTTCGGACTATGCCATAATAGTGTTATCTAACAGAACCATACTACACAACCACAAGGAACTTGCCTATGCCTTTTCTCAAGCTGTGCGGTGCGTTTATTTTGCTGGTTGTACTCACCGGTTGCCAACCTGCACCGGAAAAGATCAATAAAACAATTCACGCTGACAACGGTACCTACGCCGCTGATATTTCGGACGACGGGAACTTTAGTCTGGTCTCTACAGACGAAGCTGGCTTGCTGTTGTGGCCTCGTTATGCCACCAATGCAAAGTACCAATGGCAGCATAATGAAAACGCCGTCTCTCAAATAATCGACGTAGATATTAGCGCCGACGGAGAAGTCGCGGTTGCCGCATCGCGTAAAGAGTTTTCCATGTGGGATATTAATAGCGGTGAAAACCTGGGTTTCTGGAAAATAGGCTCAGGGGGTATACAGAAGCTGGTCGTCAGTAAAAAAGGCGGAACTGTGGTACTGGGTAAGCGAGACGGCACGCAAGTTGCTTTTAATCCTGCCTCAGGACGGCGTATTGAATTTTATGGCCATACCGAAAACATTAATGCTCTCGATATTTCTCCCAACGGTTTTTATGTGCTCAGTGGTTCTAATGATCATTCAGCCATACTATGGGATACCCGCAGCGGGCAAATTGTGCACCGTTGGCCTCTTGATGGGCGGATCACACAGGTTGCTTTGCACCCTGATGGCCATTTTGCGTTTATCTCAGATGCAATCGATAATGCCATTATCCGTTCGCTACCAAAGGGTGAAGTTGTTTCAAAACTTAAGTTCATAGAACGCCATAAAATTTTTAGTGCGGCGCGCTTTAGTGCCTCTGGTGATTACCTCATTACCGGATCGCCCTCGCGTCAAATTGCAATCTGGGACACCTCGACCGGAGAAGAGCTCACGCACTGGCGAGTTGATTTACGCGACGGAGGTCATCCGAGCAACGCTTCCATATTGGCCGTCGTGTTTGATGAAAAACAACAACAGGTCATTAGCGAGAGTTCTGCGGGTCTCGCTGAGTGGTGGAGTATTGATTTAACAGGTATTAAAGAATGACAGTAGAAAAAATAGAAGCGCAATTAACTAACCTTGAAATGCAATTAACCTTTCAGGAAGACACCATTGATTCATTGAATAAACGGGTTACTGAGCAAACTCAGCAAATGAGTGAAATGCAAAAACAAATTCGCTGGTTAGGAAAGCGGCTGAAACAAATGCAGGAGAATCAGTCGACTGACTCAGATCCGGCAGATGAACCACCCCCTCCTCATTATTAAAGCGTTGGGTTTACCTTGACCTTAGTAAATCAGGTCAGTATAACAACTGTTCTTATTTAGTTTGCGAGAATGTTATGTCATCAAAGCACCCGATTATTGCCGTTACCGGTTCATCAGGAGCAGGAACAACTACCACAGGACAAGCCGTACGCCATATCTTTCGTTCGTTAGATGTGAGTGCAGCATTTGTAGAAGGTGACAGCTTTCATCGCTACTCCCGCCCTGAAATGGACTTGGCTATTCGCAAAGCTCAGGAACAGGGTCGTCATATCAGTTATTTTGGTGCCGAAGCCAATGACTTTGACCGGTTAGAATCCTTATTCCGTTCTTATTCACAAACCGGCAACGGCAAAGTGCGTCGCTATTTACACAGCTTTGATGATGCCGTGCCTTATAACCAAATGCCCGGGACTTTTACGCCCTGGGAAGAGCTCCCTGAAAATACCGATGCGCTTTTCTATGAAGGCCTGCATGGCGGTGTTTGCGGTGACGGGTACGATGTCACTCAGTATGTCGATTTATTAATCGGCATGGTGCCTATTGTTAACCTTGAGTGGATCCAGAAGTTGATTCGCGATACATCAGAGCGGGGCCATTCACGTGAAGCGGTTACCACCAGCATTATTCGTGGCATGGAAGATTACATTCACCATATTGTTCCCCAGTTTTCGCGTACTCATATCAACTTCCAGCGAGTGCCTACGGTTGATACGTCCAACCCTTTCAGTGCCAAGGATATTCCGTCACTGGACGAGAGCTTTGTTGTTATTCGTTTTCGGGGTATTAAGAATGTCGACTTCCCCTATTACCTGCAGATGATAGACGGCTCTTTCATGTCGCGTACCAGTACCCTGGTTGTGCCCGGCGGGAAAATGGCCTTAGCCATGGAGCTTATTCTGACACCGCTGATAGAACAAATTATGGAAAGGAAAAACCAGGTTCGCCGACAGGTTGACTGGATATCAAGTAAATAAGTAACTACTCACTAACTAACCATCTACTGTGAAAGTTGGCACCTTTATCCTGAGCGAGAGTTTTGCACAAGACGGGTAACAGATGCTCGCTGTCCTGCACCACGCCATAAGGCGGATTGATCCAGAGAAAGCCACAGCCGTGAAGCCCTTTACGCTCATCATTGGTGCGTATATTCAGTTCCATAATCAGAGTCTTAGGCAGACCTGGCAAAGCACCAACATCACGGTGAAAAGCAGCCGTTTTCAACTCATCTTTAATGGGGTACCAAACCGCAAAGCTACCGCTTTGCCAGCGTTTTAAGCCCTGTTCCAACGCGCTGACCACATCGTCAAACTCCGTGGTGTTTTCAAAAGGCGGGTCAATAAGTACCAACCCACGCTTTTCAGCAGGGGGCAGTTGCGCACGCACAGCCTGATAACCGTCCATGGGAGCCAGTATTTGCACTTGTTTGTGCCGACCCAAAGGGGTGTTTTTAAGGGTCTCTGCGTCTTCTTTATGCAGTTCACAAACAACTAACCGGTCATTTTCGCGTAAAAATTCAGAGGTTATGACTGGTGAACCAGGGTAATACCTAAGCTTACCTTGCTCTTCGTTTAATTGACGCACGGTGTTTAAATAAGCGCCGGCTAAGGGTTCTTCGGCTGAGTATTGAGCAAAACGGACAATACCCTGTTCGGCTTCGGCAGTTCTTACGGCCTGATCACCTTGCAAATCGTAGTAACCGATACCACCGTGAGTATCGAGTACAAAGTAGGGCTTACTCTTTTGCTGAAAATACTCCAGCGCTCGCGCCAGAAGCAAATGCTTAAAAACATCGGCAAAATTGCCGGCATGAAAAATGTGTCGATAATTCAAAGATCAGTCGTCTTGTTGAGGAGGTTCAATACGGTAACTGTGGGTAATATTAACCGACGCTTCCAGCATTTTAGCCACCGAACAGTACTTATCGGCTGACAGTTTCACCGCACGCTCTACGTGCTTTTCGTTAATATCCGTGCCCACAATCACGAACTCCAGATGAATGTCAGTAAAAACCTTTGGTACTGAATCGGCACGGGTTCCTGACAACTCACAATAGCAGCGCTGAAGGTTCTGCTTAGCTTTTTGCAATATACTGACCACGTCAACAGACGCGCAGCTTCCTGCGGACATGAGTACCATTTCCATAGGACTCGGGGCTTTGCCGGGGTTGTCACCATCCATGACCACTTGATGACCACTACCTGAGGTAGCCACAAAAGTCATGCCGTCTAACCAGGCAACCTTTGCATTCATGCTATTTGCTGACATTGAATATCCTTGCTGAAATCGATAAAAGACTACAGTCGGTAACTTTGCAGGCGCTCATCGAAAAGGTTTTTTACCAGACCAACAAACTCATTAATGAAGGCTTCCTGCTGCGGAGTCGGGTGTGTATCCAAAACTTTGGATAACACTTCTTCCAAATCGTAAACAATAGCATCCGTTTCCCGGACAATATTCAGCCGCAAAGCTTCATCGAGCTCGTTCTGCTCAAACACTGCCATCATGCTTTCTGACAAACGCTCTTCCATAAAGTCACGCAAAGTATAGTCTGCAGTTTTTGCGCTGCTACTTTGCTCAGTGAAGACCGGTAACTGACCTGTCAGGTACTGGATTAGCTCAATGTATCCGTCTGTTTCAACTATCATCTGTTTCTCTTTGTCTCGCGGCCAGGCAACCCATACGTTGCCTAGCCACTAAGCTAGCACAGATTGCGATTAAAATTTAAGCCCTGGAGCTAAACTCTCAGGTAAGCTCATGCTGTCAGCTTCCACAGAGGCAACCGGGTACGCGCAATAGTCCGCCGCATAATACGCACTAGCACGGTGATTACCGCTTGCGCCAATGCCTCCAAAAGGTGCGGCACTGCTGGCACCAGTAATCGGCTTATTCCAATTCACAATACCTGCACGAATGTGTTTAAAGAAGTAACGATAGGTTTGCTCATCATCACACAAAACACCAGCAGACAGACCATAACGCGTATTGTTCGCTTCTTTGATAGCCGCATCAATATCTTTAAAACGATACACTTTCAATAATGGTCCAAAATGCTCGTCGTCCGGTAAATTTTCAACTCCGGTTACATCCACAATACCCGGAGTGACAAACCCTTTCTTCGAGTCAGCCTGCTTCATACGAACTAATGACTTAGCTCCTTTATGCAACAGCTCATTCTGTGCATCGACCATTTCGCCCGCAGCTTTAGCAGAAATCATAGCCCCCATGAATGGCTGTGGATCAGCTTCGTAATCGTCGACCAGAATATTTTCAGTGACTTCAATGAGACGTTCCAGTACAGCACGGCCTTGCTCAGAATCTTCGATAAACAAGCGACGTGCGCAAGTGCAGCGCTGACCAGAAGTGATGAAAGCCGAGTGCACGATATTGTGTACCGCTGCATCAATATCAGCCACATTCGTCACCAACAATGGGTTGTTACCGCCCATTTCCAGTGCCAGAATCTTATCAGGACGACCGCCAAATTGTTTGTGTAACAAATGCCCAGTGTTTGATGAGCCGGTGAAATACAGACCATCAATTTGTGGGTGTGCTGACAATGCCTTACCCGTGTCAACTTCGCCCTGAACCAGGTTAAGAACCCCCGCCGGGATGCCTGCTTTTTCCCATAACTTAACGGTTTCCTGGGCCACCATAGGAGTCAGTTCGCTTGGTTTGAATACCACGGTATTACCCGCAATAAGCGCCGGAACAATGTGACCGTTAGGCAGATGCCCCGGAAAGTTATAAGGGCCATAAACAGCGACCACGCCGTGCGGCTTGTGGCGAATAAAGGCTTTTGCGCCCGGCATATCGTTTTCAACCGTACCGGTGCGTTCATGGTAGGCTCGTTCTGAAATCGCCACCTTACCCATCATAGCGCCAACTTCGGTACGTGTTTCCCAAACCGGTTTGCCAGTTTCTTTAGCCATAGTGCGAGCCAGATGCTCTTTATTTTCGTCCAGTAACTCTGAAAATTTCTTACAAATAGCTAGGCGCTCTTCCACGCTGCGACCGGACCAATCCGGAAATGCCGCCCGTGCTGCCAGAATGGCCTTTTCAACCTGAGGTTCACTGGCAGCTTCGCCACTCCAGATAACTTCGTTTCGTGCCGGATCAATCGATTTGAACAGCTGACCTTCACCAGCTTCCCAACAACCATCAATAAATTGAATACTGTTCGTCATACAAATACTCCTGCTTAGAGTGCAACAATGCGGGCTTCATCGCCGCTTTCTAAATGCATTGCCTGGGCTTGTTCTGTCGTCAATACGAGTTCGTCTGCACCTGCCGGTAAAGACAGTTTGGTCGCACGGAAGTTCTTCAGTTGCGTATTGCAGACAATATGAGGAATGCCTTCATCTTCCGCTTTAGATTCGCTTACCGTTACCGTCACTAAACGACTGTTACGGACACTGTTAAGATTACACACTTCAGCTTCAACCGTTGGCCCTGCATCAAATATATCGACGAACCCGCGAAAACGAAAGCCTTCGGATTCCAGCAGTTTCAGTGCCGGCCGGGTATTGTCGTGAACTTTACCGACAACCGCCTGTGCTTCTTTACTCAACAAATTAGTATAAATAGGGAAGCGTGGCATCAGTTCAGAAATAAAGACTTTATCGCCAATGCCACTTAAGTAGTCGGCTTTAGGAAAGTCCATTGAGAAAAAGTTCTCTTCCAGCCAATTCCAGAATGGCGAATCACCATTTTCATCTGAAACACCACGCATTTCGGCTATTACCCAGTCGCTGAAACGCTGTTTAAATTGCGCTAAAAACAGCATACGGAAACGTGACAATGTACGTCCGTTCATATTGTGCCGGTAAGGTTCACGCAAGAACAGTGTGCATAGCTCGGAAACACCGGTGTAGTCATTACACAAGGTTAAGGTTTCCAGTGCATTATAAATATTGAGCTTCTCTGAATGATGCACAACTTTACCTAAACGGTAATGCCAGAAGGCTTCATTCAAACCCACCGCGGCTTCAATACCACTGACACCTGCAATAGTACCGGTTTCGGTATCTTCCATAACAAACAGATAGCTTTCATCGCCCGGTGTTTCAACGGTATCTTTAGCGAATGCTTTTTGCGCCGCGTTAATGCGGCGCTCCAGCAGCGACTGGTCTACCGGTAAAGAAGTAAAACCATGACCGGACTCAATCGCACACTGGTATAACGCTTCGTAATCTGACGGCTTAATGGGTCTGATTAGCAACATAAAACAGCCTCAGTTATTGACCAACGACCTGGGCAACGGCTTTTTCAAAGCGCTGCAGGCCTTCTTTAATGTCTTCTTCAGAAATAACCAGCGACGGGGTAAAGCGCACCACATTAGCACCGGCAATCAGTACCATAACGCCATGCTCCTGGCCGGCCAGCAAGAAGTCGCGCGCACGCCCTTCGTACTCTTCATTCATTGCCGCACCAAGCAATAAGCCCTGACCGCGAATTTCGCTGAACACGTTATATTTTTCATTAATTGCTGTTAGTTGCTCTTTGAACCACTGCTCACGTTGCTTCACGCCGTCCAGCGTTTCTTTCGTATTTACAACATCAAATACCGCTTCTGATACCGCGCAGGCCAGTGGATTACCGCCATATGTACTGCCGTGTGTACCCGGTTTAAGGTGCTCAGCAATTTCCGTCGTTGTTAGCATAGCGCCAATAGGAAAACCGCCGCCCAATGCTTTTGCTGAAGTCAGAATGTCCGGCGTCACGCCCAGCTGCTCGTACGCATAAAGGCTACCGGTACGACCAAAACCTGTTTGTACTTCGTCAAAAATCAATAACGCGTCGTTTTCGTTACACAGCTCACGTACCGCTTTAACAAACTCTACGTCTGGAGTAACTACACCGCCTTCACCTTGCAATGGTTCCATCATTACAGCGCAAGTTTTGTCGGAAATCAGTTCTTTTAGCGCGTCAATATTGTTGTAGTCCACATGCTCAATCGCACCAGGTTTTGGGCCAAAGCCGTCAGAGTAAGCTGGCTGACCACCCACGGTTACGGTAAAGAAGGTACGCCCATGGAAGCCTTTAGTGAAAGCAATAATTTGTTGCTTATGCTCGCCATGCTTTTCAATTGCCCAGCGACGTGCCAGCTTTAATGCTGCTTCGTTAGCTTCAGCACCAGAGTTAGCGTAGTAAACACGATCGGCAAAGGTGGCTTCAGTTAATTTCTTCGCCAGGCGAATTGCCGGTTCGTTAGTAAAAACATTACTTAAATGCCACAGCTTCTGGCTCTGCTCCTGCAGGGCAGACACCATCGCCGGATGGCAATGACCAAGACAGTTCACAGCGATGCCGCCGGCAAAGTCGACATACTCGCGACCTTCCTGATCCCAAACACGAGCACCTTCTCCTTTAACGGGAACCATTGATGCCGGGTTATAGTTCGGAACCATTACATCATTAAACATTTCACGGTTTACTGTCTTATTGTCTGTCATTACTCTCGTCCTTATCGCCTTAGCGAGTTAACAAAGGTGTCAACAAATTCATCTCTAAAAGTAGCCCGCTATTATGCCAAAATTTGTGCAGTTTGTCTGTGATAATTCAGTTATAAATCCCTAAAACCGAGGGTTTACGCTTTTCTTGCATAAGATACGAATAGTTATGCTAATGCATGCTGAAACGATGAATCTTTAGTCATTATTTTTTAGGCCAGAAAAAATGAACCTACTGAGTTAACATTTAACTACGCAGAATTACATTGATTTTTAACTCGCGTTAATTTAGCCTGAATTATTGAATAAATGTTCGGCTGGAAAAGACGTTATGGAAAATCAGACTCCGCCCCTGAACGCCTCATCTCAACCCCACTTAAAGCTGACCTACTTACGCCCGGGCGACGTAATTGATGTTGAGTTTTCTTCGGCGACCAAGGTACGCACCAAGCTTCAGGTTGTGGGCTTTGACACCGGTAACTATTTATTGTTGAAGCAGCCTAACCCGCGCACTGATGGCAGCTACGCCGATGTTTTATATGAAGGTAACCCGGTTATTGTTCGCTTGGTTTTAGAGGGAGAAGCGGGTGAATGCCTGGCTTTTAAAACAAAGATCCGGGCCGTCTCTAATATTCCTTTCCGGTTGCTGTATCTGGATTATCCGAAACAAATAGAGAATCGCGCATTGCGGGCACAACGGCGTGTACGAACTCATATTCCAGTTGATGTTACTGCTGATGGCACTCAGACCAAAAACAAAAAGAAGTTAGCCAGTGGCGTTATTGTCGATATTTCTTCTGCCGGTTGCCAAATTGTGTTTAAGGCGCAGAGCCAGACGGGTAATGTCACTCACATGAATATAAAGATCAGTATAGGTTCAGGTTCTCAGAGAGATCCTCTGACTCTTTCAGGTCAAATTATGAACCAACGCAAAGACTATGGAATGATAAGTGTTGGCGTGCGCTTCACTGACGAGGAAGCGCATATCAATAAGGTATTCGATCATTTATTAATCGACACCGAGTTTGAATGTTGAAGCTTCTATTCAGGCACCACAATTGGCGGGCGTTTTAAACTCACATTGTGCAAACGAGCGACAGTTTCTGACTTTATTGAATGCTTGTTTAACAGGTGTTTACCCTCTTCCAGACTGGCAAGGTCTACTTCCCGCAGCATTCTGAATTCGCAATAAGCATTGGCCTGAGCTAACGCTTCAGCATATTCAGATTCATATCCTTGCTCTTTCGTTTTACTTTGTGTAAAAGCTAGTAAGTGTTCGCTTACCGGAACTCGCTTTAATCCCCAGCCTTCAGCAACCAGGTAACTTACGTCCTTATCCTTTTCCAACATTAAATCGCGCAGAAAGCGTTCATCCGGAGTCAAGTTGACAATAGTATTGTGACGCTCTGGTGACTTATCGTTAACACTTTGCATAGCGAATTCGCGCTGTACCTCATCAAATAAACGCAAATACAGCTTGGTTAAGGCAATTTTTCCCAGCTCATGGAACATACCAATGGTATAAGCTAAAACCGGATCTCGCAGGTTACGCTCTACCGCAATATTGTGCGCGGCAATAGCCGTACCCAGCGAATGCTCCCAAATTTTCCGGCGGAATAAGGTGAACGGTTGCGTAGCCGGCGGCAACCAGTTTTGCATAATGTAGGCAGGGGCTAGCAGGCGCAAATTTTCGGTACCCACGAAGCTCATGGCCACCCGCAGATTATCAATTTTTACCTGCTTATTCCGGTCAATAAATGGTGGTTGATTGACCGTACGGATTAGTCCCGTATGGAACCAGTCCATGCCTTGCACAACAGACTCAATCCGGCGCATAGACGCGGCTTTCATGCTAAGCGTATCGAGTAATTCAGGTAGTTTCTCAGGCAGTGGGATCAAGCGCTCGCTGATGTAGTCGCCATCTTCTATGGCTTTCAACGCACGATGATAAATCTCTTCATGCAATTCATCAGAAATACGATCGGCATAACGCTGACGCGCCTGCGCTTTGCGATCCCGCTCTTCATAGTTCAGACGCTCAACTTCTAAAAGCTTACGTCGCTGCTCATGCACTTCATTGTCGGTACCATCTTCTTTTGAACGAGTTTTACGCGCAAACGGAAAGCTTATGAGATAGTTAATAAAGCGTTTTTCTAAGCGCAAAGCGGGATCGTTACTACCACCTTCTGTGGTACCCGCAAAAAAGTGGAACATGTTACCTCGGTATTAGCTGAACTGCGGCTGTATTATGTTGAATAAGCAGAGAAAATACTACTTACTGATTATCGTATATAACGTAAAAAATTCGCTAACAGACTATGTCCTTGTGCCGTCATAACAGATTCAGGATGAAACTGGACACCAAACAGTGGTAAATTTCGGTGTCTTATCGACATAATCTCAAATTGCCCATTTTTGCTTAACGTATCGGCATCAATAATAAAATCTGTAGATAAGCTCTCAGGAGAAACAACCAACGAATGATAGCGGGTCACTTCTAAGGGGTTATTCAGCTGCCGGAAAAGCCCTTCCCCTGAGTGTCTTATCACACTGGTTTTTCCGTGCATAACATTTTCTGCCCGAACAACGCTTGCACCAAAAACTTGTGCCAATGCCTGATGACCAAGGCACACACCTAATATTGGTAACTTTGTATGAAAGTGCTCAATGGCCGCCAAAGATATCCCTGACTCGTTGGGAGTACAAGGGCCCGGCGATACAACGAGCGCTTGCGGTTCTAGTTGCTCTATGTCGGTAAGGGTTAATTCGTTATTTCTGAAAACACTAACGTCTACACCTAATTCCCGAAAGTAGCGGGCCAGATTGTGAGTAAATGAGTCAAAGTTATCAATTAATACAATCATACTGCTAAGTCAGTCGGCCACTCAGCCAGTCTTGAAAATGGTCTGGCCGCGCAAAATAGAACCCCTGCAATAAATCAGCGCCATTTTCTTTCAGTAATTTAACCTGAGTTTCAGTTTCTACGCCTTCGGCTACTGAAGAAACCGATAGGGATTTAGTCATATTCAGCATAGCCAACAATAATCCTCTATGTTTATCGTTCTCTTCTGCAAGTTGGACAAACTGTCTGTCTATTTTTAACTCGCCTATCGGCAGCTGCTGAATACGAATAAAATTAGAGTAGCCCGTTCCAAAATCATCTATGGAAAATAAGACACCCAACTTGGCTAGTCGGGACATCCTTTGTTGAACTATTTCAGGGTCAGCCAGTAATAAATTTTCTGTAATTTCAATAGTTAACTGGTTTAGCGGTGCCCCGTGTTCAGCGAACATATTCTCTACCGTATCCGCATAGTCTGCTTGTAAAAATTCAATTGGGCTGACATTAACCGCAATACGATCGTTGAGACCTTTATCGCTCAGTTGCCGCACGACAAAAGCCACCTGACTCAACAATTCTTTAGCCATAGGGATAATTAACTTAAAGCGTTCTGCGACCGGAATAAATTGATCTGGAGGAATAATTTCTCCTGCTTTATTACGCCAACGCATTAAAGCCTCCGCACCACAGACAACACCATCAGTATCGACTTTAGATTGAAGCCAGCACTCGAACTGTCCCTGACCCAAAGCCCCTCGTAAAGCCAACTCTGTTTTAGCGTCAGTTACAACGGACTCGGATATTTCAGCTCTGTAAACTGCAATTTTATCCCGGCCGCTATGCCGAGCATTAGACGTGGCCGTATCAGCCTGTGACAGCAGTCCGGAAGCATTTTCATCTTTATCACTTAAACTGACCCCAATGCTTGCGGTTAAGTAATGCGTCTGAAATGCCGTTTTGAAAGGTTCGCGTAATACGCTATGTAGCTCCTCAATAATGCTCAAGCTGTTATCAGTAGAATCCAGCATGACCCCCACCCAAAATCGGTCACCGAGATCTCTCGCTATCCAGCCTGAATCACCAATGGTTTTTCTCAGACGCTGCGCAATTAGCTGAATAACACGGTCACCTTCCTCGTGTCCGTGAATCGTATTCACGCGATTAAAGAAATCGATATTAATGGCTGCCACAACAATGGGGAGCTGGCTTTCAATACGTTTCTCAACAAGGTCAAGAAATCGGTGTCGGTTTGGGAGTCCGGTTTGTTCATCAAAATTGGCTAAATACTCGAGCTTACGGGCATTTTCCTTTTGTTCGGTAATATCCCGTATAACGCCAATATATTGCGTTTCACCCGAGTGCGTGACCTCGGTTACCGCTAAGTCAATAGGGAACACTTCTCCAGTTTTACGCTTAGCCTGTACCTCACGACCAATACCGATAATGCGTGCACGGCCAGTTTTTTGGTATGCATCAAGATAATGATCATGTTCACGGGCATACGGTTCGGGCATTAATACATTGACGTTCTTACCTTTAACTTCAGTGGCGCTGTAACCGAACATGCGCTCAGCCGGCGCGCTAAAGTTAATAATAATGCCATTGCTGTCGATGGTGATAACAGCATCCAGTAAGTTATCCAGCGTGCTTCTTAAAGTGTTAGTTTGCTCTTGTAACTGCTGCAAACGGTACTTTTTAACCGTTATGTCCTGAATTGCACCAAACAGCGCCACGTCGCCATTTTTTAACGTTCGGGTAATGCCTGTAATAGCAACCCAATGAATTAATCCGCTTCTGTCTTTAAGGCAACTTTCTGCCGACCAGCTATGACAGTGCTGAAAACTCTGTTCGACTAAGTGCTCTATATTTTCACGGTACTCAGGCAAATGAAACGCCATAGCCTGTTCATAGGTGATAGGCTCATCCTGCCCGACTCCATGAATCTCTCTTAACTGAGGGCTCCAATATAAATCTCCAGACGCAGGTTCGTACCAAAAGCTGCCAATGTTTGCCATGGTTTCAACACTGTTCAGCAACTCTTTTTCGCGCTGTTCCGAAGATCTCTCTAGCATAATTAAATTTATCCTGGGTAGGGTACAAAACCTACCGCTTTGTAAACATCTGACAACGTTTTTGCTGAGGCTTCACGTGCCTTATCAGCGCCTTGTTTCATAACCTGTTGCAAAAATGCCTGGTCATTACGCATGTCGTGGTACCGCTGTTGAATAGGTTCCAGCATGGCCACCACAGACTCTGCCACATCTACTTTTAAATGCCCGTACATTTTGTCTTCATAGTCCGGTACCAGCTCGTCTATCGACTTACCCGTGGCAGCAGACATAATGCTCAGTAAATTCGATACACCCGGCTTTTCTTCCTGATTAAAGTAAATGCGCGCCTGCTCGTCGGAGTCGGTAACGGCTTTCTTAATTTTCTTCAGAATCTTCTTCGGTTCTTCCAATAAACCTACAAAGTTATTCGGGTTATCGTCCGACTTTGACATTTTCTTAGTCGGCTCCTGCAATGACATGACCCGCGCACCGACTTTTGGAATCATTGGCTCCGGAATCGTAAAAATATCGCCATACAAGTTATTAAAACGCTCAGCAACATTACGGGTCATTTCCAGGTGCTGCTTCTGGTCATCGCCCACCGGCACTTCATTCGCCTGGTACAACAGAATGTCTGCCGCCATTAGCGCCGGGTAAGTAAACAAACCCGCGTTAATATTACTAGCGTGACGCTGAGACTTATCCTTAAACTGCGTCATGCGGTTTAGCTCACCCATTTGAGTGTAGCAGTTCAAAACCCAGGCAAGTTGAGTATGTTCGGGTACATGCGACTGAATAAACACAGTGCTTTTCGCTGGGTCAAGGCCACAAGCCAGGTACAAAGCCAGCCCGTCCAGGGTTGCCTGCTGCAATTTTTCCGGCTCCTGACGTACAGTAATGGCGTGCTGATCAACCAGCATAAATTTACACTCGTGAGTGTCTTGCATATTAACCCACTGACGTAGTGCGCCAATGTAATTACCAATAGACAATTGCCCCGACGGCTGACAACCACTTAACACAATTGGTTTCGACATTCCTGTTTCCTCTAAGAACCTGTTACCGCGCCGATTTCATCGCGCATTGTCTGGATGACACTGGCGTAATCATCCGCATTAAAAATAGCTGAACCGGCAACGAACATGTCCGCGCCCGCTTTCGCAATTTCACCAATATTTGACACCTTAACACCGCCATCCACTTCCAACCGAATATCTCGCCCACTGTTATCTATCAGCTTGCGCACCGCTCGGAGCTTATCAAGCGTTGACGAAATAAAAGACTGTCCACCAAATCCCGGGTTAACTGACATCAGTAAAATGACATCCACTTTATCCATAACATGATCAAGATAATGCAGCGGTGTTGCAGGGTTTAGAACCAACCCCGCCTGGCAGCCATGTTCGTGAATGAGCTGCAAAGTCCGGTCAACATGGTCGGAGGCTTCCGGATGGAAGGTAATGATAGAAGCCCCTGCCTCTGCAAAGTCAGGAATAATACGGTCAACGGGCTTAACCATTAAATGCACGTCAATTGGTGCTTCAATTCCATAATCACGCAACGCTTTGCAAACCATAGGACCTATTGTCAGGTTAGGCACATAGTGGTTATCCATTACGTCAAAATGCACGACATCGGCGCCGGCGCTCAATACCGCGTCAACTTCCTCCCCTAAACGGGCAAAGTCCGCAGACAGTATTGACGGTGCAATTAATGGTTTCATCGTTCGTTTTCCTGACCTATTTCAAAATGATGCTTATTGTAGCAGTTAACCCCTGACAAAAAAATTCGCAGTGATGACTAGAATTTTTACAAAATCGCTGATAAATTAGTCAATCAAGACTTGAGAGGGAATTTCATGCGATTACTCACAATAATAACATCACTGGCATTAGCTGCGTTTACTGCGTTTGCTATTGTGAGTCCTTCCTCGCTCGTTGCTCAGCAAAATCCCACTCAACGCTGCCAACAACTTGTTACTGAAAAAGATCAAAGTAACACCTCTGTCGAGTGTCAATTAGCTGCAGATCAAGTGACATGGTTTAGCTGGTTAAAAGGCGACAGCCGTTCCGTACAATTTCACTTCTTCGATTTGATTGAGTTAATCTCAAGTTCAAGCGACACCAAAAACACACGTTACCAAAACGAATACACCGATTAATGTCTGAATCTACCGAAAACAAAACCTCGAAACCAGGTTTCTTCAATATGGTTATGAGTGTGTTGGCGGCTTTTTTGGGTGTGCAAACAGAAAAAAACCGCCAACGAGACTTCCAGCATGGGAGCCCGAAAGCCTACATCATTATTGGCGTTATTCTTACCATTCTATTAGTCTTTGGTTTAGTCGGCGTCGTTAACCTGGTAATGGCTGTCGCAGCCTGATGCTTACATCAGGCTACTATGCCGCTATGACGTAACAAAGCTTCGGCACTCGGTTCACGCCCACGAAACTCCTGGAATAAATCTGCGGCTTTACGACTGCCACCGCGTTCCAGAATGACATGTAAAAAGTCTCGCCCGGTTGTGGCGTTAAATATGCCTTCCTCTTCAAAGCGTGCAAATGCATCAGACGACAGCACTTCAGCCCATTTGTAACTGTAATAACCTGCCGCATAACCGCCAGCAAAGATATGACCAAAACTGTGCTGAAAACGGTTGTATTCCGGTGGAATACGTACTGAAGTTTGCTGACGCACGTCATCTAAAATTTCGCTAATTCGCGCACCCGTGTTTGCGTCAAATTCATGATGAATACGCATATCAAACAATGAAAACTCCAACTGTCGCATCATTTGCATAGCCGACTGGTAATTGCGTGCAGCCAGCATTTTTTCCAGCAGCTCTTGTGGCAACGGCTCACCAGTTTCATAGTGTCCGGATATTAATGCCAGTGCTTCAGGTTCCCAGCACCAGTTTTCCAGAAATTGACTGGGCAGCTCAACTGCGTCCCATTCGACACCGTTAATACCAGACAAACCAGCGGTATCGACCTGAGTTAACATGTGGTGCAAACCATGACCAAACTCATGGAATAATGTCAGCACTTCATCGTGAGTAAAGAGTGCAGGCTTACCACCCACCGGTTTGCTAAAGTTACAGGTTAAAAAGGCCACCGGGTTTTGCAATTCGCCGTCGGCATGCACTCTGCGGCCAACAAAGTCCGCCATCCAGGCACCACCGCGCTTGCCTGAACGCGCATAGAGATCCAGATAGAAGCTGCCACGCAAATGTCCGTCCGCATCGTGAATGCGGAAAAAGCGCACATTCTCATGCCAGGTTTTTACGTCTTTTTGCTCGCTAACCGTCATACCAAACAAGCGCTTAACCACCTCAAACAAACCGTTTAGCACTTGTTGCTCTGGAAAGTACGGGCGTAACAGTTCATCAGAAATAGAGTAGCGCTGCTGTTTTAACTGCTCACTAAAATAAGGAACATCCCAGGCTTCCATTTTCTCCACGCCTTGCTCTACCGCAAAGGTTTCAATTTCAGCATACTCGGCTTTCGCCTGTGCTTTGGACTTGTTGGCAAGATCCTGCACAAAATCTAACACCTGCTCCGGTGACTCGGCCATTTTCGTCGCCAGCGACATTTCAGCAAAGTCGTTAAAACCTAACAGCTCCGCCATTTCATGACGCAAAGCCAGAGTTTCGTTCATAACCTCAGAGTTATCGAACTCTCCGCCATTAGGCCCAGTTTCCGACGCGCGAGTCACAAAAGCCTGATACATTTCTTTGCGCAGTTCCCGGTCTTCGGCGTACAGCATTACCGGCAGATAACTTGGAATATCTAAAGTGAACAGCCAACCCTCTTTTTCCTGATCTGCTGCCGTTTCTTTTGCTGCTTCTTTAATGCTTTCCGGCAAACCCGCAAGCCGGCTTTCATCGTTAATCAGGCAAGTCCATGCGTGGGTGGCATCCAGCAAGTTGTTGCTGAAGGTTGAAGACAAGTCAGACAGCCGCGATGAAATTTCGGCATAACGTTTCTTTTTATCTTCAGGTAAGTCCACACCCGACAAACGAAAGTCACGCAAAGTGTCGTTAATGAGCTTTTGCTGAGCCTCGGTCAAGGTATCGAACTCGTCACTTTCACGCAGTGCCTGATAAGCGTCAAACAAGCCTTTGTGCTGTCCTACATAGGTCGCATAGTCCGACAACAATGGCAGGCAGCTGTCATGCGCATCACGCAGTTCCTGCGTGCTTACTACCGAGTTCAAATGCGACACCGGCGCCCAGACATGCTCAAGCTTTTCATCTGCATCGGTCAAAGGCTCAATCAAACCATTCCAGCTAAAATCACCACGTTCCAGTACTTCATCGATGGTTTTTCGAGCGTGTTTTATGCACTCTTCAACAGCGGGTTGAATATGTTCGGGTTTAATTTGCTCAAAGTCCGGAAGCTGGCTCTGTTCTAATAGCGGGTTATGGCTCATTTTTACCTCAATTTTTCAAAATGCTTACAATGGATATTGGGGCTTTGCGCTAGTCTTCAACCACGCTTATGTGGTTTCCTGCGTTTTTTGCGGTATTATCAGTTCGTTAATAAATCAGAATAAAGGTAAATGTCATGTCTGACACTTCTTTTCGATCTTTGCGCTTATTGGTCGGATTAACGGCCATTATCACCTTAAGTGCCTGTAGTAACCTGGGTGGACAATCCACTGCGGACTCCAATGAAGCTGAAATAACAGGCGTTAGCCAGCTGACAGCGGAAAAAATATTCGCCAGCGATACCTTCAGTATTAACCGCCCGGCCCCAACTCGCTGGCTGGAAGACGGTTCAGGTTACACGACTTTAGAGCAATCCAATTCGGCAGATGGCCGCGATATTGTTCGTTATCACCCGGAAACCAACGAGCGCACGGTTTTAGTCAGTGCTGAACAGCTTACCCCGAAAGGTAAGGACAAAGCGCTGGATATTGCCAATTACGTCTGGTCCGACAATGGCGATAAAGTGCTTATTTTCACCAATACCAAGCGTTCGTGGCGTACCCATACTCTGGGCGATTACTGGGTGCTAAACCGCAACAACAACGAATTACGCCAACTGGGCGGGAATGCACCCGAATCGACTCTGCAGTTTGCTAAGTTTAATCCGCAAGGCACAAAAGTCGCGTTTGTTATGCAGAACAACATTTACGTGCAGGACCTTAGCAGCTTCACTGTCAGCGCGCTGACCAGCGACGGCAGCGACACTATCGTTAACGGTACCTTCGACTGGGTTAACGAAGAAGAGTTTTTCCTGCGCGACGGTTTTCGCTGGAGCCCGGATGGCCAGCACATTGTGTACTGGCAGCTGGACACCGAAGGCACACCAATATTCACCATGATCAACAACACCGACGAACTCTATCCAACGTTAAAAGAGTTCCCCTACCCGAAAGTGGGTGAAACTAATGCCGCTATGCGCATTGGGGTAATGCCGGCCAGTGGCGGTCAAACAAAATGGATGAATATTCCCGGTGACCCTCGCCAGCATTACCTGGTGCGCATGAACTGGGCAGGCAACAGCGAAAAACTGTTAATTCAACAACTGACCCGCAAGCAGCACATTAACCGCGCTTTTATCAGTGAGATTGAAACCGGTCGTAGTCAGGAGTTGTTACGCGAAAGCACCGACTCGTGGGCTGAGTATGTCGACGACATTCACTTTTTAAATGATGGTCGCGAGTTTACCTGGTTAAGCGAGCGCAGCGGTTATCGCCATATTTACCGAGTGCAACGCGACTCAGGCAGAACCACCGCCATTACCCGCGGTAACTGGGACGTAGTTGAAGTACTGCGTGTGAACGAAGAAAACGGCTGGGTCTATTTTATTGCCTCACCGGAAACACCTCTGGAGCGTTACCTGTTCCGCGCCAGCTTAGACGGTAGCGGTCGCTTAGAGCGCCTTACACCGGACATGGACGGCACCCACAGTTACAGCATTTCACAAGACGCCAAATACGCTGAACATACCTTTAGTTCGGTCAACCAGGTTCCGGTTACTAATATGATTTCACTGCCGGATCACGAAGTTATTCGTACTGTGGTTGACAATAATGAAGCACAGCAAGCGGTTGAACAGGTGCAGAAACAACCGGTTGAGTTTTTCCGGGTGGAAGCTCGCGACGGTTTAGAGCTGGACGGCTACATTATGAAGCCGACTGACTTCGACCCCAGTAAAGAATACCCCATTTTGTTCTACGTTTACGGTGAACCCTGGGGGCAAACCGTTGCGAATAAATGGGGCGGCTCATTGTATTTATGGCATACCATGCTGACACAGCAGGGCTATATTGTTGCGTCTATTGATAACCGCGGCACCAAGTCTCCACGCGGCTTTGACTGGCGCCGCTCTATTTACAAGAACCTGGGCGTTGTTACTGTACGCGACCAATACGATGCGCTGCAACAAATGCTGGAACGCTGGGACTTCATTGATGAAAGCCGTGTAGGCATTTGGGGACACAGCGGTGGTGGTTCACAAACCCTGAATGCGCTGTTCCGTTACCCGGACAGCTACCACATGGGTATGGCGCTGGCACCAGTACCCGATCTAACGCTGTACGACACCATTTATCAGGAGCGGTACTCTGGTTTACTGCCTGAGTCTGCCGAGCGTTATAAAGAAACCTCAGCCATTACTCACGCTGAAAACCTGGAAGGCGACTTACTGTTAGTGCATGGTACGGGCGACGACAACGTTCACTTTCAGGGCAGCGAGCGCCTGGTCAATGAGCTCATTAAACACGGTAAGCAGTTTGAGTTTTTTGCCTACCCGAACCGCTCTCATGGTATTTACGAAGGTGAAGGTACAACCCTTCATTTACGCACCATGATGACCGAGTTCGTGAAAGAGAACTTACCAGCCGGCGAACGCTCGTTGTCTGAGTAATGAACTGATCTTTCGATTACCGCTATCGGTATAAAAAGCATGACAACCCCGTGTCTTTATTTGCAAGATACGGGGTTTTTATTCAAGATATCCGCAGTTTTTGAATTAAGTACAGGAGTTAAGCAATATGACCAGACATTATGACTATCTTGCGATAGGCGCAGGTAGCGGCGGCATAGCCTCAGCCAACCGCGCAGCGATACGTGGCGCAAAAGCCGCAGTTATTGAAGCAAAAGCCGTTGGCGGCACCTGCGTAAACGTGGGCTGTGTTCCCAAGAAAGTCATGTGGTACGGCGCTCATATTGCTGAAGCCATAAAATACTCGCCGTCATACGGCTTTGAGCTTGAACAGAAAGGTTTTGACTGGGCGACTATGGTTAAAAACCGCGAAGCTTATATTGAGCGCATCCATGGTGGTTACCATCGCGGCTTTCAGGGCAATGGCGTCGAGTTTATAGAAGGCTTTGCTAAATTCGTTGACCACAAAACAGTAGAAGTTAACGGCGAGAAAATTACCGCTGACCATATTACCATTGCCACCGGTGGACGCCCCATGATCCCCGAAATTCCGGGTGCTGAACATGGTATCGACTCCGACGGCTTCTTTGCTCTGACTGAACAACCTAAGAAGGCGGCAGTTATCGGCGCCGGTTATATCGCCGTTGAAATTGCCGGTGTCTTCCATGCCCTCGGCACTGACACTCATTTAATGGTGCGTCGCGACCGTCCATTACGCACCTTTGATAAAGATATTACCGATGGTTTGCTGGAGCGCATGAAACAGGACGGTCCTGAACTTCACACCGAAACCACCGTTCGCGAAGTGGTTAAGCAAGACGACGGTACATTAACTTTGCACTTTGAAGGTGGTCAGACAATGGACGGCGTCGATTGTTTAGTCTGGGCGATAGGCCGCGTGCCATCCACCGACAAAATCAACCTGGAATGCACCGGCGTAGAACTGGACAACGACGGTTATATCAACGTCGATAAATTCCAGAATACCAACGTACAAGGTATTTACGCTGTAGGCGATAATACGGGTGCCGCAGCACTAACACCGGTTGCTATCAAGGCAGGACGCTTACTGGCGGAGCGCTTGTTTAACAACATGCCAAACGCACATATGGACTTTGAAAACATTCCGACCGTTGTGTTCAGCCACCCGACTATTGGTACCGTTGGTCTGAGCGAGGAAGACGCTAAACTGAAATTCGGTGAAGACAATATTACCGTGTACAAATCATCGTTTGCGGCCATGTACAACGCCGTTACCCCACACCGCGCCCTTAGCTATTTCAAGCTGGTATGCCAGGGCAAAGAAGAGAAGGTTGTCGGCATTCACGGTATTGGCGAAGGTATGGATGAAATCTTACAAGGCTTTGCTGTTGCTCTCAAAATGGGGGCTACTAAAGCGGATTTAGATTCTACGGTTGCGTTGCATCCGACCAGTGCTGAGGAGTTTGTTACGCTACGCTAATTGTAAAAAGCATTGACAGAAAATAGACTACCAACTTAGTCGCTTTTTGCGGCTAAGTTTATTTAAAAATAACCTAATGGATATCTGATGAGTCGCAAGGAAGGCGTTGTAAAGTCGCTAAAGCCAGTAAGTGGCTATGGTTTTATTGAAACAGGTTTTGGAGCCGATGTTTTTTTTCACGAAAGTGCATTAGGAAAAGCACGATTCAACTCTTTAAAAGTAGGCCAACCGCTAGAGTTCGAGATCAAGGTAACCTATAAGGGATTAGAGGCTATAAATATCAAGCCCTTGATAGAATCATCTACTCTACGCCTATATAAAAAAGAATATAGATTATTCGAAAGCAGTAAAGAATCAATCGAGAACAAAATTGTCTTTGCTCGACTGCCGATCGTTTCCCAGTGGTTTAAAACTATTGAAGAAGCCGAGACCGATGCTCGTCAATTTGCTTTAAAGCTCGGAGCAAATGCACTTCTTTGTAAACAACGGCAAAAGGATCAAAAAAAGTCTGACCACAACAACTATATTTATCATGTTCACCGGATAACGGCCCAAGCGTGCTTAATAGCTAAGAAAGATCTTCAGGGTAATTTTAGTAAAGCCGACTTAGAAGCCCAAGCTTTAGCGATGGAAAACACTTTAGAGCAATTCAAAAGTGAATACGAAACGAAAATGGGGCGCTCTATATACGACTCCGCAGATATGACCTCAGAAAAAGTATCTCAGACAGGAGCTATTATTTTTGGGATCGTATTCTTCATAATTATCATGCTCTTTATCTCGACTGGAATTACTTAATAATTGAGCCTAATGATTAGTGTTCAATGGCATTTTAGGTTTATTCGAGTTCTCCTTACCCAAGGGACTAGAGCTAGTTTTTCAATATTCACAACACCTTCAACGAATACATTGGGATACACATGAACTGATTGGCAGAGCACAGAAGAAATCTTAGCAATGGTAAAAAAGATAAGCCGCAGAACTTCCACTCTCGACATTCAAGATACGCCTCTGCAAATAAACCTATAACTTATTCTGTGACCAAACGACTCGTCTGTTCTGACTATACAACAAGAATTCTGATGGACACATTATACCTAGTTTTAAATGTGTGCTTAAAATCAAGGCAGAACCCGACTTATTTATATCCATTGAGGTAGATCGACTTTTGACAGACTCATATAACTCTTAAAAAATTCTCTCAAAGTTACTCATTTTTATTTAGTCCCCTCTAATACGAGAAAAAGTAAAGAAATAGTGAAAAGAGGGATTACCCCATAAATTATCATTTTAACTGCTATTTTCAACACTCTAAATTTTTCATTAATTATTTTCGCAACTATATATGTTTGCTTAGATAAATCTTCGACAAGCTCGTCATCGGTAACACCTTTAATTTTTTCTGCGTACCCAGTTTCACCGCCGCCACAAGTAGCAACATCTCCGAAAAAAATTAACGACTTTTCTCCATCGTGCGTATCTGTATTTGGAAAAACAACTCGCAAAAGGTTTATCGCTGAAATTATTGATAAAATAATTGTTAACACTGAAAAAGTAACAGTCAGAAAGTAAATATAGTTACACCCTGTCTGATTCAGAGAGATAGACGCAATTCGAGTTATCAACCCCAAAATAACTACACCGAGAAATGACATCATTAAAGCAACTTTGAAGTTTGTTGTTGCAACATAATGATCATATCTTTTTAAAACATCGAACAAGAATTCCAATTTTTCTGTCAATTTTTTTCTCCCCTCACTCAAATATATTCTCTACACTTTAGACTGTTAGGTTAAATAATCAAATCCGAAACACTTGGTTAGAAAATCGGTTCCGAAAATCAGTATCTCCTCTGTTTGTATAGGAGTTTACACACACAAGATTCTACTAGTCTTATTGAACCGGCTATCTTCATGAAATACATTTTTCTTGCGAAGATTTTTCTTCAATCTCTAGTCTTAGTTAAACCAAAAAGAAACTTCCAATTTTTTCAAGAATGTATAGATTTGTAGTGTCAGACCCAAATGCTTTGCTCTTCATAGAAAGCTGGAATATCGTCTATATGTAACTACAATAGATCACCTTTTAATTAATTGGCACTCATATGAAGAAGCATGTTATAGCAGTTATCACCGGCGACATTGTTGACTCCCGAAGTTTGAGTTCTGCGCGTTATGATGAGCTACTAAAACAGCTTAAAAACGAGCTGAAATCCTTTGAAGCAAGTGACAAGGCTACTTTCGACATCTACCGGGGCGACTCTTTTCAAATCACTTTTTTTTGTCCTTGGGCAGCTTTAAAAGCAGCCATATTGATTCGCCTTAAGCTCAAATCTAATATTTATAAAATCGACGTGCGCCAGAGTATCTCTATTGGCAACGTAAAAGATCTAAGAGAGGATGTTAAAACTTCTATCGGGCAAGCCTTTATCTTATCGGGTAAACACCTTGATGAAATGAAGTCACATCGCCTCGTTTTCAGCTCGGAAAACAAACTTCTGAACCGCCATATTCCTATTGTTGTGAAGTTACTCGACACTCACATTAGCTCATTAACCTCAATGCAATCTCAAGCACTCTACTCTTACTTACTGGATGACTCACAAACACACGCCGAGCTGGCAAATAAGCTCAACAAAAGTCGCGCTAATACGACAAAAATACTTAATGGCAGTGAATATCGGCTTGTTGCTGACTCAATTCACTATTTTGAGACACTGGTCCATGATGAACTAAATCATGATTGATCATTCTGTCATACTGGCTCTGTTAATTTTGGCTCATGTTGTCGGTGACTTCTATTTACAAACCGGTCGCAGTATAAGAAGTAAGTCCTATAAAGGAGCTAAAGCCTCAATACTGGCAAACCTAAGGCTCGCAGCGTCTCACGCAGTTCTGGCTCTTATTGTTCTGATGTTTACCTCAAGCTTTGAGGTCGCTCTGATATGGGCAAGTTTAGTGATCGGAGGCGCTCATTTCATGGTCGCGATTCAAAGAAGAGAGCAAACACGAATATGTATTGCTTGGAACCGTCACCAGCCTCGCCATTGTTTTGATCATAGGCTTAATTACCCAGTCATTGCTAAGTTAACTGTTTATATCGTCTCTGGTTGTTTGAATTCAGAAGTTGACCTGCATACGTATGATTCAATGCATTGACCTGCATAACTATCTCCTTTATCAGAGTTAAGTAACGTACTTTTACTTTATGCCAAACGCCTTAAAATTTAGCGCCAAAGGCATATTCCCAAGGATCCCGAACGTTTTCGTCAGACTCTGCCGGCGGAATATAAGATGACACCACTTTCTCTAAGTCTTCCAGGTATTCCCATTTGGTTTTCGGAACGTAGGAACGTCCGCTTCTCCGGTCCTCACCCTCACGGGCTTCATAAACAGCCTGCAAAGCATCTTTATTGCTTAAAACGGACTGCAGTTTATTCATCGCCTGTGGCTCTGATTCCATGTCTATAAGTTCATTGGTGCTGCTCGTTTGTATACCTAATAGATTATCGAGGCCGATGACCGCAGCTTCCAGGTAGCCGATTTGTTCCTTTCTATTTAGGTCGTTAAGTTGGTCACCCATTTCTACGAGCTGTTCGTCACTGAAATTATAGGTTGTCAGCAATTCCCCCATATTCTCAAGCATTTTTTTCGTTGTCTCGAATAGGTTATCGCCAAACCCTTTGCTGATACTCACTACATGTTCCGAATCACCAAAAGCGCTCATTTCAAAGAAAGGGTTTGTTTTAAGTGCTACTTTACCAATAAAAGACAATATGCTCGTTCTGGCCTCATCACTTTTATCCAGAAGACCGTCAAGCAGTTGCTCACCTTCAATCCGGCTCATTCCAAGTACATTTAACAAGCTACTTTGCTGTTCCCGACTGTACTGATCGAGCTTGTTAACAAAATCAGCGGGCGATTTGGTATCTATTACGGTCGAAACAAAGTTCTGTAAATCATTCGCACTCGATTTAACGTCGAAATATCCTCCTAAAGATTCATAGGTATCATTGTTCTCACGCTCAGCTTTGTGGATACTGATTTTTTCATCATATTCAGCCGCCTTTTCAATCAGTTGATCCCGGGCAATTCGCTGAGTGTCTGATAGCACTTCAATAAATTGTTCTACTTTTTCTTCGTATGTTCTGGAGGGATTAAATTCATTAACATGGGTAAAAAGCATGTTTGCAGAAGCCGACAACCCAGAAAATATATCGGTTAACTGCGAAAGTTGTTCCTTGTCCAGGGTTTCAACCATAGACAAGAAATCATCGTTCGATGTAATACCTAGCCTACCCAGCCGGATAAAATCTTCCTCAGACATTTTTGAGTACAAATCTTTTAGTTTTTCTATTTTCTCCGCCGAGAATTCTGATTGTATTGGCTCTTCCAGCCATTTATTAAAATTAAAATAGAGTTTATCTAGCTCACTGAGGAAGACGCCCTGGGTATTTTCAGGCTGGGTATCCAGAGGCTCCGACACATGACTCTGTAGCACCGTTATCGGCTGCTTAGAGGGTGCCGGCTTGATTAAGGATGGATAGTGATTTGTTATTGATATTTTCACCTTTAGTCTCTTTCTAGTATGAGATACTTACTATAACCATCGGCGGTAACGAGCAAATATTGAGCAAAAATTTGAGGATTTCTTCCTTGCGCCCCCGGCACTTTGCGGTAATCTTTAAAAAAGATAACAAACGAACTTAGATAACTCTGAAGGCAGCCAGTATTCCATGAGCAATATTCTTAACAATGCTGAACAAGGTTGTGACTCGCACGAACAACCGTCATCTGCAATAGAAGTTATTATTGAACCTCGTGACAGCGACTTAGGCGGCTTTTATGTCCACCGCGCATTACCCACTCGCCAAAAGCGTATGGTCGGACCGTGGATTTTCTTTGATGAAATGGGCCCAGCCGACTTCCCACAGGGAGAAGGTGTCAATGTCGCACCACACCCGCATATTGGGTTATCCACTGTCACTTACTTATTCGATGGCGAAATGCTGCACCGGGACTCCATTGGCAGTTATCAGATAATTACGCCCGGCGATATCAACCTGATGGTCGCAGGCAAAGGCGTTACGCACTCAGAAAGAGAGCGCCCGGAAATTACCGCCCGTGAACACAGACTTCATGGCTTGCAACTCTGGTTAGCTTTGCCTGAACAGTACGAACAGACAGAGCCGGCCTTTTATCATATTCCGTCAACCGATATTCCGTCGGCTAAGGTGAATGGGGGTTCGGTTCGCGTCATGATAGGTGAAGCTTATGGCGTAAAGTCACCTGTACCTACCTTGTCTGAAACTTTGTACCTAGAAGCCAAGTTGGATTCTGGCCAAGAACTGACGTTACCGACAACAGAAGAGTTGGCTGTTTATATCGTTTCTGGTCGCTTAAATTCAGAAGGTAAAGAACTAGCGGCAAGAACATTGGTTGTATTAAAAACTGAAGAGCAACCCGTTATTACAGCTCAGGAACCATCACATATTGTCATTATTGGCGGTAATACATTGGGCAACCGATTTATTAACTGGAATTTTGTGTCCTCTAATAAAGAACTAATAGAGCAGGCAAGAATGAGAACCTTTGTCTGGCATGAGGGGCAGCTTAGAGCCGAAGTCGGTCAGTATCAACGCGCTATTAGCTTAATGAAGCAAGCGCGCAAGTCGCCCGAAAAAGACATGTCTGGCTGGAACTATTACGTCGACGCCACTATCGCCTTTTTACAGTCAGATAGAGAAAAGCTAAAAAATCAAAGGGAAAAACTGGCCGAAGTTCCTAAACCCGAAGGTTTTAATCCGACAGATGCAGACGGAAACCCTATTGAAATACAATGGCCGCCAAACTTGAATATTGTTGATAAGTTCATTCGTTGTTTCGACCAGCCTTATTCTGAAGTCTACACTGAATGTACTGCAGAAAAATAACCTCTGCTCGTTATCGGATCTAATAGTGAATGATCATAAACTCACAATTTTCAGGTAATACTTTATTACTGCTTTTAGTGACAACTATTTTGTCTGCAGATTTCATTCCCGCATAGGTTTCTACAGACACTTTAGAAAGCCTCAGTGTTACGGGGCCGTCCAGACTCTCGAAGTTAGCATGAATGGTGTCAGGTAATATGGACTGATAGCTTCCTTTGTACGAGGTTATTTCTTCTCTTTCTACGTCAATATGTACCCGTTTATTATTCTTAAATTCAAGAATCATACGCTGGTTATTACAGGTTTGATGATTGCCGCGAAGAACCTGTGGAAGCTTTAATCCAGGCGCATTACCCCGAACATAGAGTCCAACGTTACGCCCTTTATAATAGTGCTTCTGCTGATAAAATTTTTGATAAGCTACAGGTTCAAAGTTTTGTTGCTGAATAACTTGCTCGAGTTTGGCGAAAAACTCACTATTTTCATTAGCCGGATTTGTCGCCACAACCACATCCGGAAACTCTTCCGGAACAGTCACGCCTGAAGTTGCTTTGACTTTGAACCCATTTTCAGACAATGCAGAAATTAATTCCTGACGCTCTTTCTGTGGCAACTGCTCTGTTGTGAGAAAGACGGTGGGTGAACTGCAACTAACTAATAAAAAAAGCACCGCTATTATATTAATTGCTTTCATTTTAACATCCCTGTACCAAAAGTATGCTTTAACTCTCACAATCTGTTACATATTAGTCAACAAATAATTAAAGATTACCCTCAACAAGAAGGGTAGTCCCCGTTATTATATTGTGGTCATTTTTTAAGGGATATTCTTATGAAAAAGTTATTACTCGCAAGTGCTATTAGTTCTGCTCTTATAGCCGCAGGCTGCAGTCAGCCAGTTACCGAAACCAGCACCTCACAAAACGCCGTTGCCGGCGAAGTCATTAAAAGCCCAAACGATGAGCGCCAGTATCGCGTCGTGACTTTGGACAATAATATTGAAATTATGTTGGTTTCTGATCCGAATACAGATAAGTCGGCTGCCGCTTTAAGTGTTGGCGTTGGTTTACTGCAGGACCCGGAAGCTCAACAGGGGCTGGCACATTATCTGGAGCACATGTTGTTTCTGGGAACCGAAAAGTATCCCGATACCAACGAATACAGCGAGTTTATGAGTAATAACGGTGGTAGTCAGAATGCCTCGACCTGGCTGGATGTCACCAACTACATGTTTAAAATTAATAACAGCGCCTATGATGAAGCTTTAGACCGATTTTCTGACTTCTTTAAAGCGCCCAAACTATACCCTGAGTATGCAGACAAAGAGCGCAATGCAGTGAACGCAGAGTGGTCAATGCGCCGTGAAATGGACTTTTTTGGGCAGTTTAAATTAGGCCGCTTATTGTTGGGTGAACACCCTTCCAACCGTTTCCTTATTGGCAACCTCGACAGCCTGAGTGACAAAGAGAACAGCGAGCTGCATAAAGAAACCGTCGATTTTTACAACCGTTTCTACTCTGCCAACATTATGAAAGTTGCCATGATAAGCAACCGCTCGTTAGAAGAGATGGAAACCTTAGCTCGCAAACACTTTGCCAGCATTGAAGACGACGGTATTGAAGAGCCTGAAGTCGCGGCTCAAATTAACTTCGACGACGTTGGCAAGAAGCGTATTCACTACGTGCCAAATGAAGACGTTAAGCAGCTAAAACTGGAATTCATTATTGATGATAACCAGGAGCAGTTTGCGGTTAAACCCAACCGTTATGTCAGTTACTTGCTTGGTTCAGAAATGCCAGGAACGCCAGCACAACAACTAAAAGACGCAGGCCTTATTGCTAGCTTAAATGCATCGGCACAACCCACTTTTTACGGGAACTACGGTGTTCTGGCCATTGATGTTGAGCTAACTAATGCCGGCATGAAACAGCGTGAAGAGATTGTCGCGCTTATTATGCAGTACATCGATAAAGTTCGCGCTGAGGGCGTTGATGAAAGTTACTTTAAAGAAATAAAAACTAGCCTGAATAACCGTTTTCGCTTCTTAGAAAAAAGCGATGAGTTCAGCTACGTTTCTTCTCTGGCTGAAACAATGCAGAATTTCCCTGCCGAATATGCTATCAGCGCCCCCTATGAGTACCGTGAATTTGATCCTGAAGCCATCCGCTCGGTACTGTCACAACTAACACCGGAAAGATTGCGTGTTTGGTATATTAGTCAGGACGAACCGCACGACAGCGAGCTTGATTTCTATGAAGGCAAATACAAGGTTGTTGACATACCGCAAGAAGAAATCGCGAGCTGGGATAACGAACCGAAAATGGCCATTAACCTGCCGAAAGTGAATACCCTGTTGCCAGAGAGTTTTGCCATTAAGCAGAACGACGCTTTTGATAAACCCAAAGTAGTTATCGAAGAGAAAGGCATGCAGGTCTGGCAATATCCAAGTCAGTTATACAGCGACCAGCCGCGCGGTGTGTTTTATATTCAAATAAACAACGACGCACCTATTAAAAGTATAAAAGCGGACGTTTTAACTGCTTTATGGCGCGATTTATACAATATGAATGTTAGCGCTCTGGACACCGAGGCGAATATTGCGGGTATGAACCTGAACCTTAATGATGGCACCGGCCTGTCACTAACGGTGTCCGGCTTTACCGATAAGCAGCCTCAGTTGCTTGAACGAGCTATCGATAATTTGAGCTTCAACGTAGAAAAGCAAGCCTTTAAACAGGCTGTTGATCGCTATATCAGAGAACTGCAGAACAAAGGCCAGCAATTTCCTATTTACCAAAGTTTTGACGCCTACGGGCAGTTGATTCGTGAGGGAGGCTTTAATCAAACGGACTTAATTGAAACAGCTAAAGAATTAACTCCGGCAGACTTGTCTGACTTTATGAATACCTTACTCGGTAATAATGCGATACGCGTATTTGCCTTTGGTAATTATGACCGAGGTGATCTGGAGGAGTCGGTTAAAAACATTCAGGCCAGTTTACCCGAAGACCGTAAGGTTACTGACTTTAAAATGGCTAAATTCTGGAAGCCTGACACCGGAAAATCCATTGTATTACGTCGTGACCTGGACGTTGCTGACGTAGCGGTGGTCGATGCGCACATTCACCCTCAGCCAGGCTTTGCCGCGTTAGCGGCAGGAACGGTTCTGCAAAGTCACTTCCGTACCGTAGCCTTTGATACCCTGCGTACAGAAGAGCAACTGGCCTATGCTGTGGGCTCATTCGCACCGAGCCTGGATAATTACGCAGGTTTTGGTCTGTATATTCAGACGCCGGTTAAAAGCGTTGCCGATATGCAGGAACGCTTTGATAGCTTCAAAGAAGAATATTGGGAAGACTTACAGGCAATGACGCCAGAAGAGTTCAATCAAATCAAACAGAGTACCTTGATTACATTGAACGAAAAGCCTAAAAACTTAATGGAAGAGGTGTCTCCATTCCTGGCTGATTTGAGCTTGCAGCGCTTTGAATTCAACAGCAAAGAGCAGTTAATTGATGCCGTTGAGAACGTAAGCCTTGAGGACGCCAAAGCGTTTTACCAGCAAACCATGTTAAACCCGGACGCCGCGCGTATTTCGGTGCAACTGCGTGGTACCAAGTTTGCTGAACAACCCTACGCGGAATTGCCAAACCAGAAAGTTATTTCCGATTTGGCAGAGTTTCACCAAGAGATGGAAAAGCAGCAGTAACGCCTAGTATTGAGCAACCTCACTATTGAGGTTGCTCAAATTTCAACAATCAAACCACACCTTGTTCCAACATGGCATCGGCTACCTTGCGGAACCCGGCAATGTTTGCTCCAAGAACTAAGTTATTAGGGTGCCCGAACTCTTCGGCGGTACGTTTTGCATCTTGGTAAATGCTCAGCATAATATCCTTAAGCTTTTCATCCACTTCTTCAAAGTCCCAGCACAACATGCTGGCATTCTGAGCCATCTCTAACTGGCTCGTGGCAACACCGCCCGCGTTTGATGCTTTGCCCGGACCATAACCCACGCCACTTTCAATGAAAAGATCGACTGCAGCCTGGGTGGTAGGCATATTTGCACCTTCCACTATGTACTTACAACCGTTTTCCAGAAGCGTCTGCGCGTCTTTTTCCGTCAATTCATTTTGAGTCGCACAAGGAAAAGCAATATCGGCTTTGTATCGCCAAACGCTATGACCTTCGTCGGGGTAATCGTCTTTGGCCGTATATTCCGCATTATCGTGAGTTTCAAGATACTCTTTGAGTCGCCCGCCCTGTTCTTCTTTTATCCGTTTAACCAAATCTAAATCAATGCCCTGCTCGTGATAGATAGCTCCACTGGAGTCACTGCAACTAACAGGCGTGGCCCCTAGCTCATAAAGCTTTTCCATAGCATAAATAGCAACGTTACCTGAACCAGAAACCAAACAACGCTTTCCGTCCAGCGAGTCATCCTGGTCATCCATCATGCATTGCGCAAAATAGACAGCCCCATATCCTGTCGCCTCTTTTCTAACTTGCGAGCCACCCCATAATTTACTTTTGCCGGTTAAAACACCGTCAAAACGGTTGGCCAGGCGTTTATATTGACCAAACAGATAGCCAATTTCCCTTGAGCCCACACCGATATCTCCCGCAGGAACATCGGTATGAGGACCAATGTGGCGATACAGTTCACTCATAAACGACTGGCAGAAACGCATAATCTCCGCGTCCGACTTGCCTTTAGGATCGAAGTTGGCGCCACCTTTGCCACCGCCAATGGGTAAACCGGTCAGAGCATTCTTAAATATTTGCTCGAAACCAAGAAACTTAACAATACCGGCATTAACACTTGGGTGAAAACGCAGCCCGCCTTTATAAGGCCCCAAAGCCGAGTTAAACTCTATTCTGTAGCCTTTATTGACCTGAATTTTACCGTCATCGTCCATCCAGGGGACACGAAACATGATTTGTCGCTCAGGCTCAAGCAGCCGCTCAATAATAGAGTGCTCCCGATATTTAGGACGTTCTTCCAGTAAAGGTTCTATCGATTCAAGTACATCCTCTACCGCTTGATAGAACTCGACTTGCGCCGGACTGGTCTGCTTTAGCTTTTCGATGGTTTCTTTTATATAGCTCATTAACGTGCCCACGATTTAAAACAATATAACTATTAACGTATGTCGTTGGTTTTAGATCGCTTCTATTTCAGTACCGCTCTATTACGCCCAGCCTTTTTCGCAGAATAAAGGTTCTCATCTGCACGTTTCAAAATGCTATCCGCAGTATCATCAGGTTCCTTTAAAGTCGCACCTAAACTGATAGTGACTTTGACGGTTTTACTTTGCTCTTTTTTCCCTCGCGCTTCTTTGCCTTTTGTCTTACTCTCCGGCCGCGAAGGCTCTCTCAATTTAAGCGGGTAATTAGCAACCTGGCTACGAACGCTTTCCAGCGTACTTTTCAACTTTTCTTCATCGTTGTGGAAAAACACTAAGGTAAATTCCTCTCCGCCATAGCGGTAAGCCTTAAACCCCCCGTGTTCTTTTAAAATACGGCCTAACAGCCGAAGCACCTGATCACCAACCTCGTGCCCGTAGCGGTCATTAAACTTTTTGAAATAGTCAACGTCGAGCATACAAACGGCACTGCGTTTGCGTAAGTGTTGCAACTGACTCATCAACGCACGCCGTTGCGGCAACCCGGTTAGTTCATCAATGTAGGCCAGCTTCAACATTTGGTCGGCCAACGCCAGCAATAAGCCTGCGCTGGCTGCCAAAGCGGCCCAGGTGGAGGCTTGCTGGTACTGCACGGCCAACAAAAAGACCATAAGAGAAAGCCAGGCCGCCCAATGACTCCAGGCAAAAGCGGAGGCACTTTTATAAAGCAAGTAAGTTGCCCAGACTCCCCCCATGGCGACTGTCCAAATAAGTAGCCCAATAGCAAACGAACTTTGTTGCCAGTCAGGTAACGTCAAAATCTCCACGGGGCTCAATAACGCGAAAGCCTGAGCAACAGGCGCCAGCAATAGCGATAAAGGCAGTATTGCCAACGCAACAAATATCAGTATGCCTTTTCCAGTGAGTAGTACTGGTTTTTTCAGGAAGGTCAGGAGCAAGGCACTAATCGATAGCCACACAGGCAGGGCATCGTACAGTTGGGAAACGTCTTTTTGCGCCAGTGGTTGCTGTAAACCGAGCTGAACCGTTGCGTAAATACCACCAACCCAGGCGCACCAATAAAACCATTGCCATTGCCGAAAAAAAGCGGCAACCAAAAACACTGCCCCTAATGCGGCTGAGACCGTTCCGGGGACTGAAAACGAGACAGACGTCAATAACTCAGGAACAAACCAAACGACCACAGCCCAGATAATTGCCGGTAACGCCGCAAAAAAGGTCAAGTTCAACTCCCGGCTAATAAACGGTCTAAATGATCCGCAAAATTTTTGCGATCCACATTCGACAGCGGCGGTGGACCACCAGACTGGATACCACTACTGCGCATGGTGTCCATAAAATCTCTTATGTTCAGACGCTGGCGAATATTGTCGGGGGTGAAGAGCTCCCCCGGGGGCTTAATGCTTTAGCGCCTTTGTCTATCACTTCAGACGCCAGCGGAATATCACTGGTGATGATTAAGTCGCCTGCTTCACAGCGCCGGACTATTTCATGGTCCGCTACATCAAAACCGCTGCCTACCTGCACCATATGAATAAATTTAGATTTAGGTGTTTGAATGCGTTGATTAGCCACTAAGTAGAGGTGCAGCTGTTTACGCTGTGCCGCACGAAAAAGAATTTCCCGTATTGCCACAGGGCAGGCATCGGCATCAATAAATAAAATCATGCTTCGGCTTCCGGTTTAAAAACACAAACTCGATTTCTTCCGGTTTGCTTCCCTTTATATAAAGCTTTATCTGCTCGGCGGAGCAAAGTTTCTGCAGATTCATTTTCGAAGTAGGTACTGGTTACTCCCACCGTCACTGTTACCATAATCGATTCGCTTTCTGTTTTAGTTACCAATGCTTGTATTGCCGCTCGTAACGTCTCGGCTAACATCTGAGCATCGTCTTCCGGAGTATCGGGTAATATTATGGCAAACTCTTCGCCACCTATTCGGGCAAAAATATCGTTCATACGTAATCTGCTTTTTACTGTATTAACGACTGATATCAAAACATCATCTCCTGCTGAATGCCCGAAACTGTCGTTTACACGTTTAAAGTGGTCAAGGTCGAATGATATCAAGCTTAACGGTAGCTTATTACGCTGGCTTCGCTCAATTTCTTGCCTAAGACGCTCATCAAAATGCCGGCGGTTATAAGCTTCAGTTAAGGGGTCAGTTTTCGACTGCTTAAGCAGCTTATTCTCTAGTTCTTTTTCTTTAGTAATGTCTCTGACCGTACCAATAAGTGTTACTCCGTCTTTTTTTAACTCAGCCAACTCATGAACCCATATATATTTGCCTGAAGCGTGGCGCATTCTATGCTGCACATCATGAACACCTGTACTTTCTGCAGCCTTTTCGCTTGCTTCTAATAAAGCTAAGTCTTCCTCGGGAACCAGTTCCCTAAAACCATTTATGCTGGGTTTCGTCGTTTTTGGATCAAGCCCCAAAATTTCATAAACCATATCAGACCAATAAAGCTCTCCGGTTTCTTGATTTGCCTCCCAGTGACCCATGCGAGCAATTTTCTGTGCTCTATTCAAGTTAAAACGGCTTTCTTCAAGTTCTATTTCTAATCTCTTTCGTTCCGTTATATCGATAATCATTCCGGTCCAAAGCGTCGCACCATCTGGCAATAAAGAAGGTTCCGCATGACCAAAAACCCAACGCTCTGTTCCAGCAAGTTTTACTCTATATTCACAGACCCAGCGGGACATATAGCGTTTTGACTCATTAATGGTTCTGACAACGTGATCAAAGTCGTCTTCGTGAATGACTTCAAAAACCGGACTCGCGTCATCTTCCACGTCTTTTGGTCGAACACCATAAATAGACTCTATGCCTTTAGTCGCAAAGGGAAACCAGCTACTGCCATCGTTGTTCATTTGATACTGGTACACAACACCGGGTAAAAGGGCTGAAATCGTCTCAAATTTTTGTTGTAGCTGAACTATTGAAGTAATATCGATATGCGTACCAACAACCCACTCTGGCTTCCCCTCTCTAGTTCGCGTTATTAACTTTCCATAATCCCGAACCCAAACCCAGCGTCCGGATTTATGGCGCAGACGTACTTCACATTCATAGTAAGATCGCCTGCCATTAAAGTGCGCCTCCAGAATTCGATTCGACAATTCTGAATCTTCTCTGTTCGCAAGTGACAACCAAGTCGCCAAGGTCAATGGTTGAAGCTCCTCCAGCGTATACCCGAGCATGTCAGCCCAGCGCTCATTGCATTTCATTTCGCCGGTCTGAACATTCCACTCCCAGGAACCAGCCTGAGTCGCTTCTATCATTGCTCGCAGCTTTTGTGCTTCGCTCATAGCTTCGAATTGTGTGTGTTCGCTCATAATGTGTTCACTATAACTACTAGTTAGCCTGACCCTTAGGCCTCATGCCAATACCATATATCTAAACATTCTAAATTAGAAGAAGCTTGTTCTTCGTAAAACTCGAATAAGCACTATAATACTCAGTAACTAAATCGAGGAGGCTTTATATGACATTACGTATTGGCGATACCGCACCAAATTTTACCATCGATACCACACAGGGTTCGATAGATTTTCATGACTGGGCAAAAGGCTCGTGGGTATTTTTCTTTAGTCACCCGGCAGATTATACACCGGTATGCACCACAGAAATGGGCCGCACAGCACAGCTTGCCCCAGAGTTTGAAAAACGCAACGTGAAACCTTTAGGGTTATCGACCGATACCGTAGAAGCTCACAAAGGCTGGATTAATGATGTTAACGACACTCAGAGTACTGTACTTGAGTTCCCTATCGTTGCCGACAAAGATTTAGAAGTAGCGCAGCTTTACGACATGATCCATCCAAAGGAAAGTGCCACGGCTACAGTACGCTCTGTTTTTATTATCGATCCGAATCAAAAAGTTCGTTTAATAATGACTTATCCCATGACTGTAGGCCGTAATTTCAATGAGATTTTACGCGTTATTGATGCTCTGCAAACGACTGACCGTGACGAAGTGGCCTGCCCGGCTGACTGGCTGCCAGGAGACTCTGTCATTATTCGCCCGACGGTCAGCGATGAAGACGCAAAAGAGAAGTTTCCACAGGGCTGGAAAACCTTACGCCCGTATTTGCGGCTGACCGATATTAAATGAATCTACTATTCATTTTCAAAAGATTGCTGGCGTTCTGCCCATTGCAGCAGTTCGCCCAGCGGCTTCGGCTTACTGAATAAGAACCCCTGCATAAAGTGGCAGCCATGTTCTACTAAATAAGCACACTCTTCTTCCTTCTCTACACCTTCAGCCACAGTGTCAATGCCTATATCCGCGACCATATTCAAAATTCCGCAGGTAATAGCGGCGTTATGCGAGTTTTCATGAATATTTTCAATAAAGCTGCGATCAATTTTGAGCTTATTCACCGGCAGCATATTCAGATAACGCAAGCTTGCGAAGCCGCTGCCAAAATCATCAATAGCCACGTCTAGTCCCATATCTCGTAACTGTTGAAGTAAGTCAGCAATACGCTGTGTGTCGTTAACTAATACGTTTTCTGTTATTTCGACGGTGAGCTCGCCGGGTTTTATATCAAACTTCTCAAGTATCGCTTTCGTTTTACTGACAAAGTCTTCACGATAAAACTGGATAGGCGAAAAATTAACCGAAACAGATTTTATGCCGCACCGCTTCAGCTGTTGCAGGTCGTGACAAGCTTGTTTTAGAACCCATTCGCTTATTGGAATGATTTGCCCTGTGCGCTCAGAAACCGGAATAAAATCGGCAGGGGAAACATAGCCTTTAGTTGGATGTTGCCAGCGAATCAGTGCTTCAGCTCCGGCAACTTTACCTTTGTCGGTCATAATGGGTTGATAAAACAGTTCAAACTGCTCTTGCGCAAGCGCCTCCTGAATTTTGGTGCGCAACGCCACTTTGTAGCCCAAGTCTTCATCAAGGTTGGCTGAATACCAGTAAATCGAGTTCCCTCCGCGCTTTTTCGCTTCGTACATCGCTATGTCGGCCCGTTGGGTAAGCTCCATAGGATGTTTAAACTCAATATCATTTGCTGCTACACCAATTGCTGCAGACAATGAAACTTCAACTTCACCAATGCGAAAGGGCTGTTCAAGTACCGCTAAAACTTCAGCGCATAACGCATTCACTCGCTCAAACGCATTCATATTCTGAATAATGGCAACAAACTCATCACCACCAAAACGGCAAAGTAAGTTGGGTTCCAAAATTACCTGCTGCAGGCGTTGTGCCGTCTCAATTAAAACCTCGTCGCCAAGCTGGTGTCCCAGGCTATCATTTATAGGCTTGAAACCATCTAAATCAATAAAGATGACGAATATTGCCGTTTCGCTCTTAGTTTCCTGTAACTGCTGTAGTCGCTGCTCCATTGCGCTTCGGTTTACTAGGCGCGTTAAGCTGTCGTGAGAGCTAAGAAATTCTAAAGCCTCTTCACGCTGAATTCGTTCAGTAATGTCCTTAGCAATACCATGCACGCCATTTATCTGGCCATTGGTAATAATAGGAATATTGGTTATTGCTAAGTTATGAAGCTGCCCTGCCTGGTCTTTTGCTTTTATTTCGTAGGACTGTGGAATACCAGCTTTAGCTGCTTCAAAATGCTCTGATGTTCGTTTTCGATCACACTCAGATACTGCCAGTTCGTAATGTTTACCCAGCAGTTCCTCTTCTTTAAGCGATAAAAGCTCACAAACTGCGCGGTTGACACTCGTGAAATTACCATCTGAATCGAGCATAAATACAGCATCAGGGTTGTGAGTAAATAGTGAGCGTTGACTCTGCTCAAAACGAGCTTGCTTCCTTCTTTGCTCCTCCTGCTCAATAATAAGAGCCACCAGATCACGGTTGCGGACAATAACTTCCAGCTCAGGCCCCAGCGGGATCCTGGGTTCTGAAAAATAAACAGCGAAGGTTCCGATGACGTCACTATTAATAATAGAGAAAATAGGATGAGACCAGCACGCGACTAGACCTTGCTGGTCAATTAACGATCTAAATTTACTGAAACGTTCATCCTTTCTCATATCAGCAATGAGTACGGGTTCACCGAGCGATGCCGCTGTACCACAGGCACCAACACCGTCGGCTATAGCTAAGCCATCTAAGGCGCGATTATAGGATTTGGGTAGGGAAATCGAAGCAGCGGTTGATAAGGTTTGTCTTTTTTTATCGGCTACCATAATGGAACACATGGCACCATCAATTTGAGACTCAATAAGCTGGCAGATACCCTGCAAACGCTTTTCAATATCCCGATGCCGGGCTAAAGAATTAAACGCCTCATAATGCGACTGAATTAAATAATTTGTGCCTTGATATCTTTTTTCCGCTCTTTTACCGATCACTACGACAAAAACTGTCGCGGTAATCAGGATAAGGACTATACCTGTTGCCAGAAGGCTAAATTCTAATACGCTACCCTGCATTGATTCGCTGCATATTTATCGCTTGTTTTATTTAACCCGCTGCACTCGCATACGGCGATTTGAACCTTCACGACCAAAGAAAAATGAATTTAATGCGCCGCGTTCAATATAATATGTATCATCGTCATTCCAGGGAAAATAACCACCGCTATCGGTCTGTTTCCACATCTGGCCATTGCTAAGTTCAATACGCCACTTGTCATAAGGCCCCTGTTCTGTCGATGCAACTTCAACCTCAATTCGGTCAAGCTGGCCTTCCTCTTTTTCTTTATGCTCCATACCAAAAGTTCGCTCTAAAGAAGACTTACCACGGTGCCCCGCCTTGGACTTTTGTTTTTCAGCCTGCGTTTTTCCTCTGGCTTTTCCTTCTGCTTGCTTCGACTCACCCTGAGACTGCTTAGCAATATTGTCATAACATACCAGTCGTTCCAGCGAGTCTTCAATCCCTGCACAGTGCTGTAACGCTTTTTGTTGTGCATTAACACTGCCGGCTACCAACAATAAGGTTGCCCCTAGTAATGTTTTGTACATACATCGTTCCTGTTTTGTTTTATTTAATAACGTAATGTAAGAGTATCGCCTTTTTGCGTTAACTCAAATTCCTTCAACGCACTCATGCCCAAAAGTATGACATCGCCGTCCATTCCGGGAGTGATAGACGCCGCAACATTTGTTAGCTGAATTTCACCCAGTTCTAATCTGTCAATTTCTGTTCTATAAGTTATAACACGTCCGTTCGCTGTTTGAGACATACCTTGGCGGCCTTTACGCAAGCCCAGTTTTTTGGCCAAGTTTTCAGGAACAGCAACCAGTGTCGCTCCGGTATCTAGCAAAAAGGTCACAGGCTGACCATTCACTTTGCCCTGAGCCACATAGTGACCCATACGGTTTTGCTCCAGCACAACGGTGACCTGCCCGTTATCGACGTGGCTTTGCACCTGAGAGTTCGGATTAAACTGTTGCTGCAACTGATCTTCAAAAAACCAGACCAACATAACGAGGGCCAGCCCCCAGGCAATAAACATAAAAGGCTTGCCGAATGAAGTCGTACGCGCCAAGTTAATCTCCTTTAATCATCATAGGGCAAACTTTGCTTTTTTACCTGATCGGCTCGTTGCTGCCGCTGTTCAGTTACTTCTTCAACTGACCAGCCTTGCAAATTATTTTCAATCAGTTGGCTTAACGCATCAATATGCCCGCTCTCAGCATTCAGAGCTGAAATGTATTCGTACCGCTCGCCGCCACTTTCCATAAAGTATTCACGGTTTTCTTCACCAATTTCCTCTACGGTTTCTAAGCAGTCAGAAGAAAACCCCGGACAAAAAACCTGAACCGATTTTACTCCTTTACCGGGAAGCGCTTTCATCGTCATATCGGTGTAGGGCTGCAACCATTCTTCGCGGCCAAAACGTGACTGAAACGTCGTCAGGTACTCGTCCTTTCCAAGCCCCAATCGTTCTGCCAGTAAGCGCGATGTTTTGTAGCATTCGCAGTGGTAAGGGTCACCGTTTTTCAGGTAGCGCAATGGAATGCCGTGGTAAGAGAACAGCAACTTATCAGCGCGCCCATGAGCATCCCAGTGTCGTTCGATACGCTGCGCGGCTGCCTCAATAAAAGGTGAAAAATCGTGATAGTGGGTAATAAAACGAAGTTCAGGTAACCAGCGGCGTTTGGTAAAGTCTTTGGCCAGCGCATCAAAGGTTGAAGCCGTAGTCGATGCCGAATATTGCGGATACAAAGGCAATACCAACAGTTTTCGAACGCCTTTTTGCATCATTTTCTCAACGACATCGCCAAGAGCCGGGTTCCCGTAGCGCATGGCAAAATCCACCACAATGTTGTCACCCCAGGTTTGCTTCAGTTTTGCTTCAATAGCCGATGCCTGGTCTTGCGTATGAAATAACAAAGGTGAGCCGCGGTCAGTCCAGACGGTCTTATAAGCCTCGGCTGAGCGCTTAGGTCGAAAGCGCAAAATAACCCCGTTCAAAATTAAGAACCAAAGTAAGCGCGGCACTTCAACCACTCGAGGGTCGGATAAAAACTCTTTTAGATAAGGCTTGAGTGCTTTTTTTGTTGGGGCCTGGGGAGTTCCCAGATTAGTGACCAAGACACCAATTTTGTCCGCTTGACCATGAGAAAAGCCAGGGCTTCCTTGATATTTCATTTTAAGTTACCTTTTAATAACACGATTAAGTGCAAAATTTACGTAAGTTTTAACGGCTTTGATCCCTATTTGCAAAAAAATCACGCTTCACTCAACCGATGGATGCTATCGAAAACACTATGTTGACGCGCCAATGACAAAAAATTCGAAGACGCAGCAATGGTACCAGAAACTGGCGAGCTCCCCCCATGCATTGATACTCCTATTTTTTCTCTCTGCTCTGGAAGCAACTGTGCTTCCCATAGCCTTAGAGTTAATTTTAATACCGTACATGGTACTCGAGCGCAAACGCATATGGCTGGTTTCGACCGTTGCTTTAGCGGGATTTTTAGCCGGGGCTATTGGTGGTTATTACATTGGCTTTGCCTTATTTGATACCGCTGGCGAATGGTTCATCAACTACTTTTCCCTTCAGGATTATTATAAAGAATTCCAGGAAACTCTGAGCGAAGACGGTTTTATTGCTATTTTTCTGGTAGGTGTTACTCCTGTTCCTTTCCAAGTGGCCATGCTGGCCGCAGGCGCTGGCGACTACCCGCTCTGGTTATTTCTTTTGGCCGCAGGTGCAGCGCGGGCTTTACGTTATTATGCATTAGCACTTATCGTTTTATGGTTAGGGCCTTATACTGAACGTCTATGGGGTAAATACGCAGGTCGTGTCGGTTGGTCTATCCTCATCGTCGCGGGAACTGTGTTATTACTAATGCAGCTTTTTTAAGTATTTAAGGTACCAATGTTTCTACTCATTCTTTTTGCCATTATCGCTATTGGCGTTTCATTTATTTGCTCAGTTTTAGAAGCCGCTATTCTATCTGTTACGCCCAGTTACGTTGCGCAGCTGAAAGAGACCAAGCCTAAAACCCATAGGCAGTTACGCAAGCTAAAAGACTCTATCGATAAGCCCCTTGCAGCAATATTAACACTCAACACAATAGCCCATACAGCAGGCGCAGCGGGTGTTGGCGCTCAGGTTGGAGTTGTTTTCGGCGACGGCTACCTGGGTGTCGCTTCAGCCGTTATGACTCTGCTTATTCTGGTACTTTCGGAAATCATACCTAAAACGATTGGTGCCAAGTTCTGGCGACCCATTGCACCTTCGCTTCCCCCAATACTTAACTTTATGATTTTATCCCTGAAGCCGTTTATCTGGCTTTCCGATCAAATCACCAAACGTATTGGCAGCGGAGAAGCAGACATTGACGTTCGCTCTGAAATTAAAGCCATGGCTACTATAGGCCACGAGGAAAACGCACTGGATGATGACGAGCGCCGAGTCATTCTGAACATTCTCGACTTACATGAAATTCGGGTACGTGAAGTTATGACCCCCCGTACTGTGTGTGAATCTATTCGACCAGATTTAAGTATGGCGGAAGTCGGTGAAAGAATAAGAGAATTACCTTTTTCCCGATACCCGGTTATTGATAATGACGAGGAGCCACAAGGTATCGTTTTTCGCAGTGACGTCCTTGATGCTGACGAATCAGATACGCTGAAAGACATTGTACGATCAGTTGAGGTAGTTACAGAAACTGTCAGTGTCGAGGCTTTAATGAGTCATCTGCTCAAAGAGCGTCAGCATATGGCATTAGTGTACGACGAACACGGCAGCTGGCTGGGACTCATTACCCTGGAAGATATTATCGAAACCATACTGGGTACCCCCATTATGGATGAAACCGATAACATAGCGAGTTTACGACGTTATGCTCGTCAACGCTGGGACAAACGGCTCAAGCGCGACCCAAATCAAACGCAAAGCCAGTAAGGTAATGATTAAGCGAAACAGTTGGTTAAAGCGCTGGTCAGTAATTTTTTTTAGCCAGTGCAGGCCAACCCAGGTGCCGGCAAAGCCTGCCGCTATCATTGCTAATACCAGCGGTAACCAGTCCCGAAAGACAAATCCAGCCATGCCGAACACCAGCGCTTTGGGCGCGTGTTGCATGGCCATTACAGCGGAAAAAGTCGCGACCGTTTGCATTCGCTGGCTAAATCGAGCTTTTACAAAAGCGGCAACCAGAGGCCCTGAAGCACCAACAAAAAGAGAAATAAAGCCGGTAACCAGGCCACCACCGACCAAGCCAGACCGACCGCGAAAGCTCTGTGGCAACTTAGGCCCCCAGGTTAGCCACATTAAAAACAATGCGATGGTAACTTGCAGAAAATGTGTCGGAAGCTGAACCAATAATAAGCTGCCAATAAAAGTGCCTAATAAACCAAAAGGCACAAACCAGCCAACGGTTGGCCAATGAATGTGTTTCCAGGCCAACACGGTTCGGCCCACATTAGACCCCATTTGCACCAGTCCATGTACCGGAATAACCGCACTACCAGGTAACACCAAAGCCATCACACCAATCAGTACCGCGCCTCCGCCTGCGCCGGCCACGGCTGTTAATAACGAGGTTGCGGCTGATAAAAGTACCAGGCCATAAAACAAGGCTTCGTTAATCATGCTTTCTTACTGCTCCCTGAGTCCCTGATTTGCGCTGATCGGGATCAAAACGGTATACTCCGCGCGATTTTTACGCGAATTGCTACGGCGATTTAAATAAAGGCTCCGGATTTACGTTTCGGACCGCTGAAAAAGGTAACATGATATGTATATTTGTGCGGCATTGTATAAATTTGTTGAGTTAAATGACTATAAAGAGCTCCGCGAACCTCTGTATCAAACGCTTATTGCAAACGATGTAAAAGGCACCCTGCTGTTAGCCCGTGAAGGTATTAACGGCACTATTTGCGGTACCCGAGCAGCTATTGACAACGTGTTGAGTTACTTACGTTCCGACGAACGTTTTGCTGACATTGAACACAAAGAATCCCCCAGTGACGAGCAAGCGTTTTACCGCACCAAGGTCAAACTGAAAAAAGAAATTGTCACCCTTGGCGTTGACTGGGTTGATCCTAAAAGCTCGGTCGGCACTTATGTAGACCCGGAAAAATGGAACGACCTGATAACCGACCCGGAAGTGCTGGTGATAGACACCCGTAACGAATACGAATACGCGGTTGGAACCTTTGAAGGTGCCATTAACCCTAAAACCGACACATTTCGTGAGTTCCCCGAATACGTTAAGCAACACCTGGACCCGGAAAAACATAAGAAAGTGGCGATGTTCTGCACCGGCGGTATTCGCTGCGAAAAATCGACTGCTTATTTAAAAGAGCAAGGCTTTGATGAGGTTTACCATTTAAAAGGCGGAATTCTTAAATATCTGGAGATGATGCCGGAAGACAACAGCCGCTGGAATGGTGAATGCTTTGTGTTTGACCAGCGAGTTACGGTTAAGCATGGCCTCGAACAGGGTGACTACGACCAGTGTTATGCTTGCCGCACGCCCATTACCACGGAAGAAATGCAGTCAGAACATTACCAAAAAGGTGTCAGCTGTCCGCATTGCTACGACAAAACCTCGTCCGAACAAAAAGAACGATTTGCTGAGCGTGAGCGTCAAATTCAATTGGCTAAAGCCCGCGGTGAAAAGCACATCCGCGACGGTAAACTTGAAAGCCTGAGTTGATTTAACTCACAGCGCCCCCACATTGTTTATGTAAGCATAAGCTGACAGTTATTCAATTTAACTGTCAGCGTTATCGATTTTCATCGCTTTCTTTAACCCTATGATTCAACTATGGTTAGGATATAACGATGATAAAGGAGGGTTTTATGAAACAATTAAGCGTTATTGGTTTAGACCAGAAGAAAGCCGAACAACTCGGCGACAAGCTCAATGAGCTACTTTCAAATTACCAAGTTTTTTACATGAATGTTCGTGGTTTTCACTGGAACATCAAAGGCGAGCGTTTTTTTGAACTGCACGCTAAATTCGAAGAAACCTACGACGATTTGCTGCTGAAAATTGATGAGATTGCGGAACGTATTTTAACCTTGGGTCAGCGCCCTCAGCATGCTTACTCGACCTACATCAAGAACAGCGAAATTGAAGAAGTTAAAGACGTACATGACGGCAGAGCCTGTGTAGCTAATATTTTGGATAGCTATCAGACGACCATCCGTCTACAGCGTGAAATTCTCGAAATTTCTGACGAAGCTGGAGATGAAGGTACCAATGCACTGATGAGCGACTACATCAAAGAGCAGGAAAAAACAGCCTGGATGCTGACGTCTTACATGGGCAATTAATTGTCCCGAAAAGTAACGTTGAAAAACGCCCCGGTATTTGGGGCGTTTTTGTGTCAGTAACGATTAGAAAGTGTAATTCAGCCGAGCGTAGTAGTAACCACCGTTAATACCGAACGGGAAGGTTTCCCAACCATATTTAAAGCCCGCATCGGAAAAGGGTGATCCAGCACTGCCCCATTCATCCGGGTAAGTATCAAACAGGTTGTTCGCACCTATACGAATATTTAAGTCACTGGTAAAGTCGTAACCAACAGAAAGATCGGTTAACCACTTACCGCCCCACTCATGACGGACCCCAGTAAAAGCCTGACCTTCAACAGCACCAAAGTAATTTAGGGCTAAGTTGACGTTCCACGCGTCACGAGTCCAGTCACCGCTTAATGTGGCTTTCTCACTGGGCTGACCCTCTTCAAGGCGCAGAACTTGAGTGTCGTTAAATATTTGCTCTCCCGGAATTAATGAAGAGACCGAATTCACCTGCTCTACGTCGGTATTCATAAAGCTCATTGCGGCAGTTAAGTTTAAATTGCCATCCATGAACTCAGTCGGGTAAGACACAATCACATCCAGACCCGTGGTTTTGGTATCAACAGAGTTAGTGAAGAATTGAGCAGCTCCCAGGTTATTATCTTCCAGAATTTGACCAAACTCTGCACCTACATCAGCCGTCAGTGATTCCGACAACACAATGCGATCATCAATATTGATTTGATAAAAGTCCATGGTCAAATCGAAACCGTTATCGAAGCGCTTAATAAGGCCCAAGCTTACGCTTTCAGACGTTTCTTCTTCTAACTCGTTGATACCAAACTGCCGTGCGACTTCATCATCGTTGGCGATGGTACCGGTTTCAACCAACGTACCATTAACAATATTAGTTGATACCTGGCTGTAATAAATTTGCTGTACGCCCGGAGCTCGAAATCCGGTCGATACCGTACCACGCAAAGAAAAATCACTGTCGATATCATAGCGGGCAGACAGTTTACCGGAAATATTATCACCGGCTATGTCATAATCTTCGTAACGTAAAGCGCCTGCTAACAAGAAGTCCGGTGTTACATAGTATTCCGCATCGACATAAGCGCCATAACTGTCACGATCGGCATCTACCGCCTGACTAGGGCTAAAACCCGGGAAGCCTTGTATTCCAGCTTCTGCAGGCTCGCCAGATGGCGTTAAAATTTCAACGCTTGGGTCGTTAGCTCTCCCATAAGCCCAGGATACCGGGTCACCCGGGTTGATTTGATAACCATCGCGGCGCATTTCTAACCCCACCGCGAGATAAAGCAGCTCGTTTGCGATATCGACCGTACCATTAAAATCTAAATTGAATGTCGTCTGCTCAAAGACCAGTTCGCCATCAAAAGCTTCCGTCGGTGTTTCACCATAAATACCGCCGTCCGGGCTAGGCTCGTAGTACCAACTTACGTTCGCTGAGTTTGACGAATTAAAACCAAATTCATTTTTACCGTAAACCACACTGGCATCCCACAGCCAGGCATTAGGCAGGTCACCGCGAATACCAACAGCCAAGGACTGGTCATCCGCCTCGGTCTCTAATTTTGGCAAGAACCCATCGGGGTAAATTGCCTCGATGGTTCTAGGGTGTTCACGCCCCCGAAAAAAGCCAGAAGATCCACCATCGCGAGTTGAAACACCACCGAATGCATATAATTCCTTATTGTTGCCCAAGTTATAGCCAGAGTTAAACCATGCATACAAATTTTCAGAATCTGCGTCACCAATATGAAGGCGAACCACTGGTTCCCCGCCGGGCGAAAGCCAGTCACCTATCAGCGATGCTTCGGCTGGAGATGCCCGGTTCGTCATTCCTCGGTCACGGTACTCCAGAGTGCCGTTAAAATAGCCATTTTTTGACGTAGTACCAAAGTTAACGCCAACCGTATTAACTTCGCCATCGCCCTCGTAAGTTTGACCTATTTCAGCGGAGACACTGCCGCCGTCAGAACTTTTCAGAGTAATATTAATAACCCCGGCAATAGCATCCGAGCCGTATTGAGCTGCGGCTCCGTCCCGCAGAATTTCGACACGTGCGACAGCGGTAATGGGAATGGCGTTGATGTCATAGCCTGCTGAGCCTTTACCAATGGTTTCTTGAACGTTTACAAGAGCTTGTTGATGCCGGCGTTTACCATTGACCAGAACCAAAACCTGATCCGGATTGAGCCCGCGCAGTGTTGCAGGGCGAATTATGTCAGAACCGTCAGAAATGGTGGTGCTGGAAAAGTTAAAAGAAGGCGCACTCATTTGCAGAGCTTTACCGAGTTCGGTCGCTCCTGTATTTACCAGTTGCTCTGCAGAAATAATATCAATTGGCGATGCCGACTCTGTTGCCGTTCTGCCATTGACTCGGGAACCCAGAGTGACAATGCGCTCCATCGATTCATCAGACTCTGCATTAGCATCTGCTTGTTGCGCAAGACCGGTACCCGGAATTGCTAACGCTGCTGACATAGAAATGGCCAAATACCCAAGTTTAAAAGATGCTCTTCTCATAGTTCCGCCTTACTTTTGTTATTTTACTGTTTTAAACACAACCAGCTTATTAACAATTACAGACATTTCATCAGTCTGGAAATATACCAGATGTCATAAATCATTATTTATAAGGAAACTTGCGGATCTGACAGAGTGCTTTATATTGGTAAGTTGTAAACACAACAAAAGGAAGACTTTATGACTCGTATCGTAGGTATTGTTCTATTAGTTGTTGGCGCTATTTTATTGTATTTCTCGTATGAGGCCTCACAATCAATTGCCTCTAGCGTGTCAGAAATGGCGACAAATGAGCCAACTGACAACACCATTTGGTATTTAATTGGTGGTGTTGCCGCAGTCATTGTTGGTCTTTACGCGGTTATTCGTGGAAAATAACCTGGTAAACGTGGTTAGCCAGACGTATTACCTGATACGTCTGGCAATCTTAAAGCTGTGAAAGTCGCTAGTACGCCAATAGCTCCTAGTACCCATAAAACAGCAGCAACGCCATAAGCAGCATCGACCCACCCCAGTAACAAACCAGCTAAAAGTACAACTCCCATCACTGTATTAGACACCGCGGTAAGTTGCGCCCGATTATCTTGCGTTGCCATATCAACCAGATAGGTTTTCCTGCCAACTCGTGCTCCATGATGCGCAACCGCCGAACTGAATAAAAGTAATGCCGCGATCCACTGCGCGCCCAAGGCTCCCGGTATCCAGTAGTAAAGCGCCAGCGCAACGGATATGACCAGAGTCGACATAACGGAAGCTGCTGCCATCACATGGTGACTGGCCGAATCGGACCAACGACCCCAAAAGCGCCCAGCCAATAAGCCGGCAAGTCCACTCGCAAGCATTAAACTGCCCAGGCTGGTCAGTTCAGACTCACCTTCACGCTGAATTAAAACCACAATATATGGAATAGCAAAAGCGGCGGCGACCAGTAATGCCCGTGAAATGACAAAGTGTCCAAACTGACTATCCTGCCACAGCAAAGACATCGATTTGAGCGCTTCGGTCAGCGCGTTACCGCCACCCTCGGTTGCACCGGCAACCTCAGGAATGCCCGCATAAAGTAAAGCCGCAGCAAACCAAAGCACAACACCGGCCCCCAGTAGCCCAACAAATAGCGAGCGCTGACCTTCCATATCAGGTGCAAATATAATAATCATTGCGCTTAGCAGCGTGAGTAATCCGGCAGCAGAAGCCGCGACACCGGACATTCGCCCACGGCGAGTTTTAGACACCGTTTTGCCGGTCACATCTTTATTCGCGACAGAACAGATGCCCCGCGACAAACTGAATATTGCCAGTAAAACAACCACGGACCAGCCCAGTGCAGATCCATCTAAAGTTGCTACCGCAAACAGCATAGCCAACAACGAGACGGCCTGACCAATACTGCCAGCAACCCAGAACCATTTACGTACCGGTTGCTCTCGTAGCTTTTGAGCAACGAAAAGTTGCGGCAATAAAGCCAGAGACTCCCGTAAAGGCACTAAAGCACTAATAAACATTGCCGGGGCACCTAACGAGCTCAACATCCACGGCAACACAAGGCGCGCACTGACTAAGCTATCACCCAGTTTAGTCAAAGTTAACGATAACAACATCAAAACGAATGAACGCGGTTGCTCTTTACAGGCGGACTCAGGAATATCTTTACAGACGCGAGCGTCTTCGTCTTCAGCTAAGTAGCCGTAAACGCGTTCAGTCAATTTTTTATCAGTCATGGCAATGTGTTCGCTTTAAGAAAAGTGTCGAAATAGATGCTGCCATACTTTATTCAGCCATTCCACAAACTCACACCATTGTGCCAAACGTTGCCGGTCAATTTGATAATGGGCTACTCTTTCGTACTCGGCTATTAAGCGAACGGCCACATCGTCACTGAGTTCGTTCACAACAATTGCACTGGCAATATCAAACAAGGGGTGACCAATACCCGCGTACTCCCAGTCAATAACCCGGACAGGCTCAGTCATTAAAATATGATTCATCGATAAATCGTTATGGCATAACACCGGATAACTGAGCCAGTCTTCTAACAAGGGTTGCATCGGTGCCAATTTTTGGCTCATTTGCCCGGCAACTGCCGAATTGACCGAACGCAGCTGTTGCAAATAATGCTCTACCCGCTCAGTCATAGACCAGGCCGGGATATCGACTCGTGTATTGTGGATTTTTGACAGTGTTTCAGCCAGTACGGTGGCTTTACTCAAAGGCGACAGCGTCATTTGCTGTAAAGACGGAGCCTGATAGTAAGGTTGTAAAAGCCAGCCTTGCTCAACATCGTAATCAAAAACGTCGGGGGCAAGAGTCTGCTGCGCCAGCTCTTTTTGTATGGATACTTCAAGTTCACGATCAACCGCGAACACCTGTTCATAGCGCCAACGTTTTAATACATAATCTTCAGTCTTTGTGCGCAACCATAACGTTTGGTTGGACTGCCCTGAAGCCAGCTCCTGTATTTCGCGGGGCCGACGAATCACCCCGCTTCACTCGCAGATTTCAGCGAAATGTCATGACGCCAACGCCACATGGCATAAATTACCAGTATCAGATAAACCACAAACAGCAAGGCAGTGGCAACAAAGCCTTTGCTGGCGTATAAATAAACGTAAACACTGTCTATAACCAGCCAGTACCACCAGGTTTCATACGCTTTTTTGGTAACCAGCCAGGTGGCCAGCAAACTGAATACAGTGGTGTAAGTATCGAGCCATACCGCGTCTGCGTCGGTATAAGTCGAAAGTAAATAAGCAATAGCTGCAGCCAGAGGAACCAGCCACGCCCATTGCAGCAGGTGCCAGCGAAGCGGGTATTTGGCGCCATCAGGACTCTCTTTTGCAGCGCTTTGCTGACGCTGCCATTGCCACCAGCCATAGCCGGCTAACGCAATGTAGATTGTTTGCAGCAAAGACTCCATATACAACTTACCTTGCCAGAACAAGACAGCGTAAATAGTACAGCTAACCGCCGCCGCAGCCCAGCACCACTGGCGCTGATGCGCCGCCAGCACTAAATATCCCAAAGCCATGACTAAAGCCGTCAGCTCCCAAGGGGAGCTGACCATCAACTGCTCAAGCCAGGACTCGAGCAAAGATTCAGACATTATCCGGCCTTAGGTCTTTATTAATAAACTTACAAACCAGAACATTTGAAGGGACATTCTGAAAAAGCAGCTCCATTTCGTCACTCAGAATCCGCATAACATCCTGCATTTCACCAAAAATTTGCGTACTCATGGTATTGGTCAGCACCGTTAGTTCTGAATGCTGATTCAAACGCGAAATGAAGTCTGTAATCGTATCCAGATAATTTTCAGCCAGTGGATACAGTGACATTTCTACTGAGATTTGCATACTTATCCCCTTTAAAACGATTTACTCACAGTGATACCAAAACGACGTGGCTCACCGTATTGAACGTAAGTTTCTTCATTTTCATAACCAGTTCTGGGGTCGTTGGCAAAGTAAAAACCTCGAACCTCGTAGTCTTCATCCGTTAAATTACGCCCCCACACGCTAAAGTGCCAATCCTGGTAATGATAGTTTAGCGCAAGCTGCAGCACTGCCATGCTGTCCGCTTTCTGGTTATGCGAGTCGGAGAAGTAGAACTCGTCTTTCGCATCGGCCTGAATCACCCACTGGAAGTTTTCGCCCAACCAGCCCTCGAAGCCAATATTCAACTGGTAATTAGGCGCTTGCGCTTGCTCCCGCCCGGTCATATCGGTGCCATCTTCAGTGACAAAGCCTTCAATTTCGGTTTGTAACCAACTGGCCGAAGAAAAAATCGCCAACCAGTCCGTAAACTGATTACGAATTTCCGCTTCCAGACCATAGCCTGTGCCTTCAGCGGCGTTCTCAATATAACCAACGAAAGACTGATTGCGATTAACCCAACTCTTTAACTGAACGTCGTCTCGCCAGTGATAGAATGCACTTACTCTCGATGTTAGCAGTCCATCTGCACTCCTCCCTTTTACACCAAACTCGGTACTCCAGAGGACTTCAGGAGAATAGGTTGAGCGGTCTAATAAATAATTTTCTACTTCTTCCAGCCCCTGATCTTTGGCCTTACCTAAAGCTTCGCCGTTAACGCCGCCAGCTTTGTAACCGCGTGCGAGTGTCGCGTACAGATAACTGTCGTCAGACGCCTGGTAACGAACACTGAAATTACCTCCCACCATGGTATCTTCAGGCTCCGCAGTAATACCACGACTGTCGAGGTATTCGTTGTCATAACGCTCTACCCGCAAGCCAGTGATGGTACTAACGCGGTCACTCCAATGCTGAGTCAACTCACCGTAGATAGCCGCATTTTTACTGTCATAGTCGCTGTTGAAAATACTTGGCTGGCCTAAATCCCAGTTAAAATAGTCGCGCGTCAGTTGTACCGACTTATCGTAATAGTACAAACCTAAAACCCATTCGCTATCAACACCAAACAGATTTTCGGGTTCGTCGGATACCCAGCGAACTTCCGCGGTTTTGTCGTCACGGTCGCGGAGGTACGCGTCAAAAGCCGAGTATTCCCAGCCCGGTGCGATACCTTTATAAGTCCAGTCTTCGTCGTAAGCGTAGCCGGTGTCTGCATCCAGGTAGTTAACAGACATTTCCAGACGGCTATTGTCAAAACCCAGGTAACTGAGCTGCAGGCGCAACGCCTGACTTTCTAAACGATCATAACCCGGCTCGTCGGACAAAGTTTCGCGAGTATTGTCGAGACTAAACGCATCGTAGCCATTGTCGACATCGTTATAATGCAGAACCGTTTGCAGCAGCCAGTCTTTACTGAGCTCGGTATCCAATTTGAAGCGCGCAGTCAGTTCATCTCGCTGTCCCGTGTCGTCGCGTTCAAGGTAGGTGTTTTCAATGTAGCCGTCTTGCTGAAACTGACTGACCGAGAAACGCGCATTACCTAATGCCCCTAGGCTACCGCCCATAGCCAGGCCGCCCATCGCTTCGGAATAGTTGCCTGCTGATAACTGAAACTGGCCATTAAAATCGCTGCTCGGTGCGGTGCTGTCCAGAAGCAATAAACCCGCCATAGCGTTTACACCAAAGCGTCCACTTTGCGGACCGCGAAAAACTTCCACCTGATTAATATCAAACAAAGACGCAGCACTGCCTAAACCACTGTAGTCAATACCATCTATTAGCAAGCCCACAGAAGGAGTGACCGGATCAACAAACTGAGAGCGTTCGCCAATACCACGAATTTGAATAAAGCGAGCGGTAGAAGTACCACCAGAAAAATTCACGTTCGCAAAGCTGTTCAGCGTGTCTTGTAAATGCTGCGAGTGACGCTGTTGCATCGCATCTTCATCAATAATTGAAACACTACTGGTGGTTTCGTTTAAGGTGCGGCGATGAAAGTCACCACTCACTTCAATAATCTCGATGTCTTTTGTATCTTGTGTGTCTTCTGCTGCAAAGGCAAAAGCGGGAACGCTGGATAACGCAGCGGCGATGCTGGCTGCTAAATATGAATTGATTATTTTCATGGATCATTTCCTCAAAACAACAGAGTCAGAAACGATCCGGTAAGGCTGTAATTAGACGGGTTTTCTACCATCCCTACGCCAGTATTAACCGGATCAGGTTTTAAGGGTTCGCTAATGCATCTCAGCCGTTGCCGGCACCCCTTGGTAAAGCGGCGTCAGTATAACGCAGCTTGTTAGTTAAACAAATTTACTTTCAGTGCAATTAAATAAAGGACAGAGCGTCGCCGTAAAGGTTTTCTAACGGTACGTCTTTAGCGACAAAATCGTCGCGAATAACGCGTATCATTTCAAAGCGGCCAGCCATATAAATTTCACATTCAGGCAGACTTTGCTCACGAGCCATAACCGCGTGATGCACCAAACCTATAGAATAAGCCCAGTTGTTATCCGCGTCTTCGACGACCGGGTGGTAATCAAAGTGCTCGTACTGACCTGCTAAGCGTTCCAGTTCGTCATGCAAATACAGATCGCTTAAGCTTTTTGCACCCCAGTAAAGTGTCAGAGGCCGCTCTGGCGACAAACGTAAATGTTGCTGCAAGATAGAATAGGTGTAAGAGAAACCGGTGCCACCAGCAATTAACACTGCCGGCTTAGTGTTTTCCTGACGGTAAAAAGCCACACCATCTGGCGCGTCAATTTCTAATTCCCCATCGGCACGCACTTTATCCAACACTTCCATTGCATAGCTGTTGTCCGGCGTGGCGCCTATGTGAAGTAACCACTCACTTTTTATGGACGGGCACGACGCAATACTAAAAGGCCGCTTATCGCGTTCGCCCATCATCACCATAAGGTACTGGCCTGCTTTAAACTCAACCGGTTGCGGCAGTTGCAAACGCACTTCCCACACAGCATCGGCCAACTGGCGCGAAATTTCAGCTTTACAGGTCATTTGTTGACTCATTCACGACTCCATAATGTTCAGTTCGTCCCACAGCTCGTCAACACGCTGTTTTACCTCGTCGCTCATGACTATTGGCTCGCCCCACTCACGGTCAGTTTCACCCGGCCATTTATTGGTGGCGTCCATTCCCATCTTCGAGCCCAGTCCGGAAACCGGTGAAGCGAAATCGAGATAATCTATAGGCGTATTTTCGACCAGGGTCGTATCGCGTGCCGGATCCATCCGGGTTGTCATAGCCCAGATAACATCTTTCCAGTCACGCGCATTCACGTCGTCGTCGCACACAATTACGAATTTGGTGTACATAAACTGACGTAAGAAAGACCAGACACCCATCATCACGCGCTTCGCATGACCCGGGTACTGCTTCTTCATAGTGACTACGGCCAAACGGTACGAACAGCCTTCCGGTGGCAAATAAAAATCGACAATTTCAGGGAATTGTTTTTGCAGTAACGGAATAAACACTTCATTTAAAGCAACGCCCAGCACGGCAGGTTCGTCCGGTGGACGCCCGGTATAGGTGCTGTGGTAAATCGGATCTTTACGATGGGTAACATGAGTCACGGTAAACACCGGAAACTCATCCACTTCGTTGTAGTAGCCGGTATGATCGCCATAAGGGCCTTCCGGCGCCATTTCGCCCGGCTCTATATAACCTTCCAGAATAATTTCAGCGTGCGCCGGTACTTGTAAATCATTACTGAGGCACTGTGTTACTTCGGTTTTGCTGTCGCGCAACAATCCGGCAAAGGCGTATTCCGACAAGCTATCGGGCACCGGTGTTACCGCGCCCAAAATAGTTGCAGGATCAGCACCCAAAGCAACTGACACCGGGAACTTTTCGCCCGGATGCTGCTGGCACCACTCCTGGAAATCCAGTGCGCCACCGCGATGCGACAACCAGCGCATAATGAGCTTATTCGGACCCAGGAGTTGCTGGCGATAAATACCTAAGTTCTGGCGTTCTTTATGCGGACCACGAGTGACCGTAAGCCCCCAGGTAACCAACGGTGCAACGTCGCCCGGCCAGCAATGCTGAATCGGCAACTTTGTTAAGTCAACGTCATCGCCGCTCATAACCACTTGCTGACATGGCGCCTTTTTAATGCTTTTTGGCGACATGCTCAGCACTTTTTTGTACTTAGGCAGTAAATTCAACGCGTCGCGAAAGCCTTTAGGAGGCTCCGGCTCTTTTAAAAAGGCCAGCAATTTCCCCACATCCCGTAAGGCGGTCACCGACTCCTGACCCATACCTAAAGCCACCCGGTCTGGGGTGCCGAATAAATTAGCTAAAACCGGCATATCATGGCCTTTCACGTTTTCAAACAATAAGGCCGGACCTTGTGCTTTTAACGTACGGTCTGATATTTCAGTAATTTCGAGGTAGGGGTCTATTTCTTGTTGGATACGTTTCAGTTCACCGCGCTCCTCGAGGAGCGCGATGAAATCACGCAGATCTTGATATTTCATACGCCACTTAACTGTTGCGTTGACGTTTCATCGATTCGAAGAATTCGTCATTGGTTTTGGTCATCTGCAAACGGTCAATCAAAAATTCCATGGCCTCAACTTCGCCCATGGGATGCATGATTTTACGCAGGATCCACATTTTTTGCAGCTCGTCCGGCGTGGTCAGCAACTCTTCACGACGCGTACCTGAACGGTTGAAATCAATTGCAGGGAACACACGGCGTTCGGCCAACTTACGGTTCAGGTGCAGCTCCATGTTGCCGGTACCTTTAAACTCTTCGTAGATGACTTCATCCATTTTCGAGCCGGTATCAATAAGCGCGGTTGCAATAATGGTTAAACTACCACCTTCTTCTACATTACGCGCAGCACCAAAGAAACGCTTAGGTTTGTGCAATGCGTTGGCATCCACACCACCGGTTAAGACTTTTCCGGAGCTTGGAATAACGGTGTTATAAGCACGGGCTAAACGAGTAATGGAGTCGAGCAAAATCACCACGTCTTTCTTATGCTCAACCAGACGTTTGGCTTTTTCGATAACCATTTCCGCTACCTGAACGTGGCGGCTGGCTGGTTCATCAAAGGTGGAAGCAACGACTTCACCATGCACCAGACGGTGCATTTCGGTGACTTCTTCCGGACGCTCATCAATCAATAGTACAATCAGTTCTGCATCGGGATGATTCGCTGCAATAGAAGTCGCTATATTCTGCAGCAATAAGGTTTTACCCGCTTTAGGTGGCGCGACAATAAGACCACGTTGACCTTTACCAATTGGCGCTGATAAATCCAATACTCGTGCAGTGATATCTTCTTTGCTGCCATTACCGCGCTCTAAATGAAAACGCTCTTCCGCGTGTAGCGGCGTTAAGTTTTCAAATAAGATTTTATTGCGGGAGTTTTCAGGCTTGTCGAAGTTCACTTCACGAATTTTCAGCAGGGCAAAATAACGTTCGCTGTCTTTCGGTGGGCGAATTTTCCCGCCAATTGTGTCACCCGTACGCAGGTTAAAGCGACGAATCTGACTTGGCGAGACGTATATATCGTCTGGTCCAGCCAGGTAGGAAGAGTCGGCTGAACGCAAGAAGCCAAAGCCATCCTGCAAAATTTCCAGCACACCGCCGCCGTGAATGTCTTCACCACTTTTAGCATGCGCTTTTAAAATAGCGAAAATGATGTCTTGCTTGCGCAAGCGGGCCATATTTTCAAGACCCATTGAGTCCGCGAGCTGAACTAGCTCGTTTACGGGTTTATCTTTAAGTTCTGTTAGATTCATAGGAGGGTTTTCGAGTTATCGATTGAACACAAAGCCTTTTTTAATTTGACTCTAGAAAGTAAAACAATTGGAACTTTCGGAATTCGCGAAGTGCGAAACCAGAAACAGACGTTTCATTTAAAAACAGGCTAACCGGTGGAGTTGGTGAACCCGAATGAACAGTTAATGAGCAGAAGTTATCACCAAAAAAGCGATTCGTCCAGTTTTCTCAACAAAAACGGCGCTTAACACGCCGTTTTTTGACAATCATTAAATGTGCTGGTCTAAAAACTCAGTCAGTTGAGCACGTGATAATGCGCCCACTTTCGTTCCGACAACTTCGCCGCCTTTAAACAACAGTAACGTTGGAATGCCACGAATATTGTATTTAGGTGGGGTTTGTTCATTGTGGTCGACGTTCAGCTTACCAATAACTAATTTATCAGCGTACTCGCTGGCAATGTCATCAAGAATAGGTGCTACCATTTTACATGGCCCACACCACTCAGCCCAAAAGTCGACTAATACGGGTTTATCGGAATTTATGACATCAGCATCAAAACTGTCATCACTTAGCTGAACTATTACGTCACTCATGGTACTCTCCGCTACTTTCTTCGCGTGGAAATATTAGAATAGTATTATTTCTGTTTTTGAATACAAGCGCAAACTGATATGCTTATAACTTATGACTAAAAAACATCTTACAGAAACTCGCTTTGCTGATTTGGCGCTTCACCCCAAAATCCAGCAAGCAATATCCAGTGCCGGATTTGAGTATTGTACTCCAATTCAGGCGTTAAGTCTGCCCGTTGCTCTGTCTAACCGCGATGTTGCTGGTCAGGCTCAGACAGGTACAGGCAAAACCTTGGCATTTCTGCTGGCTACTTTCAACCGCTTAATGCAGAACGAATCGTCCGAAAAAACCGAATCGGGCCCACGCGCACTGATTATGGCACCGACTCGGGAACTCGCTATTCAAATAGCGCACGATGCTAATGCCCTTATTGAGCATTGCGGCTTGAAAATGGGCGTGATTTACGGCGGCGAAGGCTACGAAGGTCAAAAAGAACAACTAGCGGCACAACCAGACATACTGGTCGGTACCACTGGTCGCCTTATCGACTTTTATAAGCAGGGTCTATTCAGTCTTAAAGACATTGAAGTTGTGGTGCTGGACGAAGCCGACCGCATGTTCGATCTTGGCTTTATTGATGACATTCGCTATTTATTGCAAAAAATGCCGGATCCATCCAAGCGGCTGAATCTGCTGTTCTCTGCAACATTGTCTTATCGTGTGCAGGAACTGGCTTACGAGCATATGAATGCACCGACTAAACTCGAAGTGGAGCCGTTACAAAAAACGGCGACAAGGGTAACTGAAGAACTGTTTTATCCTTCTAAGCCAGAAAAGTTTCCGCTATTACTTACGCTGATTGAGGAAGACTGGCCGGATAAAGCCATTGTTTTCGCCAACACCAAGCACGGTTGCGAAAAGGTACACGGCTGGTTAGTCGCAAACGAACACCGCGCAGGTCTGTTAACTGGCGATGTTCCGCAGAAAAAGCGCTTACGCATTCTGGAAGACTTCGCCGAAGGAAAGCTCGACTTTCTAGTCGCTACCGATGTCGCCGCACGTGGCCTGCATATTCCTGAAGTGACTCATGTGTATAACTTCGACTTACCGGATGACTGCGAAGATTATGTTCACCGTATAGGCCGCACAGGTCGTGCAGGAGCGAGTGGCGCCGCAATAAGCCTGGCGTGTGAAGAGTACGTATACAATTTACCGGCTATTGAAGACTACATTGGTCACACCATTCCGGTCACCAAATACGATGGCGATGCTCTGCTGTCTGATTTGCGACGTCCACGTCCAATTCAGCGCCGTCGTCGCCATAACTCAGGCGGAGGAGGCAAGGGCAAACCTCGCGGCCGTCGCTCAGGGCCTCCGCGCAACGCGTCGTAATATGCCAGCCAAAAAGCGCAAACTTGCTGCCATCGACATGGGATCCAACAGTTTCCACCTGTTGATGGCAGAAGTTTCAATGACGGGCTTCTTTCCTAAGCCCCGGATTCTCTCCCAGCGTAAACAGAAAGTTCGTCTAGCCGACGGCTTGGGCGACAATGACAGCATAGACGACGCTGCCATTTCCCGTGCCATAGATTGTCTTACTCTGTTTGCCAAAGAGCTGAAACGCTTCCAGCCCTTTGCAGTAAAAGCGGTAGCAACTGCAGCGCTGCGCAAAGCCAGTAATCAGAAAGAACTTCTTGCGCGCTTTGAGTCGACATTAGGCTTCCCTATTGAAGTTATTACCGGCGAGCGTGAAGCTGAATTCATTTATGCGGGAGTTTGTAGTGCGTCGCAATGCCGGGATAACGTTCTGGTTATTGATATTGGCGGTGCAAGTACAGAGGTTGTCGCCGGTAATGGAACCCAGGCTAATGTGCTTAACAGTCTGGATATGGGCTGTGTAGTGTTTCAAAACCGTTTCTTTAAAGATGGACAAATTACCCCGGATAACGTAGAGCTAGCTATTCAGGCCGCTACGAAGCTTATTACGCCCTACGCCGCTGATTATAAGCAACATGGTTGGCTGCGGGTTCTTGGCGCATCAGGTACTTTTCGTGCACTTACCGAAATAGCGGCGGCGGAAAAACAGCCAGGGCTTAGTCAAAGCTGGTTAAGTGAACTGATTCAGCGTTGTATCCGGCAGGGGCAAATTGAGCGTCTGAATTTTGCCGGATTACGTGATGACCGCCGCGCTGTTCTAATGGGCGGAATCACCATACTTTTGGCTGTGCTGAAGGTACTTAGTGTGAGCGATTTTGAAGTGACTTCCGGCGCGTTACGCGAGGGTTTACTCGCGCAACTTGCCAATGAAATTACGGCTTAGCGTTTATTCGTTGTAAGACGTTCAGCTACCGATTTTGCAAAATACGTTAAAATACCGTCAGCACCGGCTCGTTTGAAACCCAGCAAACTTTCTTCAATAACGTCCTGACCCAGCCAGCCATTTTTAATGGCAGCCTGGAGCATGGCGTATTCACCACTGACCTGGTACGCAAAAGTCGGCACGCCAAAAGTGTCTTTTGCACGGCGTACAATGTCCAAATAAGGCATGCCCGGCTTCACCATCACCATGTCAGCGCCTTCCTGTATATCCAGTCCAATTTCCTGCAGGGCTTCGTCTGAATTAGCCGGGTCCATCTGATAGGTCTTTTTGTCAGCCCCTTTCAGGTTTCCGGCAGAGCCGACCGCGTCGCGGAATGGGCCGTAAAACGCGCTGGCATATTTAGCCGAATACGCCATAATTTGAGTGTTGATAAAGCCTTCAGCTTCCAGTGCTGAACGAATAGCGCCAATGCGCCCGTCCATCATGTCCGACGGAGCTACAACATCTACTCCGGCTCGCGCGTGAGACACAGCCTGCTTTACCAAAACCTCAGTGGTAACGTCATTGATCACGTAACCGCTGCCATCAAGAATGCCGTCTTGCCCGTGAGTTGTAAAAGGATCCAAAGCCACATCGGTCATTACGCCTAGCTCCGGAAACTTGGCTTTTATGGCTTTGACCGCACGCTGAGCCAGACCGTTATCATCATAAGCCGCTTCAGCCATCTCCGACTTAGCCGAAGCAGGCGTTACCGGGAATAAGGCAACCATAGGAATACCGAATTCAACCAACTGAGCGCATTCTTGCAACAACAGATCGATACTCACACGGTCAACGCCAGGCATTGAACTGACCTGCTCACGCTGGTTCTCACCTTCGAGAACAAACATAGGGTAAATTAAATCGTCCACGCTCAACTGGTTTTCTGCCACCAGCCGCCGGCTAAAATCGTGGCGGCGTAAACGTCTTAGGCGTCTGCCCGGAAAAGCACCTTGATTTGTCATTCTTCACTCCTGATGGGTTACTGCACCGCTAATCTGTCGCGGCCTTTATGTTTGGCGGCATATAGCGCATCGTCTGCGGCTTTAAAAATTTCATCCACATTATCAAAAATACGCACGCTAGTGGAGATCACACCAATACTCAGCGTAATCTTAAGCAAGCCGGCATCGGTTTTAAACTCGGTATTACGAACCTTTTCCAGCAACTGACTGGCAAAAGTTTCCGCCTCCTGAATGTCGGTTTCCGGCAAGATAATGGCAAACTCTTCACCACCATAACGACAGACAATATCCGCGGCTCGCTTAGCGTGTTGCTGCATTAATTTTGCCAGCTGTTGCAAAATCTGGTCTCCGGCAAGGTGACCATAGGTATCGTTCACGGGTTTAAAGTGGTCGACGTCAATCATTAATAACGCAAGCGGTAACTCGCGCCGCAGTGTGCGCCGCAGCTCACGTTCCAGGTGCTGCTGAAAATAACGGCGGTTATGCAAGCCAGTCAAAGGATCTTCGATGCTCTTCTGCTCCAGTTCAGTATTAACCTCCTGAAGTTCGCGTAAGGCAATTTGTAGCTCAAAAGTGCGTTCATCGACACTCTCTTCCAGCTCGCGGTTATGACGTTGCTCAGCCTGTAGGCGCTCTTTACGTTGTTCGCTGTAGCGTACGGCCAGAACCCAGGAGAGCAGCAAAATTTCAATGCCTGACCCTATCATAATGGCATGACGCTGAATAAACATGCTGTCGATAATTCCAAGATAACCCAACGAGTTAGCGACCACAGAAATTAGCAAACTGCACCAGGCAAGTGTGAAGATACGCGCATATAAAAAGCCCTTACGCCAAAGATACACGCCAACCAGCAGCAAAAATAGACAACCAGGAATAGCCAGGCTCAGCAGGATGTGAATACTGACCCGATAACTGGCGAAAATAGCAATTAATAGGCTGACGGCTGAGAGGAAGGCCATCACCATTAGCCCGCGACCCCAGGTGTATCGGTAACGTTTTAGTTCGAGGAGCTGATAAGCAAAAAAGGCAGCGGTTAGAAAGGTGAGACTGCCAAATATTGGAATTCCTTTATCCTGTAAATACAGGGAGTTAGGCCATAAGTAATGAAAGCCAAGCCCCTCTAATGACAACATCAAGCCGGCAAAAAATAGCGTGTAAAGCGAATACACACCAAATTCAGGCTCGCGCGACGCAATAAAACCGAAAAGGTTATAAACCGCCATACAAAGCAGTACACCAAAGTAAATTCCTTCAGCAATACGACGGTTCATTTGCGTCTCAAAAAAATCAGCTTCGGTACGTACAGCGATAGGCAGGCGCATTGAGCTTTGCGTATTAGTTTTAATATAAATTTCACCGCCGATGTCGGTGGGTAAAGGAACCGCAAATTCTGACGTTGGTATTGGACGCTCATTGAACGGCAAAGTGTCACCCATCCGATAAGTTCTTAGCCCCTCCGGGCTCATGATATAAACGGTCAGTTCATCGAGCAAAGGGTAGGCAATATGCAAAATACGGTCATAAGGTTTAGCATCGAGTTTAAAACGAAACCAATATTCATCACTGGTGTAACCAAAGGATGCCCGGTCTGTATCGAGTTTGCGCCAATCAGTTGAAGGTAAGTTTTTTGCGGTTTCTAAGTCCAGATTTTGCTGGCTGTTAGTGTATTCAATTGCCAGCTCTGACTGGCTTTCGGGAAGTATTTGCGCCACAGCAGCGGATGCAGAAAAAAGCAGAGCCACGAGAGCCAAAAATAGCCACTGCAATGCACTTACTCCGGAAGCTTTAGTCACTGTTCTCTCCCAGCCCGAAAAACCGTTCCGTATTCGCATAGGTCAGCTCGGCTAAATGCTGTACCGACACCTCAAGATAGTTGGCCAGAGCCTCCCCAACTACCGGCAAAAGCGCAGGCTCATTCATTTTAGGTCGCGGCTTCAGCCCCCGCGGTAATAAAAACGGCGCATCCGTTTCAAGTACCAGCCTGTTCAGAGGCAGGTAAGGCAAAGCTGACACCAGTTCTTGGTTACGTCGCTCATCACACACCCAGCCGGTAATGCCAAACCAATGGCCTCGCTCAGCATAACGGTTCAGCGCTTCGGCGCCACCGGTAAAGCAGTGAGTTAAGCAGGGCGTTGAGTCATCACAATACTGGTTTAACAGCTCTATTTGGCGGTCAATTGCATCGCGTTCGTGCAAATACAGTGGAAGATTTAACTCATTAGCCAGCTCAATTTGAGCAACGAATACCTTTTCCTGTGCATCGCGGGGAGAAAAATTCCGGTTAAAATCCAGACCGCATTCACCAATAGCGACAACACAGGGCTGTCCGGCCAATTCCCGTAACTGTTTTTTGTAATTCGCTGACACCTCGCCGGCGTCGTGAGGGTGAATACCCACGGTCATCAGCAACTTGTCAGGAAACTGCTGGCACAATTTAACGGCTTGCTCCGCCTCTTCAATAGAGGTTGATATAATCAACTGCTTTTGCACATTAGCCTGCTCGGCACGAGCCATCACTCCGTCCAGATCGCTCAACAACCGTTTGTTGGTTAAATTGACACCGGCATCAAACCACATCGTCGTCTTCCTGTTGGGTGGGTGTATACCAACGGCTAACTTGTAAACCTAACTCAAACAACAACCACATAGGTATTGCCAGTAACGTTTGGGAAATAACATCGGGAGGGGTTAGCAACATACCAATAGCGAACGCACCAACAATAATATAAGGCCGTTTTTTTGCCAATGATTCGCGGGTGCAGGTGCCGGTCCAGATCAGCAGCATAATGGCAACCGGCGTTTCAAAGGCAATACCAAAGGCAACGAAAATCGCCAGAATAAAGTCCAGATAGCGGGAAATGTCGGTAGCAACAGTGACCCCCTCCGGCGCAGCACTACTGAAAAATGCCATGGCAAGAGGCAGAACCACAAAATAGGCAAAGGCAATACCGGCATAAAACAACAACGTGCTGGTAGCCAGCAGCGGAATGACCAGGCGCTTCTCGCGACCATACAAGCCCGGTGCGATAAAACCCCATATTTGCCACAGTAAATAGGGAACGCTAAGCGCCAGCGCCACAACCAGCGTTAACTTAAAAGGGGTGAAAAAAGGTGCGGCAACGTCTGTGGCGATCATTTGCGAGCCCACCGGCATGTTCATCAGTAGCGGCTGGGCGACAAAATGGTAAATGTCATTGGCAAAGTAAGCGAGCGCTGCGAACACAACCAGAATAACCAACACCGAGCGTAATAGCCGGTTTCTGAGCTCCAGCAAGTGATTTAATAAAGGGGAGTCACTCATTACCTTTACCCACATCGGTTCCGGTTTTTTCTTTGGGTTTCGAATCTGGCTTAGAATAGGGTCGCTGAACCTCTTCTGCCGCACTTCTTAATTCGACTAGCGAGCGTTGCAGTTCCGGACTTAAATTTTCAAGGTCCTGACTCTCGGCTTGTTTCAAATGTTCGTGCAGCTCTTTAATCCGCAATTCGTGGTCAAGCTCGTTTTGTACTTTTTGAGAATACTGTTTAATACTCGACAGGGTTCTCTGAAAGCCGCGAATAGCCGAAGGCAGGCGCTCGGGACCAAGCACCAGCAGACCGACTATCGCAATAAGTAATAACTCCCAGAAACCAATATCGAACATTTAAGATTTCCCGGATTTGTCCGAATTCGATTTATTGTCATGTTCTTCTTTGTGCTGCAAAGAGTCGTCTTTCTCTTTGCTGTCATCTTCGTCGCCCATAGACTTCTTAAAGCCTTTTACCGCATTACCTAAGTCTGAACCCAGGCCACGCAGACGCTTGGTGCCAAACAGCAATACAACAATGACCAACAAGATGAGTAACTGCCAAGGTGATACACCCATGTTATTTCCTACCGTTTAAGTTAAACAAATTCACTATTCTTTGTTTTCGGACGAGTCCGCCAGGCCATAAGGCCCAAAAGAACCGTGACAATACCCGCTCCAATAGTCACGTCTGAAAGCTCAGTCTGATTCCAGAGCAATGTCGTACAAATTAAGCCGCTGCCCGTTAACACTGTCCAGAAAAGCGACGTCGATGCTTGTCTTTGAGTTAGCAATTGCTGCTTACGTAACTCTCGCTCGCGCTCATCAATATTATGTTGTTGGCGAAGGTTTTCATACAGCATCATTGGCATTTCCGGCAATTTTTCCGCCCAGTACGGCGCGTTCTCTTTTACCGACCGCACAATTGCACGCCAACCTAACTGCTCCTTCATCCAGCGCTCAAGGAAAGGTTTGGCAGTTTTCCATAAGTCCAGTTCCGGGTACAACTGACGCCCCAAACCTTCAATGTACAAAAGGGTTTTCTGTAGCAAAACCAACTGCGGCTGTACTTCCATCTCGAAGCGTCGAGCTGTATTGAATAAGTTAACCAACACATGTCCGAACGAGATATCCGCTAACGGTTTCTCAAAAATAGGTTCACAAACCGTTCTTATGGCCGACTCAAACTCTTCAATATTGGTGTGTTTGGGTACCCAGCCTGAATCAACGTGTAGTTCTGCCACTTTTCGGTAATCGCGGTTAAAAAATGCCAAAAAGTTTTCAGCTAAATAACGTTTGTCGTCGCGGTTTAAAGTTCCGACAATACCAAAATCAATACCGATGTAGCGCGGGTTCAATGGATCATCTTTCGCCACAAAAATGTTGCCAGGGTGCATGTCGGCATGAAAAAAGCTGTCGCGGAACACTTGAGTGAAAAAGACTTCAACACCCCGCTCTGCCAGTTTTTTCATATCTACGCCGCGGGCTTTCAGTGTAGCAATATCGCTCACCGGAATGCCGTCAATACGCTCCATGACCATCACGTTGTGGCGACTGTAGTCACTGTAAACCACCGGAATATAAAGCAAGTCTGAGTTTTCAAAGTTGCGTTTGAGCTGTATCGCGTTCCCGGCTTCGCGCATTAAGTCCAGCTCATCCAGCAAGGTTTTGCGGTACTCTTTCACTACTTCTTTCGGCTTTAAGCGCCGCCCGTCCGGCAAATGGTGCGCAGCTACCGACGCCAGGGTTTCCATCAACTCCAGGTCGGCGTTAATCGTTTCACGAATATCCGGACGAATAACTTTTATGACAATATCCGTTAGCTCACCGTCTATGGTTTTCAGTTTCCCAGTGTGCACCTGAGCAATTGACGCCGAGGCTAAAGGCGTTGTGTCAAAATCTGTGAAACAGTCGTTAATGCTCTGCAAACCTAGGGACTTTTCGATAATACGCTGTGCGGCATGACCGTCGAAAGGAGGCACTTTGTCCTGCAGGCGTGCCAGCTCAATTGCAATATCGGGCGGTAATAAGTCGCGGCGGGTTGAGAGCATTTGGCCGAACTTGACCCAGACCGGGCCAAGCTCTTCCAGTGCCAGTCTTAAACGCACACCGGCAGGTTTGTCTTTATGCTTATTGGGTAACCAGAAAAAAGCATGGCGGCCTAAACGAATCGTCCAGGGCAACCAACGCGCAGGGATGAGATCATCTAGCCCGTAACTCAGTAGTGTTTTGGTAATTTTGTAAAAGCGACGCGTCCGCATCATTAACCCTTCTTATCACGACACTGGCGTTCAAGGCGCTCGATTTGAGCCCGCAGCTGTTGTAAATCGGTTTTAAACTGGTCAAATTCAGCTCTTACCGGTAATAATTTCTTCTCTTCGGTCAACACACCATGCACCCAGCGCTGCTGCTGTTGCCAGTGTGTTTTCACCTGCTCGCGGCTGCGTCGCCACAGCTTACCCAGCCAGTAGGCAGGCGCATCACCAACGGATTTCGCGAGCTCGGCTTCCCAGTCAACATTTAACGACTTAAACAAACTGACCACTTGTTGCGCCAGCATGGGGTCACCATCAATATCCAGTAAGTCTGCTTTTATCAGGCGCGTGAGGTTCGCGGTATCCTGCAGCTCCGGTATGACACCCATTTCTGTTGCAATACGGCAGTCTACGTCGCTGTCATCGGAGGTACTGAGCTGAACACCGTGGGCATCGACACTCACAGTGACTTCAAAGGGCAGCTCCTTCAGATGAAAGCGCAGGCGCTTGCCGTCTAACCGCTGCAAACGTTCCGCCGATTCCGGGTCCCGGTGCAGCACATTGTTTGCTAACTTCTCGACCAACAAAATTGGAATAAGCGGTAATAACGTCATCAGAACTTATACCCTCGGTGTAGTGCGACCACGCCACCAGTCATGTTCTGGTAGTCGACTTTTTCGTAGCCAGCAGCTTCCATCATTGACTTCAGTGTTTCCTGGTCCGGGTGCATACGAATAGACTCCGCCAAATACTGGTAGCTGTCAGAGTCGTTAGCAACAACCTGGCCCATTTTTGGCAAAATATTGAACGAATAAAAGTCATACACCTGATTCAAGGTAGCCGATACCGGCTTAGAAAACTCAAGTATCAGTAGCCGACCGCCAGGTTTCAGTACCCGCAGCATAGAGCGTAAAGCTTTGTCTTTGTCGGTCACATTGCGCAAACCAAAAGCAATGGTAATAACGTCGAACGTATTGTCATCAAAAGGCAACTCTTCGGCATCAGCCTGCACATAACGAACATTACCGATAACACCAATGTCACGCAGCTTGTCACGACCCACTTTCAGCATGGCGTCGTTAATATCGGCCAGCACAACCTCGCCCTCAGCACCGACACGGCGTGAGAACTGTGCCGTTAAATCGCCGGTTCCGCCGGCAATATCCAATACTTTCATACCACGGCGAGCACCACTGCAATCAATGGTATAACGCTTCCATAAACGATGAATACCCAACGACATTAAGTCGTTCATAACATCGTATTTTGCCGCTACCGATTGAAAGACATCAGCAACCAAGTTTTTTTTCTGATTACGGGCGACTTTTTGGTACCCAAAATCAATGGATTCTTCGTTTTTATCGTTCATTTAACTATCCCGAACTGATTTTGTACTAGTGTACTTGATGATCACACCTGAGCATAGTGATCACGACGCGGTAACCAACGTTCAATTAGCGCTTCTGCGCTTTGCGGATAATACTCTAATACGTGCTGAGCAATATTTTGGGCTTCTGGTATTAACGCTTCATCGCGCTCTAAGTCGGCCACTTTTAATTCCGCTAACCCGGTCTGCCGATGACCCAGCAATTCACCCGGCCCACGAATTTCCAGATCGCGCTGCGCAATCACGAAACCGTCGTTACTTTCGCGTAAAACACCCAGACGCTGTTGCGCTGTTTGCGATAACGGACTGTGATACAACAGCACGCAATGGCTGGCTACCGAGCCCCGGCCAACCCGGCCTCGCAACTGGTGTAACTGAGCTAAGCCCAGCCGCTCCGGATTTTCAATGATCATAAGTGACGCGTTGGGAACATCCACTCCAACCTCTATGACCGTCGTTGCGACTAATAGGTCAATATCACCCGCTTTAAACGCCTGCATGACCTGTTCTTTCTGTTCGTGCTTGAGCCGGCCATGCACCAATCCAATACTTAAGCCCGGTAGCTGCTCCTGCAAGTCATTGGCGGTGTCTTCTGCCGCCTGACATTCAAGTACATCGGACTCTTCAATAAGTGTACAGACCCAATACGCCTGACGGCCTTCAGTTGCACAGACCTCTCGCACACGCTCGACAATTTGCTCCCTTCGGGTATCCGGAATGGCGACCGTGGTAACGGGTGTGCGACCGGGTGGTAGTTCATCAATTACCGAGGTGGCAAGATCGGCATAGGCCGTCATAGCCAAAGTTCTCGGGATGGGTGTTGCGGTCATAATCAACTGATGAGGGTGCACACCCGCCTGAACGCCTTTTTCGCGTAATTGTAGCCGTTGGTGCACACCAAAACGGTGCTGTTCGTCAATAATAACCAATGCCAGACGCTGATATTCAACATCCGCCTGAAACAACGCATGGGTGCCAACCAGTAAGTGGATATCCCCTTGCTTTAACTGAGTCAGTAGCTCCCGACGGGCCTTACCTTTCGACTTGCCGCTCAACCAACCGATATTAATGCCCAGCGGCATCAGCCACTGGCTAAAAGTAATGGCGTGCTGCTCAGACAGAAGCTCGGTCGGCGCCATTAAAGCCACCTGGTATCCGGCTTCAATCGCGGCCAGGGCACTGAGCGCAGCGACCAGTGTTTTACCCGAGCCAACGTCTCCCTGCACTAGTCGCATCATTGGTTGGCCTAGTGACATATCGCTGGTAATTTCTTTCACCACTCTTGCCTGCGCGCCAGTGGGTGAAAACGGCAACTGTTTTAAAAATGCCTCTTGTAACGCACCATTGCCTTTTATAGTAAAGCCTGCCTGAGCCTGCCGGGACTGTCTCAATTGCAATAAACTTAACTGATGCGCAATCAGTTCTTCCGATGCCAGCCGCTGCTGCGCCGGATGCTCCCCTTGCTCCAGTAGGGCCAGAGGAACATCTATCGGTGGCCGGTGCAGAGTCAGAATGGCCTGCTCCAGAGAAAGTTGATGAGGCCTTAAGTTTTCCGGCAAAAGCTCGGGTACAGAGCCGGGCTGAAGGTAAGTTAGTGCCTGCTCGATGATTTTACGCAATAACCCTTGAGTCACACCTTCTGTCATTGGGTAGACCGGTGTCAGGGTCTCCTGCATAGTCAATGGCTCCCCCGCTTTGACCACTCGGTATTCCGGGTGGATCATCTCCCAGCCCGTCATGCCACGGCGCACTTCACCAAAAGCTAATAAATGGGTGCCCTGAGAAAATTGTTTTAACTGAGCGGCGCTGAATTGAAAAAAGCGCAGACTGATACTGCCCGTTTCGTCACTGGCCTGACAAATCAGCATGCGCTTACGACCGTACTTGATGTCAGCGTGCCGTACAGTCACCAGAACATTGGTCGCCACACCCGCACGCAAATTTGCAACGTCACTGACCTGGGTACGGTCCTCGTACCGAAGCGGCAGATGCAACAGTGCATCACTGATAGAGGCTAAGCCCAGCTTGCGCAGCTTAATCGCAACCTTTTCGCCCACGCCTTTCAGTACCGTTAGTGGAATGTGCTGCAGCCCTTTTACCGCCACCTTTGCTCCTTATCTTGCGCGCATCGCCAGCCACCAGGCTTCATCAGCGACAATTTGTCCGTTTTCATCCAGCTCCGGGTAAGGCATATTCTTACGTTTACACGCCTTAGCATAAATCGGATGACCACCTTCAAACAGTATCCGGTGTCGTTCTTCGGCACTCACATGCGCTTTATCGTACAACCCGGCCAGTTCACGCTGACGCTGCGCTTCATACAACATCACCGCGCCAGCCACAGAGACATTCAGTGACTGTACCATGCCTACCATAGGAATCATTACGTGATGATCAGCAATATCCAAAGCTTCGTCGGTGACCCCGTATTTTTCCTGCCCCAGCAGAATAGCGGTTGGTTTGGTGTAGTCCACTTCACGAAAATCCACCGAATGTTCCGAAAGGTGAGTCACTACAACTTGCATGCCTTGTCCATGAATTGCCTCAAGCGCTTCACCAACGGATTTATGATTGTGGATTTTCACCCAGTTTTGGCTGCCCAGTGCGGTACCACCCGACAAACGCGCCTTTTTGGTCAGCCATATCGCGTGCATTTCATGTACGCCTATCGCGTCTGCTGAGCGAACAACCGCAGATAAATTATGGTTTTTATGCACGTTTTCCATGACAACGGTCAGATCTGGCTGACGTTTGTCTAACATTTGGTTAATTCGTTGATATCGTTCAGGACTCATTGCTTTTTTATGAAAATAGGACTAGATATAAGCAGTATACCCGAGAGAATCGGCCAGAACTAACCCTATGCGCCATCAAGGAAGACAAGAGTAACAATGTCGTACTCCTACATTGCACGACAACCTATTTTAACCAGAGACCAAAAGGTTTTTGGTTACGAACTGCTATTCCGCAACAGCACTGAAAACAGCTTCCCGAATATTGATCCTAACGAAGCCACTTCTAAACTGCTTTTGCAGCAGCATTTACTGGGCAATATTCAAACGCTTTGTATGGGAAAGCAGGCGTTTATCAATTTTCATGCTCGTACCTTGCTAAATGACTTCCCTTCCTTTCTCAACGCCCGCACCGTTTGGGTAGAGCTGCTGGAAACCGTAGGCGTTGATGCGCCTTTACTGGAAGCATGCAATGCCACTCGCGCAAAAGGTTACCGAATTGCATTGGATGATCATGATTTTGCCGGGCAATGGGAGCCTCTCATTCCCATGATCAACATGGTGAAAGTTGATATCCAGGAGCAAGGTTTAGAGCTTGACGAAAAAATTCGCTTCTTTAAGCAAAAGGGCGTTCCACTGCTCGCGGAGCGGGTTGAAACCCGTGACGAGTTCGAACGTTGCCTGGAGTTAGGCTTTGATTATTTTCAGGGTTTTTTCTTCGAGAAACCCCAAATAGTCCGGCAAAAATCTCTTTCGCCTAACCACATTAGTATGCTGTCATTGTTATCTGAAGCGCATAAGAAAGAGCTCGACTTAGATGCCATACGACAAGCGATTGAGCATGACCTATCACTCACTTATAGCTTACTTAAACTGGTGAACAGCGCTCTCCACGGCGGGCGCAAAAAGATTGAGAATATTCAGCATGCCCTGGTCTATTTGGGTACTACCGAAATTCGTCGTTTTGTTACGCTTGTGGTGTTAGCCAACGTAGCTGCAGGGCAACCCGAAGAACTCACTATAAAATCGGTTACCCGCGCCCGATTCATGGAGTTAGTCACCGTTGAAGTTCTGAGTGAGAAACATCATTCCAGTGCCTTTTTAACGGGTATGCTGTCTTTATTGGATATTATACTGGGACTGTCGATGAACGATGTGCTTAAACAGCTTCCGCTTTCTAAAGACATTACCAAAGCGTTGAAAGCCCGCGAGGGTGTGTGGGGGTATCTGCTGCAAATGACAGAGCTTTATGAGCGCGGCGAGTGGGACGCTCTGGATAAACACCCGCTAAAACAAAAACTGAACGGCACGGACATTGGCCAGCTTTATATCGATGCCAGCCAATGGTGCCGTTTAGCCTTGTTCTAAATGCCCTAGCTCATCCGTTTACGTGACACTTCGTAGATATCCGTACGACGATCTTTTTTATTCGTCACCGAGCCTTCATGGTGCAAATAACGCAGCTCATCCAGATTTAAGTCTGAGAACATTAGCATTTCCGTGTTTGGCGTGGTTTCCGACATGATTGCGTCGTGCGGGAAAGCAAAGTCCGACGGAGAAAATACTGCCGATTGCGCATATTGCACATCCAGACTTTCCACTTCAGGCAAGTTACCGACACTGCCGCAAATCACGACATAACACTCGTTTTCTACCGCACGAGCCTGAGCGCAATGTCGTACACGCAGATAGGCATTACGCGTATCTGTCCAGAACGGTACAAACAGAATTTCTAATCCTTCGTCTGCCATTATGCGCCCCAATTCAGGGAACTCCACGTCATAGCAAATTAAAATACCAATGCGTCCGGCATCAGTATCGAACACTTTGACTTCGTTGCCGCCTTCAATAACCCAATCACGCTTTTCGTGCGGAGTAATATGGAGTTTGTACTGCTCTTCTACAGAACCATCGCGACGACACAAATACGAGACGTTATAAATACTATCTCCGTCCTGCACCGGCATCGATCCAGTAATAATATTGACGTTATAGCTAACTGCCATTTGCGACATTTCACGCTTAAACAAATCGGTGTACCCAGCCAGAAAGCGAATCGCATCCATTTGCTGGCTCTGGTCAGTGAGTCCCATTAACGGCGCATTGAAAAACTCAGGAAACACGGCAAAATCACTTTGGTAACCCGACAGAGCATCAACAAAGTATTCCACTTGCTTCAGCAGTTCTTCTACCGACGTCACCGAGCGCATTTGCCACTGCACAGCGCCCACACGAACATTTTGAATACGGGTTGTCAGAATGTTGTCTGAAGGCTCGTACAAAAAGTTATTCCACTCCAGTAAAGTCGCAAAGCCGCAAGATTTCTTATCTTCCGGGAGATACTTGCCCAATAGGCGTTTTACACTAAAGTCATTCGCCAGTTGAAAGGTCAGAATGGGGTCATAAATCTCACGCCGCTGCACTTTATCCAGATACTGACTTGGCGTCAGTTCATTTGCATATTTGTGGTAATTGACAATACGACCACCAGCCAGAATAGCGCGCAGGTTCGCCTGCCGACACAATTCTTTACGTGCATCGTACAAGCGGCGTCCCAGACGGTAACCGCGATACTCCGGGTGAATTAATACATCCAGCCCATAGAGCGCGTCACCTTTTTTATTATTAAGAATCGCCTCTCTGTGACCAATTAAGTCGTCATAGGCGTGAGGATTAGAAAACTTGGTGTAGGCCACCTTAACCGTTAAGGCTACACCGACAATGCGACCATTATCCTCCAGACAAAACTGACCTTCGGAAAAATCTTTTATCAACTTTTCTATGGTGAATTGGCTCCAGGAGCCGCCTATGTCTGTGTAGACAGCATCCATTAATTCTTTTAACTGTTCGTAATCTTTCAGCCGCAAATTTCGTATTTGCAAATGCAGTTCATCGGGGCTCATTATCTCTATCCTGATCTAAAGCAACTTTGCCGACAGTTTACACGTAATTGGAATAAGGTTGCATCAGGATAATTAGCTGTATAAACTTCTGGACGTCCAAATAAAAATAAGAAGGCTGACACATGACTAATGCTTCGCCACAACCGGCTAGCGCTAAAGCGCTGTTACCTCTGGCTTTATTCTTGATCCTGTTCTTAGGAACCGGATTGTATTTTCAAAGCGAAGGGGTTGAGTACGCGTTTTACCAATTACCCAGCCCGGTTGCAATTCTGCCGGCAATAGTCCTTGGCATTTTGCTGAGTAAGCAGGCATTTGAAGAGCGCATTGACACCTTCGTTGGTGGTGTTGGCGACAATAACATCATAACCATGTGCCTTATTTACTTGCTGGCGGGTGCGTTTTCGACGGTGGCAGAAGCAACCGGCGGCGTCGATGCTATGGTGGCACTGGGACTAAATGTTATTCCGGCTTCTTTCCTGCTGCCCGGCTTGTTTATTATTGCCGGGGTTATCTCTACCGCCATGGGCACCTCTATGGGAACACTGGCAGCGCTTGCTCCAGTGGTTCTGGGCATTGGTGAAGCAACCGATATTAGCTTACCGCTGCTGGCGGGGGTACTTGTTAGTGGTGCCATGTTTGGTGATAACTTGTCCATCATTTCAGACACCACCATTGCCGCAACTCGTACACAAGGCTGTACCATGCGGGACAAATTTCGTGCGAACTTAAAAATTGCGATACCCGCCGCTATCTTTACCGTCATTTGGTTAGTGACATACGATACCAGCCAGGTGCCTTTAGAAATTCCGGAGGCCAATCTGTGGCTGTCACTGCCTTATTTCATCATTATTGTTTTAGCCGTTATGGGGCTTAATGTTTTCGCCGTACTCGGACTTGGAATAGTCTTAGCCGCCGCTTTTGGTATGTTCACTGTCGACTACGAATGGGTAGCTTTTAGTCAGGATATCTACGAAGGTTTTGGCAGTATGCAGGAAATCTTCCTGCTGTCGCTGCTCATTGGTGGCTTGTCGGCGTTAATTCGCCAGCAAGGGGGGCTGGCCTTCTTAGCCCGCTTTGTCGAAAGCGCAGCGAATAAAGTCAGCAAACACAAGCAGCGGGCATCAGCTATTGGCGTTGCTGCACTGACCGCTCTAACCAATTTCTGCGTTGCCAACAACACCGTCAGCATTTTATTGGCTGGCGAAGTCAGTAAGCGCCTGGCCAAAGTGGGCAATTTAGCACCACGCCAGAGCGCCAGCTTATTGGATATTTTTGCCTGCGTCGTTCAGGGAGCCTTGCCTTACGGGGCGCAGGCATTGTTGATGGGAGCCAGTTTTAAAATCTCGCCGCTATCGGTCAGTTTGCATACGGGGTATTGCTTTATTCTGGCAGCCGTGGCTATTGCCATTATCATCTGGCGCCGCCCTCTGGAAGACAGAGAGCCGACACCGGAAACCGCCTAATTAGTTGGTACTCGGCAGCTCCATAATACCGTCAATTTCAATTTGCGCGCCTTTCGGTAATTGTTTTACGCCGATAGCCGCGCGAGCCGGATACGGCTGTCTGAAGTGCTTAGCCATCACTTCATTCACAATAGCGAACTGCCCCAGATCGGTCAGGTAAATCTGTACCTTTATCATGTCTTGCAGTTCGCCGCCGGATGCCTCACAAACAGCCGTCAGGTTTTTAAACACCTGCTCGGCCTGAGCAGTAAAGTCTTCACTAACAAGCTCCATACTTTCAGGAACCAGAGGAATCTGTCCGGAAAGATAAACGGTAGTACCAATTTTTACCGCTTGTGAATAAGTGCCAATAGCAGCGGGCGCTTTATCCGTTGAAATAATCACTTTAGACATATTACTTCCTTAAGCGCGTCACGCGCTGAACATCCGGCATTTTACGAATATGACGGATCACATCCGCTAAATGCTTACGGTTTTTTATGGTTAAAGCCACATCAATGAAATAGATGTTGGCGTCAATTTCTTCGGTCTGCAGACCATCAATATTACAGCCAGTAGTGGCTATAGCCGATGTTAATTTAGCCAGAACACCCTGGTTATTGACAATTTCGATACGAATTTCAGAAATAAACTCAGCTTCAGGTTTGTTATCCCACTCGACCGGGAAGTAGCGCCCCGGGTCATCTTCGTGGCCGCGAACGTTTTTACACTCACGACGATGAATGACCAAACCTTTACCCGGACTCACGTGGGCAATGATGTCGTCACCCGGGATAGGCCGGCAGCATTTGGCAAAACTGACGAGTAGACCTTCGGCGCCTTTAATTGAAAGGCTTTTCTGTGAGGCGTTGTCATCTTTTATCGGCTGTAAGTCGCCTAATAGACGCTTCGCAATGGCCACCGACATCATATTGCCCAGGCCAATTTGTTTCAGCAAACTTCCGCGACTATCAATTTTCGTTTCGCGCAGCACCCGGTTAAATTCCGACTCTGGAATTTCGTCATAACTGACTTGCCCGAGCGCTGACCGAAGTAAGCGCTCACCCAATTGTTGCGCTTCATCAGCTTCCTGACTTTTCAGGTACTGGCGAATTTTCGCCCGGGCTTTACCCGTTACCACAAAGTTTAGCCAGGCAATGTTCGGCCGCGAGTTAGGTGCTGTTTTTATTTCAACCGTTTGCCCGGTTTCCAGCGGTTTACTCAATGAATAGGTACGATGGTTAACTCTTGCACCAATACAGGTGTTACCAACGTCGGTATGAACCGCGTAAGCAAAATCTACTGCCGTAGCGCCTTGAGGCAATTCGGTAATCCGGCCATCCGGACTGAAAACGTATATTTCATCGGGGAATAAATCGGACTTTACGCTTTCAATAAATTCAAAGGAGTTACCGGCACTTTGTTGCAACTCTAACAAGCTTTGCATCCACTTACGTGCACGCACCTGAGCCGTGGTACTGGAGTCGTCCGATTGTTTGTACATCCAATGCGCGGCGACACCGCGGTCGGCCATCAAATCCATCTCTTCGGTACGAATCTGAATTTCTACCGGCACCCCGTGCGGACCTTTTAAAGAGGTATGCAACGACTGGTAACCGTTCGACTTCGGAATAGCAATGTAGTCTTTAAACCGCGTTTCAATGGGTTTATACAAATTGTGCAACGCACCAAGAACCCGATAACAGGTATCGACACTGTCCACAATGACGCGGAAAGCGTAGATGTCCATGACCTGTTCAAACTTCACTTCTTTAGCCTGCATTTTGCGGTAAATACTGTGCAAATGCTTTTCACGGCCGGATACCCGCGCCTGAATATTGTTACCGTCCAGGCGCGAACTGATTTCGCTTTGCACACGCTCTGTAAACTCGCGACGGTTACCGCGGGCACGTCTTACTTCTGACTCAAGCAACTTTCCACGCCAGGGGTACAGCGCCCAGAAGCCCAGTTGCTCCAGTTCATTTTTAATATCGTGCATACCCAGCCGGTGTGCCAACGGAGCATAAATTTCTAAAGTTTCACGGGCAATACGGCGGCGTTTATCGGGGCGCAGATGCTGAATGGTGCGCATATTATGAGTACGATCAGCCAGTTTAATCAGAATAACCCGAATATCCTGCACCATCGCCATAATCATCTTGCGATAGTTTTCGGCCTGGGCTTCTTCTTTAGAGTTAAACTGCAACTTATCCAGTTTAGACACGCCCTCCACTAAACTGGCAACGGTTGCCCCAAAACGCTCGGCCAGATCTTCCCGGCTGGTTTCAGTATCTTCAATAACGTCATGGAGTAAAGCCGCCATTAAGGTTTCGCAATCCAGTCTCATGTCGGCAAGCAGGCTTGCAACCGCAACCGGGTGCGTAATGTAAGGCTCACCGCTGCTGCGTTTTTGCGAACTGTGGGCTTCGTTTGCTACAACAAAGGCATCACGAATACGTTCCACCTGCTCGGACGGAAGATACTCACTAACCTGAGCCTTTAAGCCTTCAAATAAGTACACCAGTTAACTCCCCGGGTAATACCGGACTATGAATATACTTTCAGAATAAGGGGATTTGACGGAATTGCCAACGGCATTGATGCCGTTGGCGAACAGAAACTTTTATTCAATACCGCGCAGCGCATCTACCGCACGCAGTTCTTCAGCATCTTGCTGCTTTTGAGCCGCCTGATCTTCAATATCAAGGCGTTCGTTGTCGATAAGGCCTTGCTCTATTTCACGCAAAGCAATAACAGTTGGTTTTTCGTTTTTTGTTTCAACTAATGGCTCTTTACCATTGGCCAACTGACGCGCGCGGCGTGAGGCTAACAAAATCAAATCAAAACGGTTACCAACACGGTCTACAGCATCTTCTACAGTTACGCGAGCCATTGTTTACTCCCAATAAAGCGTGAGTCGTATTTTTCGAAAGGCTAAGAATTATACGGAATTAAGGCCTATTATCCAAGCAATTCCTTCAATACGCTTGAATATCTTATTTGCTGATGCGGCATTTTTTGTCGCTGAGCTAAAACGATATGCTCCAGCGATGCCAGGCTGTTGTCAAAATCATCATTTACCAATAGGTAGTCAAACTCATGATAATGCGACATTTCTGCCTGAGCTTTTGCCATGCGCTCGGCAATAACTTCGTCGGAATCCTGTCCGCGAAAACGCAAACGTTCCTCCAGAATTTCCAGGCTGGGCGGAACAATAAAAACCGAACGCACTTCCGGGTGATGCTCACGAACTTGCTGAGCGCCCTGCCAGTCAATATCCAGGAAGACGTCTTTGCCTTTTGCTAACAAAGACTCTACGACTTTGCGGGAGGTACCATAGTAATTACCAAACACACACGCCCACTCGTAAAACTCACCGGCATCAATACGTTGTTCAAATTCTTCAGTACTGAGGAAGTGGTAATGGACACCCTGAACTTCTCCCGGGCGCGGAGCACGCGTGGTGGATGACACAGACACCTGCATGGACTGATCAGGATGCTTTTCCAACAAAGCCCGAATCAGGCTCGACTTCCCTGCGCCACTAGGGGCCGCAATGATAAACAAATTCCCTAACACCGGAGACGCGGTCATAACGGGTTCTCTTTTTAAGAAACGGACGATCACTTTTGGCGCGAAATAATAACACGGTTTCACACCGCGATGAAAATTGAGTAAAGTATGGCTTTTAAGGACTCGTGGTATTACTTTGCAGACTCAATCGGCGCCTGTCGCAAAACCGTCTAAATTCTCCCTGCTGTTCGGCTTGCTCGTACTGGTATTACTGGGGCTTAATCTGCGCCCTTTGCTGACATCCGTAGGGCCACTGACCGATGAGCTACAAACCATTACAGGTCTGTCTTTCAGTCAGGTATCGCTGTTAACCACATTACCCATTCTAATGATTGGTTTAATGGCCTTATTTGCCGGACGGGTGACAACCGCTCTGGGCTACAGACAAGGTATTGGACTGGGCTTACTGATTCTTTGCGCAGGCTTTACCGCACGCCTGTTTGAGCCGACCAGCACCAGCATGATCACCAGTGCTTTAGTCGGCGGCGTTGGCATTGCGTTACTGCATATCGTTATTCCGGAGCTGACCAAACAACAGTATTTGAATCGTTTAGGTATGGTCACTGGCCTTTGGTCTGCAGCGCTCATGGGCGGCGCGGCACTAGGTGCTGTCGCTACTCCATGGGCGGCAAACTTATTACCAGAACGCTTTCAGGCATTAGGCAGCTGGTCTCTTTTAGCGGCGATAGTGCTGATTATTTGGTACTTACCATTTAACCGCACACCGGTTGCCAGCATTCCTCCCCGGCACCTATTACTGCGGTCTCACCGTTATCCCAGGGCTTGGCTTCTAGGTATTTATTTCGCCCTGGTGAATGCCGGTTATGCCGGATTTATTGCGTGGATAGCGCCATTTTATGGTGAATTCGGTTGGCCGGCACAAAAAGCAGGGAATTTACTGGCGCTGTTTTCTCTGGTTCAGGTTATCGGCGCCCTGCTACTGCCGGCTTTATCACGCACACAAGACCGACGGTTATGGCTAACAATCGCAGTACTTATTCAAATGACAGGCTTTGCGGGGTTAAGCTGGTTTCCGACCGAAGCTCCGTGGCTGTGGTCGGCACTTTGCGGCTTTGGCTTAGGTGGTGCCTTCCCGCTATGCATTGTCATGGCGTTGGACCATATCGATAACCCTGTGCAGGCAGGGCGTCTGGTTTCTTTTATGCAGGGTATTGGCTTTATGTTTGCCAGCCTGATGCCGCTGTTAACCGGATGGTTCAGAGACGTTTCCGGTAATTACAGTTTAGGCTGGCAGTTACATATTATTGTCGGCATTCTTATTGTGCTGATAACCTGGCAGTTTAATCCAAGCAGTTACCGAGACTTGTTTAACTTGCGGGAATAATTCTCGCAATTATATCATCGGCTAAACTTTCCAGCTGCTGCCGGGGAACTTCTCGCCGAGCCATAGTGCGCAAACCGATGATATTGGTTTGTAACAATAACCCGAGCCGTTCTGGAGACTGCGAAACACCGATTTCCCCACGCTGCTGTGCCTGCTGAAATGCTTCTGTAAACAGCTGTTCAAATTTATCAAGATAACTTTGCGCCGGCTCGCTGAAGGCTTTGTCTTCAGGTGTAAATTCCAGCAAGGTTTTTACCAGCATACAGGCCTGAGTTGGTGCACAGGTCGCTGTCCTTACCGCAATGTTACGAAGGTACAAACTTATTCCCTGCAGCACCGAAGATTTTTGCGCTAAGGTTTGCTTAAACTCTTCCTCTGCCAGAGAGGAGTATTTTTCAAGGGTCTCTTTAAACAAGGTTTCTTTATTGCCAAATGCAGCATAAATGCTTCCTGGCCTCATATCCATTTCTTCCTCTATGTCCTTCATAGAGGTTGCGTGGTATCCCTTGCGCCAGAATAGCTTCAGCGCATTATTGAGCGCTGTTTCCCGATGAAATTTAGGCGTCCTGGGCATTGTTTTTATCCTTAATTATTTACCTGAGAGCAAGTATAGACCTGCTTGCTTTTAATTTCACTTTAAGAAGTGTTAAGAGAACATGATCTAAATGCCTCGGGGTCCACTATTAATCTATATATTTCATATCGAACTTAGAGGTAACACAATGGAAATTGTTCAATTTGGTTCTGATGATATCGAAAACACCTTAGCTAAAATGTCGGACGACAAGTTAAACGACATTGCCTTTGGTGCCATTCAGTTAGACGCCAGCGGTAAAATCATTCAATACAATGCCGCCGAAGGCGACATTACCGGTCGCGACCCGGGCGCTGTCGTTGGCAAAAACTTCTTTAACGAAGTTGCACCGTGCACCAACAGCCCAGAGTTTAAAGGACGCTTCGACGAAGGCGTTAAAAGCGGCAATTTAAACACCATGTTTGAATATGTTTTTGACTACGAAATGCAACCGACCAAAGTTAAAGTTCATATGAAGCAAGCCTTAACCGGCGACACCTACTGGGTATTCGTTAAGCGACTATAAAGTGACAGACTCACTTCAGCAGCACCTTGTTGTTACTGTCATCGGCGATATTATCGCCGATGAACTTGCGCGGATGCGTCCGGCTGAAAGTGAGCACTGGAAACGTCGTCAATGGCATGACGACGACACCTTAGTAGCAAAACACAAGTCAACCAAAGACAGTGGCGAAGACGAAGTTGCTGTTGATTCGCTGGAACGGCTTGCATTAGCTGGCCGGGTAGTTCAGTTCTTTCATATGGGCGACAGTGGAGTAGAAGATTACCTTCTGCGCCGCAACACTCTGTCCGAATGGGCTGAAGTTGTTCTGAAATCGCGGCAAGTTCACACCCAAAACTTAACAGTTACCACTTCCGGCAGCACCGGCCAACCCAAAGCCTGCGAGCACTCATGGAGTGCGTTAGTCGAGGAAGTGAAGGACTTTGTGCGCATTTTTGAAAACGATTATGAGTTATCTCCAGCTCGTGTTGTCGCTTTAGTGCCCAGCCACCATATTTATGGCTTTCTGTTTACAGTATTGTTGCCTCATCTTATTGATGCCCCGGTGCTGCGAGGCTTTAAAGCTTATAGCCATGTTCGCAACGGCGGCTTACGTGCCGGCGATGTTGTTGTCGGTTTCCCTGAGTTGCTCACTCAATTATCATCAGAGATGCTGCCACTACCGCCCGGAGTACTTTTTATTAGCTCTGCCGGAGCGTGCCCTGCCAGCACCTTCCACCAGTTATATTCTATAGGCGCAGCTCGCGTTGTCGAAATTTACGGCAGTTCCGAGACTGCAGGTATCGGTTACCGAAGTAAACCAGAAAGCAATTACCGTTTGTTATCCCGCTGGCGCAGGAATACTGAAAACTCTCAGCAGCTAATTGATAGACAAACAAAGGGTATTTTCGAAATACCCGATAATACCCAGTGGCACGCAGAGTGTGAGTTTCACGTTGCCGGACGAGTCGACAAGGCGGTCTCAGTACGTGGAATCAATGTGTTCCCGAATCATATTGCTAAATATCTGCGTCAACATCCGGCAATTGCTGATGCGACAGTGCGTCCGATGAGGCCCGACGAAGGCCATGGGCTCAAAGCCTTTGTTGTATTGCACGAGAGTCTTAGCGAAACGATAACCGAACAAAGTGTTCAGACCTGGTTAAGCAGCAACCTCTCCACTGCGGAAATACCTGAACGCATTAACTTTGGGAACCAGCTACCCAGAAACTCTATGGGTAAGGCGCAAGACTGGAACCTCGATAACTCGCCAACCGGTAAACCATTAAGTTAACTCAACGCCCGTAGCAACACATCGTCAAACCTCGAGTCGGTTATCTGTGCACGTTCTAACGCTATTTTATGCTCAATTTCGTGCTGCTCTAACAATTGTCGGGTGGCCTGTAAGCAATTCTTATTTTGCTCTGCCGACAGCGTTGACATGAGTACAACGATAATTCCGTTTCCCAAACAGCCTGGGGTATCGTAATCCTGAATGTTCTGGCGGACAATTTTGCTAACGGATTTTAAGGTTTCTGCGTTGCTCGCAACGCGCACGACCATCACGTAATACTGATGCTCGGAGTGAGCCTGATATAAGCTAAAACGTCGCTGCAGAGACTGCAACATAAGCCGGCGATTATAAAACCCGGTGTGTTCGTCATTACCACCGGTTTCCCTGAGCTTGAGCTCCAGCTCTTTATAATCGGTAATATCCTGCGTAGTACCAAAAATAATTCCATGCCCTGCTTCGTCAATACGATAAATTCCCGATTGCCGTAACCACCGAATTTCACCGTCACCCAACATAATACGATGTTCGACATCTCTCGCCCCAGACTGCTTAACGGCATTAGTTGCGTCGGTTACGGCTTGCCTGTCTTCAGGGTGAGTTCTTTCTAAAGTCAGAGCTAAGGATGGGGTAACTTTGGCTTTCTCCAGCCCGTGTAAATGGTACATGGTATCGGACCACTGCGACTGCCCGGTCTCTAAATCGAGCTGCCAATGGCCTAGCCCGGCAACGCGTTCAGCAAGCATTAGATTTCGCTGGTTCTCTTCAACTTTCAGCTCCAGCATCTTCCTCTCAGTAATGTCCAGCATTTGTCCATTCCAGAGTGTGCTGCCGTCGGCCTGTTGACTGGTCACTGCGTGCCCGTATATCCAGCTTACCCGGCCATTTTTAATCACCCGGTATTCTTTCACCCACAAATATTGATAGCGGGCAGAATTGTGCATACTGCTCAATACAGATTGTAAGTCGTCGGGGTGAATAATTTCACTCAGCAATGTCACGTCATTTGCCAGTGACTCAGCCGAACACCCAAAAATAGCTTCAACGCCCTGACTGACATAATTAAATTTCAATTGCCCGTCCGGTGAGCGTTCAAGCTGGTATAGCGCACCCGGCACCGAGTTTGCTAAATGTTCAAGATTAACCAAGCTTTTTTCAAAATCCATAAACTGCAAAATAACTCTTTATCAACAACCATCACAGTCATAATATTAACTTACCGACTGGGAACTAAACAGCAAATAAATGAAAGTGACCCATTACAAATCTTTTTTAGTAGTCTATATATAAATAAATCATAATAAAAACAGGAGTTTTTATGTCAGCCGATAAGCAGAAATGGCATTCTGCAATTTTACTGCCAGTATTCCTTCCTGCGGTTATCGTTATAGCCTTACTGGTTATAGGCACGTTAAGTGCGCCGGAAAAAGCCGGCGAACTGTTTGACTGGACCCTTGCTGGCATTACCGATAATTTCGGTTGGTTTTATATGTTAGCAGTCGCACTTTTTCTCATTTTTATTATTGGTGTGGCCGTCTCAAGTTGGGGCAAAATTAAATTAGGGCCCGATCATTGCGAACCGGAGTACAGTTTTACTTCCTGGTTCGCCATGTTATTTTCCGCCGGATACGGTATTGCCCTGCTGTTCTTTGGTGTATCCGAGCCCATACTGCATTACGCCGAACCACCCGCAGGCGCAGCAGAAACCGTGAGTTCAGCTAAGCAGGCCATGCAAATCGCCTATTTCCATTGGGGCTTTCATATCTGGGCAATATACGGCTTAGTTGGCTTAGTACTGGCTTACTTTTCGTTTCGCCACGGCTTACCACTTTCTATGCGTTCAACGCTTTACCCGCTTATTGGCGACAGAATCAACGGCCCTATTGGACATACAGTCGACACTTTCGCCATCCTCGGCACCATGTTTGGTATTGCGACGACCCTTGGCCTTTCGGTTATTCAAATTAATGCCGGCCTCAATTACTTATGGGAAGACATTCCTGTTGGAACAACGGTTCAGGTTATCGCTATTGGAATCATCACACTAGCAGCCATAGCATCAGTTGTTGCTGGCATGGACAAAGGTATTAAGCGACTGTCCTTGATTAACATTACCTTAGTCATATTCCTGCTGTTGTTTGTTTTCGCGGTTGGACCGACTATCCATATCCTGGAAACTTTCCTGCAAAATACCGGCGCCTACATAAGTGGCATTGTGGAGCGTACCTTTAATTTACAGGCCTATGAGCGCAGTGACTGGATTGGTAACTGGACACTATTTATCTTCGGCTGGACGATAGCCTGGGCACCTTTTGTCGGGCTGTTTATTGCCAAAATTAGCCGCGGCCGTACCATACGCCAGTTTGTTTTTGGCGTTATGCTGGTGCCAACCATATTCACTTTCTTCTGGTTTGCCGTGTTCGGTGATACAGCATTGAATATGATCATGAACGAAGGTTACACAACCTTAATTTCGGAAGTTCAGGATAACCAGGCGGTAGCGCTGTTTAAACTCTACGAAAACCTGCCTATGACCAGTGTCCTAAGCTTCCTGACAGTACTATTAATTATCACCTTCTTTGTAACGTCATCGGATTCTGGCTCACTGGTTATTGATTCATTGTCCTCTGGCGGCATGATGGAAACACCCGTCTGGCAACGTGTTTTCTGGGCGAGTACTGAAGGCATTGTTGCATCCGTTTTGCTCGTAGCGGGAGGGTTAGGCGCTCTGCAAACCGCCGCTATCACCAGTGCATTGCCCTTTGCTGTCATTATTTTAATATCGGCGGCAGGCATGTGGCGCGCACTTATAATTGAAGGACATCAGTCTAATAGTCTTCAAAGTCACCGCCACTCTCACCGCCGGGGAGTCAATGAAGGCGCCGATTACTGGAAAAAACGTCTGGCTGGTCTAGTCGACTTTCCAAATAAAGAGTCGGTGCTGGAATTTATTAACGGACCAGCTACAGAAAGCATGAAAAAAGTCCGGGACGAGTTAAAAGATCAGGACTGGCCGGCGGAATTCCGAGCTGACGAAGACCATAACCGCATTATTCTTAGCGTTGAGCGAAAAGGTGACTTAGAGTTTGCTTACGAAATTCGCTTAAAAGACTACCTGCTACCAGAGTACGCTTTAACCAACGATGAAGGCAGAGAAATTTACTATCGAGCTGAAGTATTTCTCAGACAAGGTGGGCAGTCTTATAATTTATATGGTTATGAGCAGACTGATATCATCAACGATGTCATTAATCAGTTTGAAAACTATTTGCACTTTCGTCATCACAGCCCTGGTGTTCTCCCATGGGACTTGGAAAAACATGACGAAGACCTCAATGAAAACCTTGAGTCGCAGAAATAAAAAAGCGTAAAGAAGCCGCTCTTCGGAGCGGCTTTTTAGTGGTCGGACTGTTGATAGCAGGAGACATGTGAGAGAATAGCCATATTGTCAGTATGGAGTTTAACTATCACTATGGAACGTGTTGATACAAGCCCGCAAAAGCTAAGCCCGATGCCCAGCATGTTATTGCGCTCTCTGTTGACGTTACAACGCAGCGATGAATCAGCAGCAGAATCTGAAACTTTGCTCAAAGAGTACTCAATTCCTGCGCCAACAGCTAAGCATTTGAGCCGTTATCAACAGTCATTCGGTGGTTTCGTCAGTGACGTCCCTCTGGCCATGCTGTACTGCATCGCGCAAAGAGCTCATTTATCGCAAATGCTCGATGACAGCTTTCCCTGGCCTGCGCCTGGTTTAGTTCATGTCAGTAATAAAATTGAGCGCCATCAGGTTATTTCTGCACAAGTGCCTTTTCAACTGGTATCTAAAGTAAAAGTACCTAAGCGCGGTCCTGATGTCTCTCCGCGCCGGCTGCGCCCTCAGTTTGTGGTTGAGTTCTGGCAAAATAATGAGAAAGTAGCGACTTGCTCCAGCGTTTATCAGGTGATGAGCGGACAAAATACTGGAACAACGAAAAAATCGATGCCTCCGATAAAAACATTTGAGCCGGAAGCTGGCTGGGAAAATCTCAGTCACTGGCAATTAGGCAGTGGCATGGGCCGACGCTATGCACGCATTTCCGGCGACTTTAACCCAATTCACTTGCATCCACTGGTCTCACGCTGGTTTGGCTTTGAAAAACCAATTATTCACGGCATGTATATGATGGCAAGAGCTCAAGCTGAGCTCGAGCAGCGTCAGCAAAAACCAGTAACTTATATCGACGTTACCTTTAAGCGCCCCGTTATTCTTCCCGCACGGGTGCAACTATGGGCATCAAAGCAAGATGATAAAACCAAATACGAAGTGCGCAGTGCTGATCACAGCTCACTGAAGCTGGAAGGGTCAGTTCGTTTCGACTAACCCTTCCTGGCGTTCCTTACTGATGCTTATATACCTTGCCGTCTTTCATCACGAAGCTCACACTTTGTAATACCGTGATGTCTTCCAGCGGATTTCCTTTTACAGCGACAATATCGGCCAATTTACCTTCTTCAAGATGCCCAATATTGTCATTCTTAAGTATTTTCGCTGCCGTTTTAGTCGCTGACTGAATTGCTTCTGCTTCCGATACACCGGCCTCTACCATGTACTGGAATTCAAGCGCATTATCACCATGCGCTGAAACACCACTATCGGTGCCAAAGGCGAAATTCACTCCAGCTTTGTACGCTTTAGCAAAAGTATTCTGAATTTTAGGTCCTATGGCACGGGCTTTGGGTCTGACCACATCCGGAAAATAGCCGTCGATCTCAGCTTTCTCCGCAACAAACTTACCGGCCAAAATTGTCGGAACCAAATAAGTACCATGTTCTTTCATAGCGGCAATGACTTCGTCATCCATGTAAGTGCCATGTTCCACCGAGGTGATACCCGCTTTTACAGCACGTAACATACCGGCTTTGCCGTGAGCATGGGCTGCAACGTGAAAATTATAATCGTTGGCAATATCCACCAGAGCTTTTAATTCATCTTCGGTAAACTGTGGGTTATCACCGCTGCTGGCCATACTTAAAACACCACCGGTCGCGGTTATTTTGATGAAGTCAGCCCCATCTTTATAATGCTGGCGTACTGCCTCGCGGGCACCCGCCGCACTATTAATGACACCGTCTTTTGGCGTGGGACGCCCCATAAGTTCTTCTTTCCAACCATTAGTAGGGTCAGCATGCCCCCCTGTCGTTGCCAGCGACTTGCCCGCAGAGTAAATTCTGGGACCATCAACGACACCGGAGTTGACGGCATCGCGCAGAGCAATAGTCACGTTGTGGGAGTCACCCGGGTTTCTTACGGTGGTAAAGCCGGCATGCAAAGTTTTCATCCCATAATGTTGAGCCGTTAAAGCGAGATCGGCCGGATTTTCAGTAAACTGTTTTATGTATGAGTTCGGCCCCGACTGACCGTCAAGGTGTACGTGTAAGTCAATAAGACCAGGCAAACAGGTATGAGAGCTTAAGTCTGTAACTGACGAATCAGCACCAGGGCTGTTCACTCTTATAGCGGTGATTTTATTATCCGTGACTTCAATATACCGCTCTCCGGCCAGACGGCCGCTTTCACTATCAAAAACGTTTCCGCAATGCAGCCATTCATCGGCTTGAGCAGAATGCCCGGCTAAGGCAACAGTCAATCCGATAGCTATCTTTTTCAACATGGTTTCCCCTTATATTCATTCTAGTTATTGTTCTTCTTTGATACTCCGAACCCTAACCAAATGCAACGATAGCGGCTGACATTGAGACCAAAAGTCAGTCTTTGTCGATAGTTACCGGAATAGCGGCCCCCCAAAACTCTCGAATTTGTGCATCATTACTCACTAATGACGCAAGAGTGTAGCCTGACAGAGAATTGTAGAAAGTTTCTTTCCCTTGGTTAATTACATTTTTCAGCTCACAAACAGGGAAAATAGCACACTCGGGTTTATGGCAGTCGACCCAGTACTCATCACCCTCCAGCCGGCGTATGACTCTATCCAGCCGAATATCAGCCGGTTCAACCGCTAACAGGAAACCACCGTTTTTACCACGACGCGTTTCAATTAGACCTTCTTTGCCCAATTGATGGACGACCTTATTTAAATGATTGCGGGGAACATTGAATATGCCACTCAGCTCATCAATAGTGGCAAGCTTCGTATCCTCTTTTGCGGCAAGATACATAAGAACCCGCAGGCCGTAATCTGTGTACTTTTTCAATTGCATGCTGGCGCCCTTTTACCTTTATTCGCTCTGCTGCTTAAATGTCATTTGACGGCCCCCGCGAGTGCTCAGTATCAAGCGTCCTTTATCATCAATGTTCACTTGATAAACTCGCTCCAGAGCACTTCTGAACTCTTGCGAGAGTTCGTTAGCCTCGCCACTGCATGCCATTTTCGTGCTTCCGGTAATACGAATTTGAGCAAGTTCGCCACCCATGTTGTAGTTCCCGAAATAACGATTACAACCATTAAAACCGGCAAGCTGGCTGTCTTTTAAAAACTGAATGGTTGCTGGCCTAGAGTTAATCGCATGCCCTTCAAACTCGGAGAGCTCCCAGGTAGCCCCCTGGAGCAACCACTCACTGTCACCACCGCAGCCAGAGTACATACGATCAGATTCCTGCAAATCGACCTGATAAGGATATAAACGCCCACTCATCGAATCCCGACATAGCCTGTCAATAACAATAAGATGTTTATCGCTCGTCGACTCAATACGCCATTCATAAGGTTGTTCAGAAACAACCTGCGCTGCGGCTAAGTCAATAATTGCTTCGCTTTCAGGAGTCGTCAGCGCCATATGCTGTGGATTTACCGCCGCTTGCCAGAAAGGTTCATTGCCCCTCGCCGTAAAGTGTTTAGGTAAAGTGCCTTGCTCGACACAAAGCGGCATTTCCTGGCCTCGCCAGATAATATCGGCTTCATTACCTTTACTCCAAAACTGTGTTAACGGCTCTTTATTATTTGAGTAACGGGCTCCAGAACCACTAACGGTCTGCAGTAAATCCTCCTGCTGTGACCCATAACTTAACAGCACACCTTGATCTTTTGGCAGTACGCTAAGTTCACTTGCACCACACTGATAATATGTCGGCACTTGCTCTTCCGAAGTTAACAAAGTGCAACCTGACAGCAGCATTACAACGAGAACAGAGACACTTCCTTTCATATGTATCGCAAGCATTCTTGCCATCCTTATATTTTTTACCATTAAGTTAGAATTCTATAGATCGCACGGGTAATTGCATTAATTCTTCCAAGTCTTTTTCAAATCTTCCGGAGGAACACCAGAGTAAAGAGCTGGATCAAAAATCTTAAAAAGATTATTGCGAATCATTCTTATTTTAATTACTATTCCCATCGAATTTAATTAATCTAAAATAACTTTTCAAAAAAGGTGAAGTGAATACGTTATGAAAAAGACGATCTTAGCCAGCACCATACTGACCGCTCTCGCAGCTCCCGCTATGGCCAATAACGCTAGCGGCGATACTGATATCGAGCAAATCAAAATTATTGGCAGTAAAACAGACGCCCGCAATGTTGCCGGCTCCAGCGCCGTTATTGACGAAGAACAGATGCGTATTGAAGTGCCGAGCGATATCAACCAGTTAATGAAAACCATCCCGGGTGTTTATGTTCGTGAAGAGGACGGCCAGGGTCTGCGCCCTAACATCGGCATTCGTGCTGCTTCAGCCGGACGTGTCAGCAAGGTCACACTGATGGAAGACGGCGTCATGATAGCACCGGCTCCCTATTCAAACCCGGCCGCCTACTACTTCCCGACTACGTTCCGTATGTCATCGGTTGAAGTGTTAAAAGGTGCGCCTTTGCTACGTTACGGCCCACAAACAACCGGCGGCGTTTTAAACCTGGTGACAACACCTATTCCGGAAGACTTTGGTGGCCAGGTTCTGACTCAGTTTGGTGAGAACAGCAGCCGTGATATTCACGCTCATGTGGGCGGCACTGAAGGTCCATGGGGCTTTTTATTAGAAACAGTGCAACGCAGCAGCGACGGTTTCAAAGAAATTGATCGAAGCAGTCGCGATGCCGGTTTTGATATTGAAGACTACGTTGCAAAACTGCAGTGGACTGGCGAGCGCCAGAGCCTGTTGGCCAAAGTTCAATATTCAGAAGAAATCTCAAATGAAACCTATCTTGGCCTGACTGACACCGATTTTGCTGAAAATGAAAATCGTCGTTATGGACTTTCTGAAATTGATCAGATGGATAACTCGCACAAGGGCTACAGCTTAAACTATGTATTTGAAGCCACTGATAATCTGACTTTAAATATTTTAGGCTACTACAACGACTATGCCCGTAACTGGTTCAAACTGGATGGCGGCAATGCATACGTCAGTGCGGCTAACAACGGTGACGCCGAGGCATTAGCTATTTTGCGAGGCACTCAGGACGAAGCCGGGTTAAACTACAAAAACAACAACCGTGCTTATGAATCTAAAGGCATTGAAGCCAATGCTCAGTTTGCTTTAGGGGCTCATAACCTGGAAGTGGGTGTTCGCGATCACAGCGACGAGATGGATCGTTTCCAGCCAGTTGAAATTTATGATCAGGTTAACGGTAGCCTCGTTTACCAAGGCAAAATTATGCCTACCGGCGGTAATAACCGTCTAGAAGGCGCAGACGCAATCAGTTTCTGGTTAACGGATCAATGGCAGGCAACCGAGAATCTGAACGTACACTTAGCGCTGCGTTATGAAGACGTAGAGTCTTACCGTAACCAGTTTGCGGATACAGCACGCGAACAGTTGGACAGCGCGCGTTCAAACGACAGCAACGAATGGTTGCCGGGCGTATCCTTCACGTATGACGTGAGCGAAAACTGGCAGGTACTGGCTGGTGCACATAAAGGCTTTTCTCCTTTAGGCGGCGGTGCGAAAAGCTTCCAGGAGCCAGAAACCAGTAATAACTACGAAGCCGGTGTTCGTTTTAACCAAGGTTCATTCTTTGCAGAAGCCATTGGTTTCTATAGCGACTTTAGCGACACCACACAACAATGTTCAATTGCTAACCCATGTGACAACGGCGCTGAATCAGGCAACTACGTATTGGGTGAGTCAGTCGTTCGCGGTTTGGAATTCCAGGCGAGCAATACCTTTGAAGCAGGAAGTTTCTTAATACCTATTGATGTTACTTACACCTATACCAAGGGTGAAATTAGCGAAGACAACCTCGATAACCTTGACGGCGACGAGTTAGCTGACATTCCACAAAACATGTTCAGTATGCGTATTGCGCTCGATAACCAGCAAGGATGGGTAAATTATGTTGTCGCCAAATACGCTGACGAAATGTGCGTCAGCACCGGCTGTAACCGAAGCAACAGCCGCTTTGACAAAACGGAGTCTGTTTTTGTCACCGACTTTGTCAGCCGCTACGAAATGAACAACAACATGGCGGTTTATTTCAAAGTTGAGAACCTGTTCGATCAGCAGAAGATTATTGCTCGTTCACCACATGGTGCACGTCCGAACAAACCTCAAACCGCTTCTTTCGGTGTGGAATACACTTTCTAAAAATTAATCCCTCCCTGGATTTGTTATGGCCCCATTTTTATGGGGCCATTTTTTTTGAGTCACCTTATTGGGCTAAGCTAATCAGGTAATCCGCTAACGCGCCCATGCCTGTTTTCTTAACACCCGCTTCACGCTCCGCACTTTGATTATAATTGGTGTTGGTGTTCACATCGTAAACGTACAACTCGCCTTTTTCGTCCTCAATAAATTCAATGCCGGCCACATCGATATCATTGGCTTTCAAAAAGGCTTCCAGCGCAAAAATAATTTCATGGTCATTAAAACGCTGCGTAATAGTGAATTTATTGGGTTGATTTCCATCAGCAGACGCTTCAGTGGTTGGGCAAAATGCATCATCCACGCTGCACACATCGGCAGGGCATAACTCAAAGCCTTGCTCAGTATTAACGTTAACCGCGTAAACAAATTTCTGCCCGACAAACTCACTGCGGGTAATATGCGGCTGCTTTGGCTGAATGTATTCCTGTAACAGCCAGATACCGTCTAACGGCTCTTCATAATCGTCGCTGTTTAGGTAGTTCTCCAAGCCAGCGACATCATCAAACTTCATGACGCCTAAACCTTTACCTCCACGATTAGGCTTTAAAATCAGTGGCCACTCAGCAAACTTCTCAGCGGCCTCTGTCAGCAGATTTTTCCCCACCACAGCTTGTGTTTTAGGTACATTAAGCCCCGCTTTTTGCAGCGCCGCATATTGCGACAGCTTACACACTTCCAGCGCCAGCACCCGGGTGCCATTAACCACGGTTCTATTACTATTTTCCAACCAGGTTAACGCCATGCGAGTCAGTTCCGGTGCAAACCGATGACCCCGCGTGTGCGAGGAAGCACTCATACGGTTGTAATAAACCGCATCTTCCGGAAGCTCGGAAAAAGGTATAACTCCCTTATCCAGAAACCATTCTTTGGCTTCTACGCCGCGCTTTTCAAACTCTGCTCTTAGCGGCACCAGCCACTCTTCATTCTCGTGCAGAATAACAATATCTCGCATGGTTACCTCTTAGCGTCTCAGCTGATGTATCAGCAGAACTACGACAATAAAAATAAGCCCTGACAACAACACTTGCCAGGGAACAAAAACGGCCAACCCAAGGCAGCTGACTAAACCTAGTATGGATACCCACTTGGGTAAAAAACGATCACTTTTTGCGACTTTCAGCGCCGCTAAATTCGTGATGCCATAATACACTAAAACCGTAAAGGCGCTGAACGACCATGCGGTCTTTATATCACCAATTGCGACCAGCACCAGCATGACAATAGAAGTTAGCCAGGTTGCCGGGGGCGCCGATGTTTGCTGGTCGTTTAAGTTAGCAAAGCGCATCGGCAAATCGGCCCTGCGCCCCATGGCCAAAACCACCCGCGATACGCCCAAAATTAAGTTCAGGATAACTCCGCCCATAGCAGCCACTGCGCCAAGGGTTACCAACCATTGTATTGGTCCGCTCGGCAGCAAACGTGCCAGGGAGAAATGCTCCGCCTGAAAGTCCGCTATGCTGGGAAAGTGCAATAGAGCGCTACCAACCCCTAAATACAGAAGCGTCACAGCCGCCAGAGTTAAAACAACGGCCAGAGGAATAACCCGGCGCGGGTTTTGTACTTCTTCACCCATGGTGGCAATGCGTCCGTAGCCTGTGTAGGCAACAAAAAGCAGAGCTGCCGCCTGCAAAACGTGCCACCATTCTACCGAAGCCCGCTCAACAACAAGGGAAGTTTGTTGATGTCCGTTAATAATGAAAGCCAACAGAGCCACGATGCTCACCGTAACAATGACTGCATTAACCCGGTTTGTGCGCTTAACGCCACCCAATACTAATAACGTAAATAGTACCAACACCGCAGCCGCTATCCATTGTGCAAAATATGACGGTATTGCCGAGGTGTTCGTCACATACCAACCTACCGCCAGCGCGGCTGTTGCCGCTGATGCACTTTTTGCTACTACAAATAAACTGCCGGCCGTTACGCCATAAGCCGGAGTCAGGAACCGATAGCCGTATTCATAGGTTCCGCCGCTTACTGAGTGTGCTGAAGCTAACTGAGCCGAAGACAAGCCATTACATAAGGCCGTTACCGCCGCAATAAGAATTGCCCATACAACAGCGCCACCGGCAATGTCGGCACCAATACCGACACTAACGAAAGCGCCCGTGCCTAAAATGGAACCCAGCCCTAAAACAATAGCGCCCGCCAGCGAGGTAGAACGCGCAAGTTGTTGATTCATAGACTGCCTTTTATTCTTTCGTTGGTGATTCAGCCACTTCTCTATTATCTTACAGGGTAAAAGATGAAAAGGATGTGACAACCGCTTAATGAAACATTTAGCACTGGGGCCAATAACCGCCCTTATTGTATTACTCACAACACAGCTGGCAAACATGCCGTTACCCGCCGCGCTAACCTTAAGCACTGTGGTCTGGGTGGCCTGGTGGTGGGTAACCGAATGCATTCCTTTACCTGTCACCTCGTTACTGCCTTTTGTATTGCTTCCAACGTTCGGGGTTATCGACACACAAACCGCCGCAGGCGCTTTAGGTGACAACATCATTTTGTTGTTTATGGGGGCGTTCATGCTGGCCAAAGCCGTTGAAGCCAGCGGTGTTCATAAACGCATGGCTCTGTCTTTGATTGCCAGAATTGGTGCAGACAATGGCCGCAAAGTAGTTATTTCCTTCATGGCTGCAACCGCTTTTCTCTCTATGTGGATATCGAACACCGCCGGTGTGCTGGCACTTTTACCCGTTGCATTGGCACTTGCCGATGCCAGTGACGACAAGGACTTTCAACGAGCTCTGCTGTTGGGTTTGGCCTATGCCGGGTCGCTAGGCGGCGTCGCGACTTTAGTAGGAACACCACCGAATCTGATTTTCGCATCTATTTACCAAAATATTACCGGCGCGGAATTCAGTTTTACCCGGTGGCTGAGCATTGGTTTACCCATGGTTCTGCTAGGCTTACCTATTATCGCACTTTGGCTAACGCGTAACGTCAAACTGTCAAAGCCACTTGAGTTGCCAACCACCAGTGAAATGACAACTTACGAAAAACGCGTATTGATAGTATTCGGTGTTGTTGTCTTTTTATGGATAACACGTACCGCTCCCTTTGGCGGCTGGACTGGCGTACTTGGTACTGGCAGCCTCAATGACGCGACCGTCGCTCTGGCCGGAGTTGTCGCTATGTTCGTTATCCCATCTGGGAATGCTAAAAACGAAAAATTGTTAAACTGGCCGTTGGCGAGAGATATTCCCTGGGGCATTTTGCTACTGTTTGCCGGTGGTATCTGCTTAGCCCGCGGCGTTATGGAAAGTGGGCTTGGCGAACTTATTGGTCAGTCTCTCACTGCCTTAGACGCCCTGCCATTGTGGTTACTGATTTTTGTTTTGAGCATGACCGTGTCCTTCGTTACAGAAGTAACCTCCAATACCGCAACGGCTACCTTACTTATGCCCATTCTGGCAGCCACGGCAACGGCACTTGAGTTACCTATCGAGTTACTCATGATACCTGCGGTTATTGCCTGCAGTTGTGCCTTTTGCATGCCGGTCGCCACACCGCCAAACTCTATTGTTTTTGCGTCTAATCGAGTCACTATAAAAGCCATGGCAAAAGAAGGTTTGGTACTGAATATTTTGCTGGCCATTGTCACAACGCTAGTGGTACTAATTTTTGTCTAGTGCGCCGACAGCTCTGACAGGCTATAATCGCCTGCTTTCATCTCCTCAAAAGGATCTGACATGAGCGATTTTCCAGCCTGTCCTGAGTGCAACTCAAGTTTCACCTACCACGATGGCACCTTATTAATTTGTCCTGAATGCGGACACGAATGGTCTGAAAACGAGCCAGAAGTAGCTGACGATGCACCAACTTATCGCGATGCCAATGGTGCGCCACTGGAAGACGGCGATACTGTCACTGTCATTAAGGATCTTAAAATTAAAGGTTCATCTTCGGTGGTTAAAGTCGGTACCAAAGTTAAAAATATCCGCTTAATTGATGGTGACCATGACATCGACTGTAAAATTGACGGTATTGGTGCAATGAAACTGAAATCTGAATTTGTTAAAAAGGTCTAAAGTCGGATACCGGAAATTACTATGAGAACGCTTTTAGCTGTCTGCCTCGTGCTTTTTTCGTCATTTACTTTCGGAAAAAGTAATGAGCAAACTGTAGTACTTATTTCAATTGATGGCTTTCGCCACGATTATATTGAAAAACATAACGCTAAAAACATTGCAGAATTAGCTAAAAGCGGCGTGCGCAGTAAAGGACTTATTCCTGTTTATCCGTCAAAGACGTTCCCAAATCATCTGTCTATTATCACCGGCCGTTATCCTACTCATCACGGCCTGGTCGATAATAACTTTTACGATACCGAGCGCCAGCAAAAATACAGCATGGGCGATGGCTTAAAGGACAGTAGCTGGATAACCGCTTTGCCATTGTGGAACCTTGCCGAATTTCAGGGCGTAAAAGCAGCGACTTTTTTCTGGCCTGAGTCCGATGCGCGAATTAATGGCCGGACACCCAGTTATTTTTATCATTACAGCCACCCGGTTCCTAACCGCCAGAGAGTTGAGCAAATCATCGACTGGTTAAAGTTACCGGAAAAAGCTCGTCCACGCCTTGTTACCGGCTATTTTTCTGTCGTTGACACCATGGGGCACCGTTTTGGCCCGGACGCTAAACAAGTGAAAGGGGCAGTTCAGCACGTTGATAAGCTTATTGGCAAGTTATGGCAGCGAATGCAAACGGAAGTGGATGCCCCGGTTAACCTGGTTCTGGTTTCTGACCACGGCATGGCACCCATTAAAGCCGATAAGATGATTGACGTTAGTGAGCTGACTATTGATGAAGAGCTGTTTAACGTTGTGAATGCACAAACTCGACTGCTCATTTACGCAAATGAGGGAACTTCGGACGAGCAAGTAGACTCACTCCGACAGCGCCTGAACCAAATGGCTGATGGTCCCTTTTATACTGAGTCGGAAGAAGCGTTGGCTCAGCGACACTTCGTGAATAGCCCACGGGTGCCTTCCATCGTGTTAGCGACAGATGCCCCTGTCACTTTCGCTACACGCCCGCGAGAGCAATGGTCAGACGGCGGCACCCACGGGTATTACGGCACCCGCGATATGGACGGCCTGTTTGTTGCAGCCGGAACCGGCTTCAATAGTAACCAGCAAGTTGAGCGGTTTGAGAACATTCATATTTACCCAATGCTGGCAGAGTTACTCAATTTAGAGCTGCTCACCGACATTGATGGCCGGGCTGACGTGCTCCGGCCAATCTTAAAAACGAATTAATGATCATCAAGTTGCGGTGTTTTTATAAATACCGCAACTAATGCGGCCGTAATGGTGCCGATAACAAGAGCAAAGAGCATCGACTGAATAATATAGCTACCTAAAGTAAAGTAAATCTCCGCTTGCTCAGCATCCATTCCACCTTCACTGACAGCAAAATTGCTGATATTTTCAAAATAATTGGGTGAAATAATAACGTGCGTTATCCACTGACTAACGGGCGTTAAAATCGCCACTACAATGGCTACAATCAGGCCACTGATAAACCCCTGCATCCAGGTCATTGATCCATTAAGATCTTTTTCTCGCTTTTCTCGAAGTGCTAATACAAAAATGGCGATAGCAATAAGCGCAAAGAAGTTCGAGTAAGTTGAATGGTAAGCAATGTAATTGTCATGAAGACCAACCAGCCTTGCTATTAATACCCACAACATACTCACTACAATAAAAATAATGCCCCATTTTATTTCTGTTGTTCGTGTTTTAAGCATCCTGAATTGCCCTTTTGTAAAGATCCCTAAAAACAATAGCACTATTAAGGGGGACTCTGTAATGATAGTCCCGTTTTAAACGAATTATTTCAGGAGGATTCCCGTGGAAATACCCAGCATGCTCGCTATTGTAGCTGCACTATGGGTTGTTCTGGTTATAGCCGGCGTTTTTGAGGCCGTTCGCCATTGGGCACTTGTCCGTAAAATTCCCGTTCGAGTTCATGTAAATGGTACCCGGGGAAAAACCAGCGTTACCCGATTAATTGCGGCAGGGTTACGCAGCGGTGGCAAACGTATCTGTGCTAAAACAACTGGTTCTGCAGCAGCTATTACTGACCCAGATGGTCGCGAATTTCCTATTTACCGAATAAGCGGTGCGAATATTATTGAGCAAATGCGTACGCTCAAAAGAATGGCAGCGTTAAAGCCTGAAATTGTGGTTATGGAATGTATGGCCCTGCAGCCACAGTACCAGTCTTTGAGTGAATTGCGAATGGTTCGCTCAACCGTTGGCGTTATTACCAATGCCCGTGCCGACCATTTAGATGTTATGGGTCCGGGTGAAAACGACGTAGCCTTAGCTCTGGCAGGCAGCACCCCCGTTAAAGGCGACTTATTCACCGCCGAACGCGACTTACTCGATGTATTTAAACATTCATGTAATGACCGTAAAAGTGAACTGCATGGTGTAACCGAAGAAGAAGTTAACGCCATTACCGACGACACCATGAAGCGTTTCCGTTACGCAGAGCACGCCGAAAATGTTGCTTTAGCTCTGAATGTCTGTGAGCACCTTGGCGTTGAACGGGAGAAAGCGTTGGACGGCATGGTTGCATTAGAGCCAGAAGCCGGAGCCATGCAGGTTCTTCACGTTAACTACTTCAAACGCGAAATTATATTCGTTAACGCCTTTGCAGCCAATGACCCTGAGTCTACAGGCCGCATTTGGGAAAATATGCTGGAGAAACACGGCGAAGACCGCCGTAAGATTGTTTTGATCAACTGCCGGGCAGACCGTCCGCACCGCTCTCAGCAAATGGCCGAAGACGCCGTTAATTGGAGTCAGGCAGATAAGTATCTGCTGATGGGGTCAGGTACATTTATCTTTGTTCGGAATGCCGTCAAATACGGCCTCGACCCAGAAAAATTATTAGTCATGGAAAATGCTCATATGACCGAAATTACTGAAACAATTTTAGAAGAGTCCGGCAGCAGCGCATTAGTTGTCGGCATGTGTAATATTCACGGTGGTGGCGAAGAAGTTGCTCGTTTCTTCCAGAACCGAGCAATTAAGGAGGAAGATCTATGATTGCATTAAACATTCTTGCCGTCGCCATTGGGGTTGGTCTATTTTTCACCTTATTACTGACTCAAACCTTGGGCTTGGCCGCTGGCGGCTTGGTTGTCCCTGGTTATGTTGCGTTACAGCTGACTGACCCTCTAAGCTTGGCTATCACGCTTGTTGCTGCGCTAATCACCTATCTCATTGTCAGAATTATTGCCAGCTTCGCTATTATCTATGGCCGTCGCCAAACCATTATTATGATTCTTACTGGGTATCTCATTGCCGGCTTGATGGATTTATTCCTTGGCAACCTCGTTAATTGGGTAGATTTGCAAATGATTGCAGGCGGCGATGATGCTCAGGCTCAAATAGCCACGCTTGAGTCGAGCTTTATGATGTCAATTATGGAAAGCAGCATCATTGGTTACATTATTCCCGGGCTTATTGCCATTTGGTTTGACCGGCAAGGTGTACTGCAAACTTTGTGTGGACTTGCGGTCACAGCGGTACTGGTCCGTCTGGCCCTTATCATTATTATGCCGGAATCATTACAAATGTACGAAGCAAGCCAAGCATTTCAGATGCCAGGCTGGTAACAGGAGGACGAATCATGAGTAGTTTTACAAAGATTTATTGGCGTTCGTCAGGCGTACCAACCTGGGGACTTCTTTTTCTTATCGTGCTGTCAGTTATCGTTATGGTTGCAGCAGAAAATGTTAAGCAGCGTGACCCCGTTGTTGATGACAATTACGCCACCATGGTCAATGCGTCAAAAATAATGCGCGAAGGTATGCAGGTACTTAAACCACTGCGCGCGCAACTGGCGCCAATTAACCCGGAATTCGATCCCCAACGTTCTGGCCTGGTTGGCTTAGAAAACAGCATTGTAACCACTAACCATGGTGGGCGTGAATCGAAGCAAACAACAGTTAATCCTAACTGGGCTGCAGTTGCGGTTAAGTTAATGGCGGATGCTGGTGTGCAAGAAGGAGACTTGGTTGCAGTTACAGTATCAGGCTCATTCCCGGCACTGAACCTCGCTGTGTACTCAGCCATTGAAGCTATGGGGGCTGAAGCAGTAATTATCGCATCTGCGTCATCGTCACAATGGGGTGGAAACGTGCCTAATTTCCTGTGGCTTGATATGGAACGCGAGCTTCGCGAAGCCGGCGTACTCAGTTCAAAACCCGTTTACGCTTCTATCGGAGGTATTGAGGATCGGGGTATCGGTATTGCAGAAGAAGGTATTACCTCAATACGAAATACCATAAAAAGAGCAGACATCAATTTTATTGACCCTGCCAGCTATCAGGAAGCCGTTGCTGATCGTATTGCAATATTTCGTGAATATTCAACTGACCGTCAATACAAAGCCTTCATTAACGTCGGTGGTGGCGCGACTATCGTTGGACCTCCGGGAATTGACGATATGTTTAAATCTGGGCTTCAAGAGGATGCCCCGGCTCGCGCCTTCGCAGTAGATACCGTAATGGGTTACTTCTTACAAGAAGACATTCCTGGTATCCACTTCATTGGTATTAAAGATATGGCCACGCGATACGGCCTTCCGTTAATGCCACAACAAGTCGTGCCAGTTGGCAATGGCGGTATTTATTCAGCAACAATTTATAACCGCTGGTTAGCACTTGGTTTAGGCCTTGGCCTATTCGCTATGACCTGGCTTATCGTTCGCTCTGCGCGCATTACCAGCTTGTGGCGCCGAACAGGCGAAAGTGGTAAGAGCACAAAACCGATGGTTTAATAGCGCCAAGCGCAACGGGAGCAAGTTAACCTTTGCTCCCGTTCTTTAAATCATAACAATGACAAATAGCCTTCCACGCGTCTTCTGCACTATCCACAATCTGGAACAAATCTAAGTCGTATTCTGCAATAGCGCCTTCTTCTACCAGCAAATCAAAGTCGATTGCACGCCGCCAAAACTCAGAACCAACCAAAACGATAGGTACTGGCCCGGACTTTTTGGTTTGTACCAGGGTTAAGGTTTCGAATAACTCATCGAGTGTTCCAAAGCCACCGGGAAAAGCAACCAACGCACGGGCTCGTTGCAGAAAGTGCATTTTGCGAATAGCAAAATAATGAAATTGAAAGCAATATTCAGGCGTTATATATGGGTTCGGGCGTTGCTCATGGGGCAGTACTATATTCAGCCCAATACTTTCGCCTCCGGCCTCCATTGCCCCCCGGTTCGCAGCTTCCATAATACCGGGGCCACCGCCACTAACAATCATCAGATTTTCTTCATCGTGCCTCAGGTTATGTTCAGTCGCAATACGCGAAAAATCCATTGCCTGCTGATAATAGGCGCTATTTTTTAATGCCCGCTGGGCGCGCTTTAAATTACCTCTTAAACTATCGTTATCCGGATCTTCTGCTAATGCCTGCTCGGCCACACGAGCATCGTGCCGCGCCTGTTCAGGGGATAAAAAGCGGGCGCTGCCAAAAACGACAATGGTTGAATCTATCTGATGCTTCTCTAACGTTAACTGAGGTTTTAAATATTCCAGTTGCAAGCGTACCGCGCGCAAATTGTCCTGCAGTAAAAATTCATGGTCAGCGAATGCCAACTTATACGAACCTTGCCCTTCTATCTTGGCAATAGATTCTTCAGACTGCTTTGCCGAAATTAAGCGACGTCGATGCAATTCATTTTCTGTCATGAGAAGTCCGTATGCATGGGTTTAATGGTAACCAATAACGGCTAGTTTATCTTAAATACAGAGCAAAGCCTTTCGAATTATTCTCTCTCCAATTGCATAGAGACCATGCCATTATTCTCACCCACCTCGTGAAACCCCAGGTCTTTATAAAGTGACCGCGCTGGCGTATTTTCAGGGTACACATTCAATGTAATAAACCTTACTTGCTCCTGCGCCCAGGCATTTTCCAATAGGGCTTTTACAAAAGCCCTGCCAAGTCCTTTTCCTCTCACTTTCGGGTTAACAATAAGGCAGGCTATGTGAATACCGTTCTCGATTTTTTCATAAGCCTGAGCAAAACCAACCAGCTCTTCATTCTGATAAAACGCAAAAGTCCCGCGTTCGTTGCCTTTAATCTGTTGCCAGATTGCATCCGCCGAGCTGCCATACCGAACTTTATCGCCGAACCACAGCCGGAACTCGGCGGCATTTTCAGGCCAGGTCAGCGCCATTTTTAACTCGTTGATTTCAGCTTTCTTTAACATCGCTCTTTATCTTAACAATGGGTTTTCAACGTAAATTATCACAGAAGAAAACCTAACGTCGCGTTAGTTCACTAACTAAGGTAATGTAAGGCCAATAAAAAATAATCTCCTATAAGATGCAATTAACGGCGCCATGCTAAGCAATACCAAACTGCACCAGAAACTCGCCTTACCTTTAATTATTCTCTCTCAATTACTGGGCACGTCCTTGTGGTTCAGTATTAACGGTGTCTGGCTTCCTTTATCGGCAGAACAGCAACTCACAGAGTCAGACTTAGGCGCTTTAACTCTGGCCGTGCAACTGGGTTTTATTATCGGCACTCTGACACTGGCATTAACCGGGCTGGCGGATCGTTACCGAGCCAGCCAAATCTTCCTGTTCTCAAGCATGGTTGGTGCAGTCGTTAACGCACTCTTTATCGTTACCGTTGATATCGCCAGTATGGCCTGGTTGCTGCGCTTTTTAACCGGGCTGTGCTTAGCTGGAATTTACCCAATGGGAATGAAACTGGTGATATCCTGGGTACCCCGCTATGCAGGCAGTGCACTTGCCTGGCTATTGGCAATGCTGACTCTAGGCACAGCTTTGCCCCACCTCATGCGCGGCATAACGCTGGACTTTTCATGGCAGATCCCGCTACTGGTATCTTCGTTACTGGCATTGCTTGGCGGCCTGTTAGTAGGATGGCTCGGCAGCGGCCCCCATTTACCGGCAACAGCTTCAGCTCATACGTTCCGTTCTGGCCTTAGCGCATTAACACGCCCCAAATTCAGAGCCGTTGCTGTCGGTTACTTCGGCCATTGTTGGGAGCTATACGCATTCTGGATGTTAACACCATTGCTGGTATTGCAGCCTTTAACCGCTCTCAACCTGCCTTTAAGCGCAGTACCCTGGATGGCCTTTTTCATTATTGCTATTGGCAGCCTGGGCTGTATTGGCGGTGGCTTACTGACTAAACACTTCGCAGGGTTAACCGTTGCCAGACTGGCATTATTCAGCTCTGGGAGCATTTGTTTGCTGTACCCTTTAATGACAGAACTTCCCGCCTGGATACTTTTGGGTTTATTGCTGTTGTAGGGCCTTACCGTTATTGCCGACTCCCCACAATTTTCAGCATTGGCCGCTCAGTTTGCACCAAAAGAAAATGTTGGTTCTGCACTGGCCATAATGAATGCCATTGGATTTTCATTAACACTACCGGCTATATGGCTAACCAGTAATTTGTGGTCTATACATAACGAGTGGGTTACCTGGCTTTTGCTGCCGGGGCCAGTCATTGGTTTATGGGCAATACGCAAGCTATCACCATAGAGAAAAATCATGGCCACTAAAATTAAAGACCAGCGTATTTATAAGTACGGCGTCATCGCTATCATTTGTGTCGTTGCCGCTCTGGCACTTATTTTTGTTATTGGACGCTTCGGGTAAAATTAGTACTCACCAACTCGTTACTCACCCTGAAGCGTGAGAATCAGGGTGCGCGCGCCGCCATGATCCCGATGCTCGCAAAGATAAATACCCTGCCAGGTTCCGAGGTTTAAACGGCCATTGGTCACAGGAACGGTCAGACTACTGCCAAGAATGCTCGATTTTAAATGCGCCGGCATATCATCCGGCCCCTCAAAAGTATGGCGATAATAGGGCGCATTCTCCGGCACCATTTCATTGAAATGACTTTCAAAGTCCTGCCTAACTGTTGGATCAGCATTTTCGTTGATGGTCAGTGACGCAGAGGTGTGTCTAATAAACACATGCAATAAACCCACCTGAACCTGCCCAAGCTGCGATAAGGCCTGCTCAACTTCACTGGTAATAAGATGAAAGCCTCGCGACCGAGCCCGTAACTGAAGTTCCGTTTGTTTGATAAGCATTTGTAAACCTGTTTGCTGTACATGAAAGCTTGCCATATGCTTACAGCATATCGAAAACAATGGCATAACTTAAAGGAATGATACTAATGCGATACTTACTGATCGTTTTTACGCTTTTATTCAGCATTACAAGTTTAGCCCAAGAAAGTGTCGAAGAAGCCACCACAAAAGCCGTAAAAGCATTTTTGTATGGCGCCAGCATTAATTCACCAAAAGCTCATGACCGGTTCTGGGCAGAAGAACTCACTTATACCAGCTCCAGCGGGAACCGTTTTGGTAAAGAGCACCTTATGTCCGGCATGAAAGAAGCCAAAGCTAAAGACCCTGAAGAAGTAAAAGTTTGGTACGGGGCCGAAGACATCGACGTAAAACAATTTGGTGACACTGTGGTTTTTAATTTCACACTAACCGCCGAAGAAGAAGGCAAAGTGACAAAATACTATTACAATACCGGCGTTCTTATTGAGCGAGACGGTCGCTGGCAGGCTGTTAACTGGAACGCGACTGAAATACCCAAGTAGAATAGATAAACGCCGGAGATAAGAAATGGCAAGAGCACACGCATTACATATTTTAGTTGAAACGAAAGATGAAGCCGAAAAACTAAAAGAGCAACTGACTAAGGGTGCAAAGTTTGCTGAGCTTGCACGTAAGCATTCACTTTGCCCATCGGGTAAAAAAGGTGGTGACTTAGGCGAGTTTAACCGCGGCCAAATGGTTTCTGCTTTTGACAAAGTCGTGTTCGGCAAGCCCACTCTTGAAGTGCACGGGCCGGTCAAAACTCAGTTCGGCTGGCACTTAATTAAGACATTGTCCCGCAGCTAAAAAACCGTTTTTATTCTTGCTCCTCAACCGGGTCGGCGTCCTTTTTACCAGGCTCTACATAAATAGCGATGCCTTCTCCGGTTTTATCGGTCAGCCCAAACGCTTTGCCCACACTGACACCAAACCCAACGTTCCCTGAGTAGCCTCCGGCACCGGTGCCCACATAAACGGAGTTACCTTCTTTATCACCCGTTTTTTCGAGTAAAATTCCATTCGCCCCAACTTTTGCAGCTTCCTGTTTCAGGCGCTTTAATACAGCATCCATTTTCGCCTGGTCGCCAAAACTCCACGAGGAGTCGCTGGTTGCTTCAATTAAGGCAATTTCCTCATAGTTATCTGGCTTTTCTAAATAGACTTTTACTTGCTCAGCTGGAATCTCCGGACGGGCATCGCCAATAAGCACGGAAGACGAGGGTGATGCACAGCCCGCTAATAGCAGCACTCCGCTCAAAACCAGACCAGAATAAAATGTATGTTGCATAACGCTACTCTCAGTATAAATCGCTTACTTAATCAATAGCACAGAAGTGGAGATTTCACTCAACTCTTTCAATATCTTTAAGGAATCGTAGAATGCAGTTGGAATAAACGCTCTTCATGCGTTATTAAAAAAGGAGCTTTCAATTGGCGCACCAAAAGCCGCACCTACCCAGTAAACTATGCCCGGTTTGCCAACGTCCGTTTATTTGGCGTAAAAAATGGAAGGACTGCTGGGATGACGTTAAATACTGCTCTGAGCGCTGTCGAAGGCAACGTCGTCAAAACTAGCAACAACCGTATTTCTGCCGTCAGCTTTGGCTTGATAAAGGTTTTTGTCCGCAGTTTGCAGCAGAGTTTCAGCGTTATGCTCTTCTTCATACGCTACTGCGGTTGCTATACCAATGCTCGCTGTAACGTTGATATCGTCAAGTAAGGTCTCGCTATTGAGCTTTTTAACTATTCGATTGGCAATCTGCTCGGCTTGCTCAGCATCGGTTTTAGGGCAAATAATCAGGAACTCCTCACCACCCCAACGACCAACCAAATCGCCATCGCGTGTTTCCTTTTTCATGATATTGGCAATAGCAACTAAGACTTTATCACCAACGATATGCCCGTACTCGTCATTAATTCGTTTGAAATGGTCAACATCCAACAATAGTACGGACGTAGCTTGTATATCCCGTTTTGAAGCCGCTATCAGAGTCTTTAATGTGTTGTCTAAATGCAGACGATTAAAAATACCGGTTAAAGGATCGGTTGCCGAGGTTTTTTGCAGTTGCTCATAGGCTCTGCGTCTGGAGCTTTCGTAATAACGAAATAAGAAGATTTGCGCCGTTGCCACTTCAATAAAGTTAAAAAACGCACCCAAGCTTAAGTTTCCAGGCACCCCCTGCCCAAGCAACTGATACAAAAACCAACTACAATACGCAAATACCAACCCGGTTACCCAACTACCCGCTTTCGGTCCAAGCAGAAAAAATGCTATCGGAGGTAAAATGGTTACCCACAATAACGAGTAATTCTGTCCTTCGGCTACATGAATAAAAGCAAGTAATACAAAGATTAAGGTTGCAGTAACTACCCAGCCGGCAACTTTAAAGTTACCGCCCCTGCTTACATAAAAATAAATAGCAGCGGCTAACAAAAAGCCAAAGAAATCGAAAACAGCAATATGAGCAGCATCAAAAAGCGTAATATTCAGCAGGCCAATTAAACCAAAGTAAATCAGCATGATAAGTAAAACACTGTATATCAGCGATACCTGATGATACCGAGGGTCATCAGTGCCAATAGTCGGGTGGTATTTCCGCCAGTATTTCATAAGAATTTTTAGCCGCTTTTTTTCTATGCTAGCGCGGTTTTGTAAAGATTGGAATGTGTATGCAGAATATACGAACACAAAATTGCATAATTTCGCACAGACAGGTAAAACCTGTTTAAAACAGTGGAAAATGGTTTTGCTATGCTCGGCGCATCACCGCAGAGTTAGTGCGATGATGCGCTGTATTTAGAGAAAAGGCCTAAGAATTTTTCGTTTCGCTAATATAGTCGTTAACGAATTGCTCCAGGATATTAAGCGGAACCGGACCACTACCCAGTACAACATCATGGAACTCACGAATATCAAAGGCATCACCAAGCTCTGATTTGGCTTTTTCACGCAATTCCAGAATCTTGATCATACCAATTTTGTACGCAGTTGCCTGACTTGGCATAACAATATGGCGCTCAACCATTTTTACGGCATCGGCTTTCGCGTTCGGCGTATTGTGCACGTAGAAATCGATACCCTCTTCACGAGTCCATTTCTTGTCATGGATACCGGTATCCACTACCAAACGAACCGCGCGCCACAGCTCCATCGCTAAACGACCAAAGTCGGAGTAAGGGTCTTCATAAAGGCCAATCTCTTTTGGAAGTTTTTCGGTATAAAGCCCCCAACCTTCAGTATACGCCGTGTAACGACCATATTTTCTGAAGCTCGGAATACCTTCCAGCTCCTGCGCCATTGCAATTTGCATATGGTGACCCGGAATACCTTCATGGTAAGCCAATGCTTCCATCTGATACGTCGGCATAGATGACATATCGTACAGGTTGGCGTAATAAATTCCCGGACGTGAACCGTCCATTGACGGCTGCTGATAGAAAGCTTTACCCGCAGATTTCTCGCGGAAAGGTTCTACCGCTTTTACCGTTAAGTCAGCTTTTGGTTTATTAAGAAACAATTCGTCAAGACGTCCACGCATATTATCGATAAAAGCGGTCGCTTCATCCAGGTAACGCTGACGGCCCTCTTCATTACTTGGGTAAGTAAAGTCGTCACTGTTGCGCATATGCACAAAGAATTCCTGAAGGGTGCCGTCAAAGCCAACTTCTTTCATAATGCCGCGCATTTCTTCGTGAATACGGTCTACTTCGTCCAGGCCAATTTGATGAATTTCGTCTGAAGTCAGGTCAGTCGTGGTGGTGCGCTTCAGCGCGTTATTGTAAAAAGCCTCGCCGTCAGGGAATTTCCAGGCGCCGTCTTTGGTACCTGCTTGCCCAGCAATGCCTTCCACTGAGGTGATTAAGCCTTCATACGCTGGTTTTACCGATTCCAGCATCGCTTTTTTCGCCGAATCTAAAAGCTCATCGCGCTGGCTATCATCAATATCTAAGCCGTCTATTTTCTTAGAAAAGTCTGCCCATAACGCGCTGGGTTCACCATCATCAAACGGCGCACCGGTAATGATATTTTCACTGTCGCTAATGACATAAGGGTAAACAAATTTCGGCGCGATAATTCCTTTTTCAGCACGCAGTTCCAGGTTCTCTGCCAACTGATCAAATAACTCGGGCAGGCCATTAAGACGCGCAATATAGTCTTCTGCGTCGCCCACTTCGCTAATACCATGCTGATTAATTAGCAACGAGGCAACGCTGGAGTGCATGCCGAACATTTGATTAACCGGGTAGTTATAGTGACGCCATTTAAAGTCAGCAATGTCGTTTTCCAGCTTCTGCTTCATCAACGTCCAGCTTATTTTAGTCTGCTCATTCAGCTTAGACTCATCAATGGCCATTACCCGTTCCAGCTGAGCTTTCTGAAACTCTAAATCTTCTTTTGCGCGCTCTTCAGAAATATCGTCCCATTTGTCCTGGTCTTCTTTAATACCCAGGTAAGACTGATACATTGGGCTGCGCATGACATTTTCCATAAAAATATCTTCAAACAGCTTATTCGCCTTCTCAGATTCGGTTTGCTCAGCATTCTGGGTAGCATTTTCAGTCGTCGCGGTTTTCGACTCCGCAGTTGCCGTCGTCGCTTCTTCTTTGGAAGCATCAGAGCAGGCTGTAGTCATTAACACCAGCGAAACCGCCAGCGCTATCTTTTTATATTCAAACATGTGTGTTCTCTCCTGTAAGGTTTATAAACTTAATATCTGTTGTAGCACAGTATGTCAACGCAGGCACGACCGCAGGGTAAACTGTTAAGGCAGGCAGCTGCTTATTGCAGTCTATGTTCCCGGCAAGCTTCAATTTGCGCTGCAGGCAAGGTGTCACCTATTACCGGTTCAAGTGCCAACTGCACTTTTGGAATCAGCGCCTGAAACTCTGCCAGCAAAACCTCTTCGCTTACACTCTCGTTAAACACAAGCGTCACCTTTAAGCTTTGCGGAAAGCGCTGGTAGTTCACTTCATGAGTCAGCCAGATAAAGCCCTCATGATCAAACTTTGCGGCTTCGCACATTTGAGTCAGCTCGCGGATTATCTCGCGCTCAAGTTTTTTGTCGTTTTTTCGCATCGCCCACCCCTTTCATAGCATTGTAGCTGCAGGATAACCTATAACAACCAAATTAAGACAGAGCACCACCGCGTTTGACCCGCCTACTCAGCTAGCTATACTCATTTTATCAGTCGTCATAAGGGGCTTTAGTATTTGTTAAACCCTGATAACTGGACGTTATTTCAAGGGCTGGCGGTATTTGGGGTTTGCGCTCTGGTTATCGCTATTGCCGGAACCCGTATTACGCGTATTGTCGATCAGCTTGCTGACCGCACAGGTATCGGTGAAGCCGCAGCAGGCGCGGTGTTACTGGGTGGTACAACTTCTATTGGCGGCTCCGTGCTTTCCGTTACCGCCGCGTGGAACGGTAATGCCGAGTTGGCAATGAGCAATGCGTTGGGCGGTATTGCGGTACAGACCTTCTTCCTGGCTGTGGCCGATATGGTCTACCGACGCGCGAATCTTGAGCATGCAGCAGCATCGGTTCCAAACATGATGCAAAACGCGCTGCTTATTGTCCTGCTCTCACTTATTCTCATGACTCCGCTGTTGCCTGATGTCACCGTCTGGGGACTACACCCTGTGACGCCCATACTGTTTCTTGTTTATATCTACGGTATTCACCTTGTGCACCGGGCGCACGATGCGCCCATGTGGGCCCCGACAAAAACTCGAGAAACGCGTGAAGATAAGCCGGATGACATAAAGCTTATGCCGTCAATGATAAGGCTTACGAGTGAGTTTTTTGTGCTGTTTGTCGTGCTCGGTTTTGCCGGTTACATGCTGGAGCCTTCAGCAACCGTCATTGCAGCAGAAACAGAGCTGACTCAAACGATAGTGGGCGTTATGCTGACGGCCATAAGCACATCAATTCCCGAGTTGGTCACTTCCGTCGCAGCCGTTCGGCGTGGTGCATTGACCCTGGCTGTCGGCGGCATTATCGGCGGTAATGCCTTTGATACCTTATTTACCGCCGCCTCGGATATTGCCTACCGCGACGGATCGATTTATCACACCATGACCGACGGTACCTTGTTCTGGGTGTGCTTAACACTATTGATGTCAGCCATTCTTATAATGGGCCTCATTCGGCGTGAGCGTGAAGGGCCCGGCCGTATTGGTCTGGAAAGCGTACTTATTACGGTGCTGTACCTTGGTGGGGCATGGTTGTTGTTAAGCTAGGTTGAAACCTTATAACGCGTACTTCGCCCCCCACCTTGTGTTTTATACAGCAGCTCTTGTGCAACCATATCCGCCAAATGTCGCGTCGCCGTTGCTTTGCTTACTTTAGCTACCGACTTATACTGCGATGCATTAATGCCGTCCGCAAAATCACCATCCAACAACCGGTTAAGCACCTTTTGCTGATTCGGTTGAACATTTTTATCCGCGTGGTGAGCCCAGAATTTTGCCTTAGCGACAACCCGGTCAATTTTTATTAGAGCGGCATCAACAGCCTCAGCAAGTGTTTGTAAAAACCAAACAAGCCATGGCGTTATATCAACCCCATGTTTCTGGGTATATTCCAGTATGTCGTAATAACCCGTACGATTTGCCAGAATCGCTTCAGACATCGCAAATAACCGAATACTTTGTTTGTCCGCCTGAGCCAGAGCTCTGTCGGTAAGCGCTCGAGTTATGCGACCGTTACCGTCCTCAAATGGGTGTATTGTCACGAACCACAAGTGGGCAATAGCGGCGCGTAATAACGGGTCATAGTGCGGGTCATGATGCGTTTCGTTATACCAATCAACAAAGCTTTCGAGCTCTGGGTCAATAGTGTCTCTTGGTGGCGCTTCAAAATGAACCGTCGGCCGTGTAATAGGGCCAGAAACAATTTGCATGGGTGCTTCACCGCGCAAAACACCGGGTTCTATTTTTTGCATAAGCGACTCATGATGCTCAAACAACCACCGATGCCAATTTAGTAGCCTTTCTAATTTAATTGGCTCATCCAGGTCTGTTACTGCAGATCGCATCAAACTGGCTAACCCTTCCGACGAACCATCTGTTTTCACCGGAGAGTTATCATTGATACCAAGCTGCCGGGCTAAGGATGAGCGCACCGCGTACACATCGACTTTTTCACTCTCTATCGCCGATGATGCAACAATATTTGCCAAGAGCGTATCTAGACTAAACTCAGCGTCATTCTCAACCAGTGCAAATTTACCTTTTAGTTGACCAAGACGATCGTAAACGCCACGCAATAAAGGCGCCAGCTGCTGTTGCTGCCAAACCATGTTCGGCCAGTCTTTATGTTGCCAAAGCCACGCGGTCATTTGCTGATTACCCTTAGTTGCTTGCGTCGTGAGCTGAATAACAAGCCTATTCGGCTCACTATATGAGCCAAATAGTAGGTGTATTCGGCTCATTTTGCAAACTCGAGTGCCTGTGCATCCTCTATCGACTAAAACCAGTACGGAACCACGTCGACTAAAAGGCTACCGGCGATTAGAAACATTACCGCACTGATTAATGCATTAATAATACGCCACGTTTTTGGTTTATTCAGTTTACTAGCGAGCTTTTTTGCAACAAATACTAGTGTGTAAAACCACGTTGCAGAGGCACATAAAGCTCCGGCCACGAACCACGGTCTATAGACTTGCTCAAGGCCAGCGGTAACGCCGCCAACCAGAACAACAGTGTCTATATAAACGTGTGGGTTTAAAAATGTCATTGCAAACGACATCAATAATGCGCTTTTAAGCGATGTTCTTTTGCTTTCCCCTTCATCGATCGATAATCGACTTTCACCTTTTATTGCAGCTTTTAGCGCATTACTTCCATACCAAATTAAGAAAATAGCGCCCGCTAAGCTCAGCATTTGCCCCCAGATGCTTTCAATCGAAAATAGCGCGCCAACGCCAAACACGCCCGCACCAATAAGTAGAATATCGCCAACAAAGCAAACCGTCGCCGCTGCAAACGGATGATTATTCGTTAGCCCGGCTTTTAACAGAAAGGCGTTCTGGCTACCAATTGCGATAATCAATCCACCAGAAATTACGGCACCCATAACGAATACACTGACAAACTCAAACATTATCACTTCCTGCGTTGTTCTAATCGTTTAAGTCAACGATAATGGAAATTATCGTCAGTTTAATATAAAGAAACAAATAGTCAATATAATGACCGATAAAGATAAAACAGCTATTAATGAAGCTATCGCAAAACGCGTTTACACCTTTCGTAAGCAATACGGAATGTCCCTTGATGAGCTGGCTAAAAATGCCGAAATCAGCAAGGGGATGCTAGTGCAAATAGAGAAGGGGCGTGCCAACCCAAGCATAGGGATTCTATGCAAATTAGCCAATGCACTCGCTGTTTCTGTGGCGGATATAGTAGCTGTATCAGACGACCCGAAAGTAACGATTCGACAGCCTCAGGACATTCCGACACTCTGGAATGGTGAACATGGGGGGGCTGCTCGACTGCTTGCAGGTTCAAAGGGCACAATCATGATTGAGTTATGGCGATGGTCTATGTTTCCCAAAGAACAATTTGTATCTGAGGCGCACTCTAAAGGAACCATTGAACTCATTCACGTTGAGGGAGGATGTTTAGACGTTTTGGTGAATGGAGAAACTTATACTTTATCGGCAGGTGACTCAATGACCGCCGAAATGGACGTTGCGCACACCTACCAAAACCGCACTAACGAACCGGTTCACTTCACAATGACGGTCTACGAAAAGTCGAGGTAGAGCTCTCATTGAAAGTTTCTCTTCAAATATCAAATCAGATTTTTACCTATGGACCCGAGTATTGTGAATTCCAACAGGCTTTATCTAATAGTCGACCTTGAAGCCACGTGCTGGGATGGCAATGTTGAAGGTTTAGACCGTAAGCAAACCGTCGATGATATGGAAATTATCGAGTTCGGTTGTGTTATCGCACAATTAGACGGAGCCGTGGTGGACTCCCGATCGTTTATGGTTCGTCCACAGGTACATCCAAAGCTCAGCAATTTTTGTACTCAATTAACCAGTATTACGCAAAGGGATGTTGACTCAGCCCCGGTTTATCAAGACGTAGTGTCTAAGATAAACCAGTGGTTGGAGAATTATGATTTAGCGGCTTGGGGGTCATGGGGTAATTACGACAAGAATCAAATTGGAGCAGAGTTCCGCCGTCATGAACTGTCACCTGAATTCTTCTCACTGTCGCACATTAACATCAAGCAACAATGGCGACAGGGCAAAGTGAATAGTCGTAGCGCTGGTTTAGCCAATGCTATGAAATATCATGGTTTATCGTTTGAAGGAACGCACCATCGCGGCATTGATGATGCGTTGAATATTGCGCGATTGCTGAGGTTTACTGAATTATGAAATCGCACCTGCGGTAGAACCGCAGGCTACGTCAAAATACATCATTCCAGGTTCTGGATCTGAATATTTATAAATCACCTATATTATTGATAGGCATGATAAATCCTATAAACGCGTCTTGATTAGTCACCACTATTGTCACCAACTTAGAATGCTTTATAGAGCAAGTTCAGCCTCAATTAATCTTACCTTATCCTTTAAAGTCTGATTATATTCTTTTCCATCCGTCGCGTAATGAGCCCGCCGGTGACAATTCGGGCAAACGGCAACTACATTCTCAGGATGATCAGGCCCACCATCGGCTAAGCGCGTCATATGATGGCATTCAAGGAATGGACCTGCCTTTGTTTCAAAAGGCGCCGGTTCTCCGCAACCCTCACAGATTCCTTTTGAACGTTTCAGCACATATTGTTTTATCGCTTCTGAACGAAGCTGAGTGATCGAAGCTCGCTCTTTTGGCGTTGGGTCAGGTGAGACTGATGCTGCCGCAAGTGCAAGCTCTCTCAACTCTTTCAAACTAGAGTTTCTCAACTTGGTATCAGTGTAATCGCCATATATCTTCTTAGGTTCATGAACTTGTTCTTTATCAAGAATCGAATCAACAGCAAGATGGAATACAAAAGCGTTTCTTAGGTTACCATCTCGATCAGGCCTCTTCTCTTCGTGATAGTCGATACACTCTGCCTCACCGACAAAAGTGACAAATGGGCTTTTTGAGTCCTGTTTTTCGAATATATACAGCTTTTTCCCGTTCGTTTGGTGATCTCTTATCGCTAAATTCCCTTTTTGCATTTTCATATCACCGACCTGCCCCTCGCCGGTATACATGAAAACCCCATCTACAAAGCCATCGATATACCCGTGTTCTTCGCCACCAGGAGAAGTAAACAAAAAGACAGCTCGGTGGTCTTTTGGTGTGGCTATGCCGCCCCTTTGCTGACCTCCAAACTGCTCATGTATATCAGTTGCACGTCGGTAACTTTTCCCAACTTCAAACATAGATGCCCTTCCATTAACCCTCTATATGAACAGGTTAGCTTTTACGCGGCCGGATGTCTCCACGTCAATATCGTAAATTAGCGTGAGCCCAGATGCACAGACATTGAACGGCCGCATACCAAAATCGTTAATTAATCGTTATAGTAACGTCATACTAACCCAACAAAATGGAGCTTTGTTATGAAGTTTTTCGGCTTAATTATTCCCCTCTTGTTATTAGTTGGCTGCGCCAGCCAACCATCCGCCATGTTCGAAGTAAATTACGGCGATACAAAATCAAGTGTGATTGAAAAGCTCGGTCCTCCGGAAAATCGTCAATTCAAAGAAGATTACGAAGCCTTCCAGTATTGCACGACTGGAACAAGCTTTGGTGCGAGCACGTTTAATATCATTTGGCTACGGAACGGATTAGTCACTGGAATGAATAGCTATACCGTTAATCATGCTGGCATGTGTAGCGGACATTTTCGGCAAATCAGCTGGGAAGACGCGCCCGACCATATAATCGAGATCCGTGAAAAAAATTGATTTCAGGACAAGACAAAAAGCGGAAGACAGCATAATGAGTAAATCTGAAAGTTTTTTAGACTTTATAAATTCGTACTCGCCTGAGACACAAAAAGCTTCGGCTCGATGGTTTCCTCGCTATGAAGAGGCACACCGCCAGTTTGTTAGTGATCCTAACTCTGACCCCTCCTTGGAAAAAATCTGGAGTGTCGGCGATAATTCGGTTGCCAGTATTCGTCAAGGTATTCCATCACGAGAAGAGTACGAAGAGGCAAAAAATTCTTTAGCTGATATCACGGCCGAGATATTCTCAACTCCTTCGCATGCAACGTATTTAAAATCATTATCTCTAATTGAAAAACTTAAAGCCGACGGGGTCTTCAAACGTCGTTATGGGGTTTTAGTTAATCGAGCTTTTGCCGCATTTCACCCTGATAAAGTTACGTCAGCTGTTACTGAGGATGCTTTTAATCAAATCGCTCGACAGCTCAACCAGAAATTCGACTTAAATCTATCACTGAGTGGTGACTGGTTTACAAAAAACATTGAGCTTAAAGACGCGTTGAAAAATCTTCTGCCGGATGACTACGACCCAATCCAGCTTAATGTAGCTTTATGGAACGTATATAAGGAACTTAAAAGCAAAAATAACGCTATCGAGCTTAACGAGCCTACGCCGAGCAATTCAAATTCCTCCCTTCGCACCAACGAGTCCTTGAACCAAATCCTATTCGGCCCACCGGGAACAGGGAAAACATATACGACAATTGAACGTGCAGTGCGAGCTGCAGAGCCAAGCTTCACTTGGTCCAACCGAGATGAACTCAGAACTAGGTACCAAGAGCTTATCCGCAAAGGACGTATCCGGTTCGTAACCTTCCATCAAAGCTTTAGCTACGAAGACTTTGTTGAGGGACTTACCGCACACACTGACAATGGGAACTTAGTCTATGAAAAAAGACTGGGCATCTTCCGACAAATCGTTAAGGCGGCTAAAGAGTACCAAGTTAGCGAAGTTAAAGATGCTGCAACGTCATTTGATGAGTGTTGGGAGGCTTTTTTAACCGAATTAGAAGAACGTAATGAAGGTATAAGCATCAAAACGCGCCGCAGCAACTTCACCGTTACGGAAGTCGATGCCAACACGATTCGCTTCGATAAAAGCCAAGGCCAGTCAGTTCACACGCTCTCTGTCACCACTTTAGAAGCCGTCTTTAATGGCGACCGAGAAATTAAAGGTGGCTTGCAGCCATACTACGAATCGCTCGTGCGTCGATTAAAAGAAATTGGTTCTAAGCTAAACAACAAAAAGGTTGAGCGCCAGAACTACGTGCTCATTATCGACGAAATCAATCGTGGTAACATCTCGCGAATTTTTGGTGAGTTGATCACACTGATAGAACCATCTAAACGATCAGGTGCGACAGAAGCGCTAGAGGTAACACTTCCACTGACCGGCGATAGATTCTCGGTGCCTGATAACCTGTACATCATCGGTACAATGAACACTGCCGACCGCTCACTTGCAGGGCTCGATTTGGCTTTACGTCGTCGCTTCGATTTCATTGAAATGCCGCCCCTTCCTGAAGAACTCAAAGGGGTTAGCGTTGACGGCATTGAAGTTGAAAAGATGCTCGACTTTATCAATCGCAGAATTACGGCGCTACTGGACAAAGATCACTGTATCGGCCATGCCTATTTTATTCATTTGAAAGATAAGTCAGGCATTGTCTTACCCGACCTCGCTGAAATTTTTCAGCAGAAGATCATTCCGCTTCTTCAGGAATACTTCTTTGAAGATTGGCAGCGCATACGTTGGGTATTGAATGACCAAAGCAAGTCGAACGAGCATGAATTTATCATAAAAGATGATGCGATTAATTTTGATGAGCTATTCCCCGGCGATGTGCAGCTAAACTCGCGTGATCGTTGGCGGTTGAATGAATCAGCCTTTGAACAAGCCGAATCTTACAAGCAGATTTATGAAGTAGGTAGTGCTGAGTAATGACGTCTACGGTTGTTGTTCGCGAGTATGCCTATTTGACCACCGCTCCAGTAGCGGCGAACACTCTTGATCGCGCACATATTAGCGAGTCGGTGTTTCGTTGGCTCGTTGAACTTGGGCAACAGTTTCGGCGCAATGGCCTCCCGTTATTTGAACTGGATAGTCAGAAGCTTCTTCGTTTGGATAATTACGTTGGCGTGCTTGAGTCACCCTGCGGAACAGTAATTGAGGTGCTACCGAAGCACACAACAGAACAAACTTCCGCGGCCGAGGCCCGCGCTTTGCTTAAACGGCTAATTAAGACCTCGATGCAGCTCTCAGTGCGCGAAGCCGACTTTGCCGATGTTGAGCGATTTGAAATGCCCATTCGCGAGTGGCTTATTACTTGTTTTTTGAGTGAATTGGAAGTTTTACTCAAGCGAGGACTGCAGTTCGATTATCAAGTTCGAGAGGAAGAAGCCCGCTTCTTACGTGGTCAACTGGATATAGCAAAACAACTGCGCCAGCCGCCCGGAAAAGCGCACGTATTCAATATTCGCCATGATTTATTTTTATCCGATAGACCAGAGAACCGTCTTATAAAATCTGCGCTTGTTGCTGTGTGCTCAGCCACTCAAGACAACGACAACTGGCGGTTAGCTCACGAGATGCTCTCACAACTCCTAAAATTGCCCGAATCGTCGGACCCTAAGGCTGATTTCAAATCTTGGTCAACAGACCGTTTGCTGACGCATTACCGCCCGATTAAGCCTTGGTGTGAATTTATCCTCAACCAACATGTGCCGCTTTCTGTCTCTGGTGGCTGGCGCGGCATAAGCATGCTCTTCCCAATGGAAAAGTTATTCGAGAACTATGTTGCTGAACAACTGCGACGAGCCATCGGCAACAAGGGCACAGTTAGAACGCAGCTTGCTACCGAACACCTTTGCCAACATAAAGGTAAAGGTGTGTTCAATCTTCGACCAGATATTGAAGTTGTTATTGATGATAAGCGCTGGATCATGGATACCAAGTGGAAGTTGCTCGATGTATACAGTGGTGGGTCAACTTACGGGCTGAGCGAGAGAGATTTTTATCAGATGTTGGCGTATGGATATAAAATATTACATTCTCAAGGAGACTTAGTGTTGATATACCCTGCATGGAAAAATTTTCCAAGCAACGAGAACATTTCACCATTTGAGTTTGATAAACAGACGACACTTTTGGTAACCAGCTTCAACTTAAACGATAATACTCGAACTAATGAATTTCGGTGGAACCTAACGTTGGCAAGATCATTTGCAAAGCTGCACAATTAAGTAGACCATCTGCCATGCAAAGCATCAATTTACTGACGGTTAAAACCATACTCAGTCAGTAAGCCTGGAATTTGAAACTCGGATCTTCTTGACCGGATATGAGCGTGCAGATAATTTCGTTAGAATATAGTTAGAATTATTAAAAAATTACTTTTTGATATAACCATAGATTGGAAAGTTGAAAGCTTATCAATAATCAGCATTTATTTAGGGGTACTAAGTGGTTAAAGGAAATGCAGCAAAACGCTTATGGGCAGCAGCTGATCAGTTATGGGCGAATACCGGTCTTAAACCGGCTGAGTTTTCGACTCCCGTACTCGGGCTTATATTCCTAAAGTACGCAGATAAAAAGTATTCTTTAGCCGAGGAAAAGCTCGGTCCGGTTGGATCCGGAGGACGCCGCAAGGTAAGTAAAGATGACTATCTAGCCGAGGGGGTAATCTTCCTGCCTGAAACAGCTCGCTTCTCGCACCTCCTTACGCTTACTGACGGAGACAATATCGGTAAGGCTATCAACGATGCTATGAAGGCCATTGAGGACGAGAACACCGACCTTAAAGGAGCCCTACCGCGAACCTATACTCATCTGGAAAACTGGGTGCTACAGGAGCTACTCAAGCAACTTGCTCCGGTGGATCTATCAGGGGACGCTTTTGGCAAGGTATACGAATATTTCCTCGGCAACTTCGCCCTGAAGGAAGGCCAGAAGGGCGGTGTTTTCTACACTCCGGAGTCGATTGTTAAACTGATTGTGGAAATCATAGAGCCCTATCACGGGCGCATCTTCGACCCGGCCTGTGGGTCAGGCGGCATGTTCGTCCACTCGGCAGACTTCGTGGAGCGTCACCATAAGACCGCGATGGACGAAATCTCGATCTTTGGCACGGAGAAGGATCAGACCACCGTCAACCTCAATAAGATGAACCTCGCGGTTCATGGCCTCTCCGGCGATGTACGGGTGTCCAACACCTACTACGAGGATCCTCACGGGGCGGTCTACAAGAACGGTGACGGCTTCTTTGACTTCGTGATGGCCAATCCCCCGTTCAACGTCTCGGGAGTGGACAAGGAGCGTCTAGATGGCGACCCCCGGTTCTCCTTCGGTGTCCCGAAGACCGACAACGCCAACTACCTCTGGATTCAGCTCTTCTATGCCTCCCTCAAGCCGACCGGACGAGCTGGCTTCGTTATGGCCAACTCGGCAGGTGATGCCCGAGGCAGCGAGCAGGTGATTCGCCAGAAGCTGATCGAGTCGGCTGCCGTGGATGTGATCGTCTCGGTGGGATCGAACTTTTTCTACACAGTCACGCTTCCCTGCACCCTATGGTTCTTTGACCGCGCCAAGAGCAAGACCGATCGTGGAGATAAGGTACTGTTTATTGATGCCCGCCATATGTATAACCAGATCGACCGGGCGCACCGCGACTGGCTGCCGGAGCAGATCGAGTTCCTAGCCAACATTGTTCGCCTTTACCGTGGCGAAGCAATCGAGCTGGATCAGGGTAGTGAGACGCTGCTGGCCGAGAAGGGGCTGGCCGAGGGCTATGCCGATGTGCCTGGGCTCTGCAAGTTAGCGACTCGTGATGAAATCGAGGCGCAGGGCTGGTCGCTGAACCCAGGTCGATATGTCGGGGCAGCGGTAAAAGAAGCCGAGGACGTGGACTTCACTGAGAGGTTGGAGGCGCTGGCCGAGGAGCTTGAAGTGTTAAGTCTTGAATCTGCCGAGCTACAAAATACAATCTCCCAAAACGTCGCGTTACTTTTGGAGAAATCCATATGAAAAGCGAGGTGACTCTGCGCTTAGGTGATGTGGCGTCAGTTATATCAGGGTATGCGTTCAAGAGTTCAGTATTTGGCGACCAAGGCGTACCAGTAATAAAAATCGCCAACATCAGGTCGGGCTATTTGGATTTCTCGGATACACAAAAAGTTGATGAAGAGAACTTCGAAAAACTTAATGAAAAGTACCGCGTAAACCCCGGCGATATTCTGATATCACTCACAGGCTCTCATGTGACTCAGCCAAAGTCAGTAGTTGGCAGAGTCGCACAAGCACCACAGGGGTTGAATAAATGTCTGCTCAATCAGAGAGCCGGGAAAGTCATCTTGAAGAGAAAGGATAGATGTGATCCTGGCTTTTTGTACCGGTACCTGACCGCTGCTGCCGCTCAAGGAGCAATTGCATCTATGGCCAGTGGAGCGGCCAGCCAAGCTAACGTTAGCCCTAGTCAAGTTGAGTCTCTCCCTCTGGTTTTACCTTCACTGGACAAACAGCAGCGCATTGCCTCCATCCTCTCTGCCTATGACGACCTCATCGAGAACAACACGCGCCGCATCGAGATCCTTGAAGAGATGGCCCGGCGGCTGTACGAGGAGTGGTTCGTCCACTTCCGCTTCCCTGGGCATGAGGAGGTGAGGTTCAAGGAGAGTGAACTTGGGTTGATTCCTGAGGGGTGGGAGGTTGTTCAGCTCAACGAGGTTTCCGAATACATCAGTCGGGGCATTTCGCCCAAGTATGCCCAATCGGACTTTAAGGTGATAAACCAGAAGTGCATTCGTGACAATCGGCTGAACATGGCCCTTTCTCGCGAGCAGGTTAAGAAAGTTCCTGAAGCCAAGTATGTGAGATTTGGGGATGTGCTAATCAACTCAACAGGCGTGGGGACGCTTGGGAGAGTGGCCCAGGTGTATGAGCAGCTAGAAAATGCAACGGTTGATAGTCACGTTACCATCGTTAGACCGTTGCCAGAAATTGACTTTGATTTTTTCGGAATAGGCCTTCAAATATTGCAACCATACTTTGAAAGCTTGGGCGTAGGGGCAACTGGCCAAACCGAGCTTTCTCGAGTTCGGGTTGGGGAGACACCTGTCATTGCTCCACCAGCTGAATTACAAAAGAAATTCGGTGAGCTGGTTGAACCGATGCGACGCGCCTGTATTAAGTATGGTGTGAAAAACACTAACCTCCGCGCCCAACGCGACCTGCTCCTGCCCAAGCTGGTCTCCGGTGAGGTCGACGTATCCGATATTCCCATACCCGACGACAAGGAGGTCGAAACCGCATGACGCCGCCGCCATCCCCCGCTTATGCCTACTCTGAGGACTCCCTGGTCGAGCAGCCCGCCATCAAGCTGTTCGCTGACCTGGGCTGGAACACCGCCAATCTTTACGGAGAGTGGTCAGGGACGGTATCAAGTGAGGGACGGCAGATCCAGCAGGATGTGGTGCTGGTGCCTCGGCTGCGGCTGGCGCTGGAGAAACTCAACCCTGAGTTGTCCGCCGATGCGCTGGAGAAGGCCATCGAGGAGCTGACACGCGACCGCTCCAAGCTACTCCCGGTGAATGCCAACCGGGAGATCTACCGGCTGCTCAAGGACGGCGTGAAGGTCGAGGTCTCCGAGGAGGATGGCGGCACCGCTATCGAGACGGTACGGGTGATCGACTGGAGCGAGCCCGAGAAGAACGACTTCCTGCTGGCCTCGCAGTTCTGGGTACGGGGCGAGCTGCACACCCGGCGCACTGATCTGGTCGGCTTCGTCAACGGCTTGCCGCTTCTGTTCGTGGAACTGAAGACCAGCCATAAAACCCTCAAATCCGCCTATGACGGCAACTTGACCGACTACCGCTCGGTGATCCCTCAGCTGTTCACTTATAACGCCGTGGTGATGCTTTCCAACGGCTCCGAGACCGTGGTAGGCGGCACCTTCTCCCCTTGGGAACATCTCTTCGAGTGGAAGCGGATCAACGACGAGGGCGAGAAGGGCGTAGTGTCCTTGGAGACCGCCATCCGGGGTATTGCCGAGCCGGCGCGGCTGTTGGACATCGTGGAGAACTTCACGGTGTTCGAGGAAGCCCAGGGCGGCACCATCAAGAAGATCGCCAAGAACCATCAGTACCTTGGGGTGAACAAGGCCATCGCCGAGCTGCAACGGAGTAAGAGCCGTCCTGCCGGTGAGGCTGGTCGGCTGGGGGTCTTCTGGCATACCCAGGGCTCGGGCAAGTCGCTCTCGATGGTCTTCTTCACTCAGAAGATCCACCGCACCATCCCCGGCAACTGGACCTTCGTGATCGTCACTGACCGCAATGAGCTGGACGAGCAGATCTACAAGACCTTCGCCGCCACAGGGGCGGTCAACGAGGTAGAATCCCACGCCGAGAGCGGCGGCCATCTCAAGCAGCTTCTCAGCGAGGATCACCGGTACGTCTTCACTCTGATCCAGAAGTTCGGCACCAAGCAGGGTGAGACCTACCCCAAGCTATCCGACCGGCGGGACATCATCGTCATCACCGATGAGGCCCACCGCTCACAGTATGACACTCTGGCAATGAACATGCGGACGGCGCTCCCCCATGCTGCCTTCCTGGGTTTTACCGGGACTCCGCTCATGGCCGGTGAGGAGAAGACCAAGGAGGTATTCGGCGACTACATCTCGGTCTACGACTTCGGACAGTCCATTGCTGATGGGGCCACGGTGCCCCTCTATTACGAGAATCGAATCCCTGAACTGCAACTGATCAACGAGAACCTCAACGACGATCTGACTCGGCTGCTGGAAGATGCCGAACTGGACGAGGATCAGGAGAAGAAGGTCGAGCGAGTGTTCGCCCGTGAATACCACCTGATCACACGCGATGACCGCCTGGAAGCCATCGCCGAGGATTTGGTGCAGCACTTTGTTGGTAGAGGCCACCAGGGCAAAGCGATGATGGTCTGCATCGACAAGGCCACTGCCGTGAAGATGTACGACAAGGTTCAGACCCATTGGAAAGACTACCTGGCCCGACTTCAGGCTGATCTGGCATCGGCTCCCAAGGAGCAGCGGGATGCTCTCAAGCACAAAATCAAGGTGCTGGAGACGACCGATATGGCCGTGGTGGTCTCCCAGGGGCAGAACGAGGTGAAGGAGCTGGCGGACAAGGGGCTCGACATTCTGCCTCACCGCAAGCGCATGGTGGAGGAAGACCTCGATGAGCAGTTCAAGGATCCTGATGGACCGCTGCGGTTGGTGTTCGTCTGTGCCATGTGGATCACCGGCTTCGATGTGCCGTCCTGCTCGACTATCTACCTCGATAAGCCGATGAAAAACCACACCCTGATGCAGACCATCGCCAGGGCCAACCGCAAGTACCCCGGCAAGGAAGCGGGCCTGATCGTGGACTACGCGGGTGTCTTCAGGAAGCTGCAGGAGGCGCTGGCCATCTATGGTGGGGCTTCATCAAAGGTAGCTGAGCCGAGGCCAGGATACGGAGATGAGCCACCGCAAGACGGTGATACACCGATCCACCAGAAGGCCGAGCTGGTTGAGTACCTCAAGCACCTGCTCGCCAAGGGGATTACCTTCCTGACCGAAAAGCAGATTGACCCCGAGGCGATCAAAACGGCTGGAGGCTTCGATAAGGTTGCCTTGCTGGACGATGCCCGCGAGAAGCTACTGGATAGCGAGGAGACCAAAAAGGCTTTCCTGAACCTCGCCAGGGCCACCTCCCGAGTCTACCGAGCCATCCTCCCGGATCCTTCAGCCAATGATCTGGCCCCCGATGCGGTGCTGCTGTCCGTGCTGGCCCAGAAGATTAAGGCGCTGGAGCCCGAAGTGGACATCTCCCAGGTGATGAAGGACGTGGACGACCTGCTGGATCAGTCGGTCGCTCCGGTGCCCTACGTTATCGAGGATACTGATGAGGAGAAGCTCTTCGATCTCAGTCAGATCGACTTTGAGAAGCTCAAGGAGCGGTTCAATAAGGGCAAGAAGCGCACCGAGGCAGAGAAGCTGCGGGCGCTGCTGAACCAGAAGCTGGAGAGCATGGTCGCCAAGAACCCCAGCCGTACCGACTTTATGGAGAAACTGCAGAAGCTGATCGAGAGGTACAACTCGGGCAGCTTGAACATCGAGGCTTTCTTCCAGCAGCTGATGAAGTTCACCGAGGAGCTGCAGGAAGAAGACCAGCGGGCAATCCGTGAGGGACTGACCGAGGAGGAGCTGGCGCTGTTCGACATCATCACCAAGCCAGCACCGGAGATGACCGACAAGGAGATGGCCCAGGTGAAGGCTATGTGTCGGGAGCTGCTGGAGACCCTCAAGAAGGAGAAGCTGGTGCTGGACTGGCGGAAGAAGGCCCAGGCCAAGGGCGATGTCCGCCGTACCCTGGAGATCGTATTTGACCAAGGGCTGCCGAAGAGCTTCGATGAGACGGTCTACAACGAGAAGTGCGAGGCTGCCTTCCACCACCTGATGACCAGCTACTACGGTGGTGGACACAGTGTCTATTCAGCCAGGTATTAAATTACTTCCTATACGTTGCTGTAGGAGAGATAAAATTCTGTTTGCTTTTCAAGCTACTCAATTTAATTTTGTTAATTGATTACTAATCGGCAGTGTTGTTTGCTAAAAGCTCATCTCAATTTTCAACTAGTCCACCAAGCCCCTATCAATGCGATCATTCCAAATAGAGCAAGCGAAATTTTGATAAAAATTCTAAATCCCCTTATTTCATAGAGCTTTACTAAAAACTGGGCGTTAGACACTCTCGAATAGTACTCTTTAGTGGCTAGATAAAGAATGAAGGCAAAAATAACAATCAGAAGAGGCCAAAACCATGATAAGTTGCCAGCCAATTCCACTTTAGGAGACCTTTGAAAATTAAAATTTGTAAATCCCCAAATGGAAATGAGTGCAAACCCCAACCATACTTTTGATTTTGCTTTTATAGTTTCAACTTTTTGTTCAGCTCTCGTAATTGTATATTCTTGAGATTCAAAGGAAGTTTCTACATTTTCTAAATATTTTTGCTCTCTATCGCGCTCCGACTCATCTATCAGGTTTTCTCTATACAACGCAATTACTAATGACTTAGCGTAGCCGATTATACCTTTAGCATTGTTAGACTCGTGCAGCCTGTTATCAATTCTTTGGGTTCTGCTAAGTGAGGTTAGTTCACGCTTAAGTTGACCAAGTAATCGAAGACCACACCCTGATGTTTCAGGCGTGATAGTGGTCAAAGAATCTTGTTCATCAACGTGGTGCCGATGACTATGGATTGAATACTTTAAATAATAAAATGCCTGTCGGGCTAACAGGTACAAACTCTCATCATCGAGTTCATCACCACCTTCGTTTTGCTCAATTCTAATCAAGCCAGTAGGCGTTACATTGAACTTAAACGAAGCTTTAAAACAGTCACTGTGAAGACCTGTAATAGAGGGAGGGTCATTGATTTGGCTATCAAGCTTATCAAACTCTGAACTAATATTACTTTTAGTTAGCTCATGAGAAATTTGATGGACCGAAACGTCATGAACTTTGTTTTTATCCGCTGGTTCAGCTTCCTTCGGATATAGCAGAATATTACCGCTTAAACTTCTACAGTCCATATGATCGGAGACCGAGACTTTCGCTGTAACAAAGACTCGAAAAGCTCCTAATGATTCTTCATGCTCATCAGTGTCTCGCCAATTAACTCTTGATTGAAGAACGATTAGTCTGTCGTGCTTGCTCGACACTCCCGATGCAGAATGATTTAGCTCAATAATTCGCTCATCACTGATTTTCTTGTCTGTAAATCCACCTTTAATACCGACCTTCATTAGCCCGAAATCAAGGTTACCGTTTACGCAAGGAATCCATCCTATATATTTATGTTTATGCATAAAAAATCCCGTCTAGTTGACGGGATCTTATTGTAATAATTAGGTGCCAGCAAGCAAACTTTATGCTAAGCGTTTAAACCACGAGTCGCTGGGCTTTTCATCATGCACTACACGCCGCTTGTTAGTTTTATCAATGACGATTCCATGACATAAACCAGAACCAGACGGGGTGACGCCATTTTCGCGCAGTTCAACCTCTCGGCGCTTCATAGCCCGAGATTTCTTATATAGCGCTACTTGGAAGCCCACATACACTGCGAGACAGCCAACTACAAAAAAAATTAATGCGTCAAACATGTTTCTTCTCCCTTACCTACCCCGTCAAAACGGGCGCCCGAAGTTACCACAATCTAGGTCATTAGTCGAGCGACTGTACTCTTAAGATGGTTTCTAAACTTTTCGTTGTCAAGTGCTTTACGGTGAACGGTGACAATGCGCTCGACGTCTTGGTATAAATCAATGGCTACGGATCAGGATCATTCCATTCAACTCGATCAGGATCGATTCGCCGAATTGGAGTGGCGGTGAAAATATCGTCTGTTCGCTCGATTCTATATCGCCAACCGTACTGCATCATATGTCCTGCTGTGTTAATAAACCTGTGAATACGATATTGTTTACGAACCCCATTGAAGTTTACCGGAATTGTGGAAGCCCAATCTAAGGGCCGAGTCGGTTTAGCTGTGGACTCTACCACTCCTGTTTGACCCGCCATCTCTATTGTTCCGTAATAGTGGCTTGCGGCGAAATCGGAACGCATCTTTACTTGACTACCAACTTTTATAACTACCGTTTCTGGGACTTCATCAAACGCTTTCTGTGAACCGCAAAATTTCTTGTAGTCGATTTGAGATACGACCTTACCACCAATCTTTCTAGTCTTATCTCGCCCTTGTATTCTTATGTGTGATGTTTTATACGGTCCAAAATTCTGCAATCTTAAAGCGAATTTCGCCTCACTATCCCCAACTACCACCAAGTAATGCGTTCCCGGTATTAATGCAATTCCGTTAGAGTCACGCACTTTGTGAACAGCCATGTACCGAATCACACTATTGCGCTTTACTCGCACTCTAATCTCGTTCTGAAAGCTAAAACCTTCAACTTTCCACTTTGTTAAGTCTGAGAGCGTTACAATGTCGCCAGCTTGCACTCTGAATTGCTTCTCGTGTGAGATACCTTTCATTTCAAATCCTTTTGTTCAACTAAAACTTGTCAGAAATTTAGGAATTAGGCCGAATCGCCGCAGTTAGGTTCAGTGTAACTCGGTCAATGAGATGCTAAACCTTCGCACATTGCTCAATTTGACTTCCTTTCCTCTAAGTTTCGCTAGATAACTTAGATGCCACACCACCTGGAATAGTTCTTCAACGCCAGACCTGTCTAGATTGTAGTATTTTATAGCTGTGTATCGTCCATAATGTTGCCAATAATGTTTAATCCATTCAGTCAAACGGTAAGATGAGTTAACCCTGCTGCCGTCTAGTGCAATCACTAAATGGTAATGCGGGGTTTCAGCAGAGTGAATTTCACGAGCCCAGCATATGGCTATTCTTCTAGAGTAATGCTCTCGACAGATTTTAGTTTTTATCCGACACAGAAAAAGACTCAATTGCTTATTATTCGGTTGCGATGTATTACAGGATAGGTCAAACCGGAAAAGAAATACTTTTCGATGATGGGATAGCATCCATAGTGGTACATCAATGACTTTACGTAGGATTTGAGGATCTAAACTACTCCCACGCGCATTGACTTGCCAGTCGACACCTCTGTGATGAAACCAAGTTTCCTTATTATTTTGAGCCATAATACACCCATAGATATTATTAATTACCTAGTCGATTGCCCGTGCACTATGCTCCTCCATGAGCCACAGCTATTGCGTTAGGTCTAATAATTGAATGATAAAAAAATTGGGTTGATGCCCGTAACAGTCCGATAGTGCCATCGGACGATCAAATCAGTCCGTTTTCGGACACTTGATCAATCCACTTTTCGAGATCGCTCAAGCGCCATGCTACGGAGCGCGTACCGAGATGGACACGTTTAGGAAACTTGCCTTGTTTTTCAAGCTCCCAACGTCGCTGACGTGCTAACCCAGTAATCGCTCTGCACTCGCGTTCACGGACTAAACGGTCTTTAGGTTTTCTTTGTACAGGTATGAAGGTTGTGGTTTGTATTTTCATCTCTTTGCCTCTAACTGGTTGTGAATGTCAGGGGCAACTTATCCGACGGGAATCGGTGACATGCGCGCAACTTCAATGGTCACCGTGGGGTTGCGCGCACCTTTTATGAATTTTTTCTGATGGCGTCGTAAAAGAAGTTTTTACTCGCTTTGAAGTTTCGGTTCGCAGGGGGTTCAGGACTTCCGTGAAGGTTGCCTTCCTTCTCATCCTTAGGCTCACCATTTGATTCGCGTTCAAACTTCCTATCTTCCAGGTAAAGCTCTAGAAGCCATCCATCAGCACTATTGTTTCCATTTTTCTTCAGGCGCACAAACTTCTCGTTACGGAGCCGCCATTGCTTATCCTGTTCATATTTATCCTTTGCCCATTTTCTTAGTTGTTTTTTATATTCATCTAGCGAACGATGCCGTTCCATAGCCGCATTTCTTGGCTGATTTTTTCGTTTCACATTATCCGAGAAAACTGGTTCAACCGAGTCATAAACAGTGCCAGCTTTCTGCCGTAGCATTTCAATCTCGCTCTTTAGCAATTCAGCCTCGCGCTCAAACCCAGCATCTTTAATCTGCTGCAAACTTTGCTCTATTTGCGCCAATCTGAGAGCATTGGGCCCTTTAATAAACTCATCACGTTTACTCATTACCACCTCCATGTAGCAAAGGTTCTAAAAGCTCTGCCACCTTGGTATTTGCTTCTCTACGCTCTTCTAGGTAATCATGTTGATTGTATACTTTGAGAACTCCTCGCAACTCATGGTTCAAGCATCGCTCAGCAATATTGTCTGGTATTTTTAATTGTGCAAGTAGCGTCCGATATGTCCTACGAAGATCTTGAACGGTGAAATAATCAACTCCAGCGCTTCCGAGCACATTTGGATAAGGTTGCTTCTTACTATCAACTTTTTGGCCAAAAAGTTTAGCTAAAGCGTGATTAAGTGTATCGTCAGAAATATATTCTCGCCTCTTACTTCTGCGCCGAGCTGGGAAAACACACTGAGACCCGGCGCAACGTACCCTTAACTCTTCAATTACAGGCATTAGTTGGTCAGGAATGGGCACCGTGATTGGTTTGCTTGTTTTGTTTTCGGGAAAGAACCAAGTTTGGTTCTCTAGATCAATTTGCTCCCATCGTGAGGAGGTAATTTCAGTCTTCCGACAACCAAGGTGGATAAGCAATAAAAAGGCAAGATAATTATCGCGAGTGAAAATATCTTGATTATCACGGAAAACGGTGAATGCAGAGCGAATTTCATCTAACGATAAAAACCGTTTTCGCGGCTCGTAATTTTGACCAACATCAACGCCAGTGAAGTGAATCGCTGGATTACTGGTGACTAAATTAAGTTTAATTCCGTGGTTAAACATGCGCTTTAAAATGCTCAATGCACGAGACGCAGTAGTTTTATTGCCGATTTTCCTAAGTTCATCGAGCGCAGTACGGATATCTATCGGAGTGATATCTCTTATTGAATATTTACCCAGGCGACTTTTTATGTGATTTCGATAAACTCGCTCATCATTACCAGGATGTTTAACCTGACTTTTGACTGACCGCTGGAACCAATCATTAAACAAATCATCCACCGTGTGAATAAGCCCACCAGATTCGCGACGGCGCTCAAGCTGAGGGTCAATCCCATTCTTAACTTTTGAGCGAATTGCAGCAGCTTGGATCTTGGCGTCAGCCAACGAGCAGATCGGATATCCTTCCGGCAAAGTGATGGTCTTACGCCTTCCTGCGTAGGTATATCGCACAAACCATGAAGCAGTACCTTGTTCAACTCTGAAATAAAGCCCGTCACCAACACTTTTTCGAACGTCCTCTCCGGCTCTAACAAGTGCTTTGATCTGACTACTGTTCATGACTATCTCCATGTGGTGACAAAACCTAGCGATGGAGACCCCATAAACACTTTGTCACCACCCTTGTCACCATAATATAGCGGACAATCACGAACATTGCATTACCGTTAGATACGAAAAAGGCCGCAACCACGCGACCTTATCCAAACTTAGCACACTTAACAAAACTTAACATGACCCTATTCAATGTTCTGGATCTGCTCTCTCATCTGCTCTATCAAAACTTTAAGCTCCACCGCAGCAGCGGTAATGTCAGAGTTGATCGATTTAGAGGCCAGGGTGTTTGCTTCGCGGTTGAACTCTTGCATCATAAAGTCCAGACGACGTCCGCAAGGGCCACCTTTTTTCAATATTTTGCGGGCTTCTTCCACGTGCGCGTCTAAACGATCGAGCTCTTCGGCTACGTCGGTTTTCTGCGCCAGCATGACCATTTCTTGCTCAACGCGTTGTGGGTCCAACTCTACCTTGGCTTCTTCAAAGCGAGTTAGTAAGCGCTCACGTTGCCACGCCATCACTTCTGGCATACGTTCACGAACAAAAGCCACCTGGGTGGTCACTCCGTCTAAACGTTCCTGCAGCATTTTATCAATGGCTGCGCCTTCGCTTTTGCGGTTTTCGATAAAGTCGTTGGTGGTCTTTTCCAGTGCGGCCAAAACGTCTTTTTGCAGCTCGTCCATGTCCTGATCCTGAGCAGCAACAACGCCCGGCCATTTTAGAACGTCAATAGGGTTTAACTGCCCGGCAGCGGAGTGCTGGCTCACCCATTTGGCGCTCGCAATCACACTTTTGGCAAGGTCTTCATTAATCGACAAGGCGCTTTGTTGGGCTTCGTCTACCTGCAGGCTCAGCTTGCACTCAACTTTGCCGCGCTGCAGCTTTTTACGAAACTGCTCACGTAGCGAATTTTCCAGAGAGCGGAAGGTTTCCGGTAAACGGAAGTAAGTTTCCAGATAACGTTGGTTAACTGAACGAATTTCCCAAACTGCGGTGCCCCAGTCGGCTTTTTGCTCGTAACGAGCATAACCGGTCATACTTTGAATCATGTCGGTTCCTTTAAAACGAATCGTTTCTGTTACCGCTTAGCGTGCTTTTCACGGTTCTTTTGTTTCTGTTCGGCGTTCTTTTTCATCATTATGTAGGCTGCGCCGCGGCCTCCATGGGGTCGCTGTGCGCTATGAAACGCCAGTACCGGCTCAAGCTCGCGCAGCCACTTATTCACGTAACTTTTTATCAGTGCCGGATGAGGCTTTGTGTGCTTGCCCATGCCGTGAATGATCAACGCTGTACGAACTCCGGCTGCATGACAGTCTTTCACAAAATTAAACAGTGCCGTGCGCGCCTCTGCCAATGTATGGTGGTGCAAGTTCAGGCTGGCTTCCATAGTATAGCGCCCCTGCTTCAGCCGTTTATACACTCCAGCCTGCACGCCGTCGCGATGAAACTCAATAACGTCATCCGGCTCAACTAAGTCCACATACTCGGTCGATAAAAAGTTTTCGTTTTCAGCCTCTTCCGCCTCAGCGGCGCGGCGACGCTCTTTTTGCGCCAGCGTTGGTTCAAAAGCCTGCTTAATATCCGCGACCTCTTCACCCGCCAAGGGCGTTACGTCAGTCATTTCCTGACGAAACAACTCAAATTCTTCATCATCTGAACGCGACATACAGCCTCCCGCTCATATTCTTTTGCTCGGTCTAGTGTAATACGTTGCTGCGCGAATCGCGATCCATTAATCGTCCAATTCTGCTACAATTGCGCTCAATTTATACATTGCGACATTCACTCAGTAAGGAGATGACATGCGTCCAAGTGGCCGTACGGCACAGCAAATTCGACCGGTAACCATTACCCGTAACTTTACCAGACACGCAGAAGGCTCGGTTTTAATCGAGTTTGGCGAAACCAAGGTGCTTTGTAATGCCTCGGTAGAAAGAGGGGTTCCGCGCTTTTTAAAAGGTAAAGGTCAGGGCTGGGTTACCGCTGAATACAGCATGTTACCACGAGCAACCCACACCCGTTCTGCCCGCGAAGCTTCCCGCGGTAAGCAAGGCGGTCGTACCTTAGAAATTCAGCGCCTAATTGGCCGTTCACTGCGTACCTGCATCGACATGAGCGCCTTAGGTGAGCACACCATTACTATCGACTGTGACGTCATTCAGGCCGACGGCGGCACACGTACCGCGTCTATCACCGGCGCTTGCGTCGCCTTAGTTGACGCACTGAACTGGATGCGTGCGCAAGGTATGGTCAAAGTGAACCCGTTAAAAGAAATGGTCGCAGCAATTTCAGTCGGTATTTTAGATGGCGAACCGGTCAGCGATCTGGAATACATTGAAGACTCAAAAGCCGATACTGACATGAACATTGTTATGACAGAAGCCGGCAAGTTTATCGAAATTCAGGGCACAGCCGAAGGCGAAGCCTTCAGTTTTGACGAAATGAACAGCTTAGTCGAAATGGCGCGTCACAGTATTCGCGAGTTAATTGATATTCAGAAACAAGCGTTAGCGTAAGCTTAAATATAAAAGCAGGCGAGGAAAAATCAGGCAATGAAAGCGTATCAAAAAGAGTTTATTGAGTTTGCCATAGAGCGTGGCGTATTAAAGTTTGGTGAATTTACCTTAAAGTCCGGGCGTACCAGTCCGTACTTTTTTAATGCAGGGCTTTTTAATAAAGGTTCTGACCTCGCCCGCTTAGGCCGCTTCTATGCCGCCGCGCTGGTCGACTCCGGTATCAGTTTTGATGTGCTTTTTGGCCCTGCTTACAAAGGCATTCCAATTGCCACCGCCACAGCCGTCGCCTTGTATGACCAGCATCAGCAGGACACCCCTTATTGCTTTAACCGTAAAGAAAAGAAAGACCACGGCGAAGGCGGTAACCTGGTGGGCTCTGCGCTGGAAGGCAAGGTGATGCTGGTGGATGACGTGATCACCGCAGGCACAGCTATTCGCGAAGCCATGGAGATTGTCGAAGCTAACGGTGCCGAATTATCCGGCGTGCTCATTGCTCTGGACCGTCAGGAAAAAGGCAAAGGCGAACTGTCGGCTATTCAGGAGGTTGAGCGCGATTTTGGCGCTCAGGTGGTTAGCATTGTAAGCTTAAATGATGTGATCAATTTCTTAAAAGATGACGACGCCTTTAACGAATATCTGCCCAAAGTTGAAGCGTATCGCGCCGAGTTCGGCGTCGCCTGAAGAAATGGAATATCGGAGAATAAGAGTGCGCCTGACGGTTGCAAGGGGTCTTATGGCGCTGCACAAGCCCTACAGGGATGTCTTCACGGGCGTCCTCCAAAAGACCCCTTGTAACCTCAGCACTCGTTTTCCCGATTCTCCAGCTGTTACAGCTGCTCCTGTGGTTGCCAGGCAATACCAATGCTGCCGTTTACAATCTGACACTCACCACCTGAAGACTGCACCCGACTGGACTCCCCACGCTGTGCAATTAGGCGAAAGTCTTTATTTAGCACGCTAACCTGCTTACGCTCGCCACACAAAATACGCATGGAATCGATTAACCCACGGTCGCCGAGAAAGTTCGTAGTAGGCTCTTCCTGAACCACATCATCACCTTCTGCAAATTCGGCGGTTTGTAATCCATAAGGTGAAATAACACCAGATGCTCCGGCAACCAGATAATGAAACGTAGCAGCTACGGCATTATCGGTTCCTTGTGCATCTTCCACAAAGAAAGCACCGCGCTCACCAATAATATCAAAGCCGCCAGTTTCAAGGTTCACTTCCATAGCAGTGTTTTCATCGATACCAATAGACAAGGGCGTTGAGCTTGAAGCCGCTAAACGCATTAAACGACCCTGTCGGCCCCGCTCAGAAAAATGTGTATCTAAGGTCGCGTAATGGAACAAGCTCAGCCCCCCTAATGGGTGGTAAGTCAGGCTATCCGGTCCAACATTAGGCGGACAAGTAGTGTCTAGATCACACCCAAATGCGGGTGGATCAGAGGCGATAGCGCCTTCTTTTATAGCCTGAGCAGTTGTACCGTTGGAGATCATTGGCTTAGAGGTCATGACCGCCGTACCTGCGCTGGTTCCGCCAACAACCACTTCTTTTTGTTGAACAGCGGCAATAATCGTTTTCAGCACATCGCCGGGCTGATTATTCGCTTTCAAAAAAGTCGAACGGGTTAAGTTCTGGTCGCCGCCATTAAAAAATAGCCCATCGGCGTCTGCTATCATTTCTGCAGCTGTATCAGAGTCTTTGCAAAATGCGACCTGTTCTTTATAACGTTCTCTGTGCACGCGATCACGTTCATAAGCACCTAATTGCTTTTGCTGAATTTTTGCCAGCTCATCGCAGCGGCCTTCACGTTGAGCTTTCACCAATGCCGAGTCTAAAGGCAGCCACTTTGCTTCAGCTCCCAACTGCTCAAATACACTGCTGTAAAAGTCGATAGCATCATAAGGGTTACGTGATGCAGAGGTCAGGAAATAAATGGTCGGTTTTTGATCATCTTCGGCAACAGAGCGAGCCATTTCAACGAAGCGCTCAAAAATCGCTTTCGATTCACCTTTGAGGTTTTCATCCAAATTAACGACTTCGCGTGCAGAATCCGGAACCGGTAGCTCAATTAAATCAATAATCCGATTCCACTCTGCATCTGACAACGAGTTATAAAGCTGCTGCGTTGCCCTGCGGGTAAACTCACGCAAAAAAACGCGTTCAGGAACAATATCCTCTTTTAAACGCTCGTGAATTAATTCCAGTGCGTCAGCGACTTTTTTGCGAGTTTCTTCACGGTAAGTAGGCCAAACCGATTCTGCCGTTGCCTTCGAACGAAACTTTTTCGACAGGTTTAAATATCTGTCGGTACGCATCGTTTCCTTATCTATCCAGTCAACGTCATCACAGTTATCCGACGCGAAACTGGAACAGGCCGTCAGGCCACCACCAGCCAACAATAAATGCCGGTACGTATCATCATCGGCAGCATTTGACGGCGCCGCAAAAGCTGATGACAATGCCGCCAAAGAGAGCAAGGAAAACAACGACTTAACCATAAATAAAACCCCTAGTTACCGACGGCTCTCACCGCTAGAATAGCTTAACTAACAAAATCAACAGGCTGCAACGCTAGAGCGTTAGCGACCTATCTGTCAAATATAGGACAATAGATTAACGCATTTATTATAGACAGACCTAAAATTCTCACAGAATTAACTTATGCGATACGACAGAGTAAAGCCACTGTTAATAAATATAACACTATGAAAACAAATGATTTTCAGATCTCGTGACGCACCTTTGAACACTGCTATACTAACCGCTCTTTTATGAAATAAGATCACACGCGTTGTTATGAAGTCACCGTTACGTTTTTGCTTTCTGTTACTGCTCGCGGGTCTGCTCCCGATGACCAGCCTTGCCTTCTCAGAGCAGAAACTGACCTTCCGTGCCCCCGAAGAAGGCCCCTTTACGCAATATGTAACCGCGGTGCTTGAAGAGGCTTACGGAAAACTCGGTATCGAACTCGAGTACATCGAACTTCCCCGCTTACGAGGTGAGCAGTTAGCCACTGAAGGCACCATAGCCGGGGAACTCGGAAGAACCGCGCTACTGGAAGACAAACGTCGACACCTGCGCCGGGTGCCTTTTCCATTATTTACTTTCGATATTATCGCAGTAGCCGATCGTCGCAACTGTGGTTACTGCCCATTGTCAGAAATGGAAAGTCTGGCCTATGTTAACGGTATGGACTCAATTACCAAATTGGTCGACAACCTGCCTTACGAACCGTCTATTGTCACCCCTATTGATATTGAACAAGTGGTAAAACTACTTGATTCGGGGCGTATTCAAATGGCATTTATGGGGGATTTTCAATTTGAAAATTCAGAGCTGAAAGATAACCCTCATTTAATTACTCATAAGTTATCGACAGAGGTTGGTTTTCATTACCTGAATGAGGGTCATGCGAGACTGATCCCTCAACTGACTTATCACCTGCAAACTATGCACGCCAACGGCCGGATGAAGGAGCTACGCGAGCAGTATGGTGTCACCCTGGAAACACCTGTAAAGCCCATAAAGCGTCCTGACCAACTAACCGTTGTAGGAGCTCTACATCAGGGATTACTGAATGCCGACGGCACGGGAAAATTATGGAGTTTGGCTAAATCCGTATTTCCGACTTTTACCTCCCGGCTCAATACGGTTGTCAGCAGTTGGCAGCGAAGTATTCAATTACTACAGGAAGGCCGTGCAGATGCGTTAATCGGTGTTCGCCCTGATCAGAAAATAAAAAATATCATTCTGTCTAAATATCATATTGCTTACGACGACAGCATTTTTCTTTTCACTCTTGAAGAGCCGAATGATGGTCCTATTTGTGTATCCGGTCCTCGCTTCATGCAAACCTTAGTGGATACCGACCAACCCTTTTACCGGGCATCGAATTCGCTGGACTGCTTTGCACTGCTGGATATGGAAAGAGTCAGTGCGGTAATAGACTACAAAGACAACCTGCCTGACTGGACCGAAAAACCTTACAAGAAAAAGAAACTGTCGGACCCGCAGCCTTTATTCGTAGCCTTTTCCGATAACAACAGAGGCCGTGCACTTCGTCAGCTGTTTGATAACACACTGTTCGAACAGACAATTGAAAGAAAGGCTAACCCCCAAATTAACGAGCGCCTGTAAAATCATTCTGGCGCCAGGCTTCATAAGCAAAAATTGCCACTGAATTGGAGAGATTAAGGCTTCGGCTGGTATCCGCCATTGGCAACCGCAACCAGTTCTCTTGCGGAAAAGTTTCCAGAACCTCCATTGGCAGCCCGCGGGTTTCGGGGCCAAACAACAAAACATCGCCAGCCTCATAATCCACTGCAGAGTAATTTGTCTTACCTTTGGTTGTGCACGCAAAAATGCGGCTAAACGAGGTATTATTCAAAAAGCTCTGCCAGTCTTTATGAATATTCACAGACGCTAAGTCGTGATAATCAAGACCCGCCCGGCGTACCTTCTTTTCATCCAGTTCAAACCCTAAAGGTTCAATTAAATGCAAAGACATGCCCGTGTTCGCCGCCAGACGAATAACGTTGCCGGTATTAGGGGGAATTTCAGGCTCAAACAGTACAAGGTGCAACATGGTCGTTTTCATCACTTGAGTAAAAGCGGTAGAATAGCAGAATATCTTTTATAAATGTGTACCGGTACTGTGGCAAATCAGAAAAACTACCAACAGAATTATGCGTTTTGGGTAAGGCTGGCAAGTACAGCGTCAGTTATCGTTGCCATAACCTTAATTACCATTAAGCTTTTTGCCTGGTTCCAGACCGAATCCGCCAGTATGCTGGCATCTCTCACCGACTCAATTTTAGACAGCGGCGCTTCTATATTCAGCTTTTTTGCGATTCGCTACGCTTTGCAACCAGCAGATGAAGAGCACCGCTTTGGTCACGGTAAAGCCGAGTCCCTGGCGGCGTTAGCGCAAAGTGCCTTTATTTCCGGTTCCAGCATGCTGCTTATTTTCCACAGCGTTCAACAGTTTATGCAGGGCGGCAGTGTGCCAAAAGTGGGCTATGGTATTGCGGTTTCTGCCATTGCTATTGTTATTACCTTTGTTTTAATTGTTATTCAGCGTATGGCTATTCGCCAGACCAACTCTCAGGCCGTGCAGGCCGATAACCTTCACTATCAGTCGGACATACTGCTGAACTTAGCCGTTATTGTGGCGTTAATTTTAAGTAGCTATGGCTGGCTCTGGGCTGACAGTATTTTTGCTATCGGCATTGCGGTTTACCTCATTATTGGTGCAGTTCGTATTGGCTGGGATGCATTTCAGGCACTGATGGATCGTGAGTTGTCAGAAGAGCTACAACAGCAGATTGGTAATATCACAATGGCAGTCGACGGTGTCAGAGGCTTTCACGGTTTACGCACGCGCGAGGCCGGTCCAGTACGTTTTATTCAGTTGCACATTGAACTGGCCAACGAATTGTCTCTATTACGAGCACACGCCATTGCCGATGATGTTGAAGCACAGCTGATGAAAGCTTTTCCGGGAGCCGATATTATTGTCCATATGGACCCTGAAATTGTTGCCGTGGTGGAAGGTTCACTTAAGCGTTAACAAGTTTTCGGGTTTCTTCAATAAGAGCGTCCAGCACAGGTTGACGGAACTTGTCAGCTTCCATCATAAGTTCGTGCGACGCACCTTTAATGGTCTCAAACCGAAAGTGGTCTCGGGTAACCGCAGCGGCCACTTTCTTTTGTCCAGAAGCGGAAACCACTTTATCACTCCCTGCCTGAAACAGAATAACCGGAATGGTAATGTCATTTGCCTGTTTCTGGGCGTTGATAGCGCCGCTAATGGCCTCATACAGCCAGTTAAACGTCGGCCCACCTAGCTGAACATCCGAAACATTGTCGTAAGCATCCCGAAAAGCCTTATATCGCCGTCGGCTGTGCGTCAGAACGTTATCCTCAAACGGCACCGGCTTATAATCTCCCATGCCGAGGAAGTACCAGGGCTTTGCCAGCCATTTGTTTAGCCAGGCCCCTGTAAAAACTATCCAACGCGCCAGCCAATAAGGAACTATTCCTGTTTCTATGGAAAACATAGGAGCAGAAAGTATCAATTTTTTATAAGGGTGCTGGTAAGTGGCACAGTAAATGGTCGCTATTGTTCCACCCATTGAATGGGAAAATAGCATTTTGGGTACATCGCCAAATTGTGCCATTAACTGGTCAGTAAAATCCGAGAAGTCACGTACAAAGTCATTAAAGTTTTCGACATGTCCCTGATGAGGGTTCGCCGTAAGGCGCCCCGACAAACCCTGCCCCCGATGATCCAGTGCGGCAACGGAAAAACCTTGCTGTGCCAGCTCCCAAAACAGTTCCTGATACTTCAGGGCGGATTCAATTCGCCCCGGAGCAATAACCACTAAGGGGGCGGAATCACTATGTCGGTAATAAGCAAAGTGTAACTTGATACCATCAAATGCAGTAAAGTACTGAGAGGTAACTTGTTGTTCCCAAAAGACTTCGACTTGGGTATTAAAAAACTCAAGCCATTCAGGCGTGTCGTCCGCAGGGCGTTGTTGTGTAGTAGGCGGTTGCTTCATTCTTTCTGTTCAGGCTGACTTTTGGGTAAGTCTAACACGACTTCCAGCCCCCCTTCAGAGTGATTATGAGCTTTTAATTCGCCACCCAGAACAGCCGCCGCGCGATGACTCAGGGCTAAACCAAGACCAACGCCGGCTTTATGATGTCGTGCCGGATCGCCGCGATAAAAAGGCACAAACAGTTTACTTATGGTGCTCTCATCAACTCCCGGGCCATGGTCCCGAATACGTATATGACAGCTTTTGCCGTAATCGTCACAAGAAAGCTCAACGTTATCTTCGGTGTAGTGCAGCGCGTTACGAACAATATTTTCGAGAACCAGCCGCAGCAATTCAGGGTCGGTATCAATAACCGGCCAATTACTACCGTCGCGCAGCAAGCGCTCCCGTACTTGGGGATGCTGATAGCACATATCGTTAATAAGCTGCTGCACCAGTTCACCGCTATCCAGACTTTCATGGTTCAAATCAACCAGCCCATTCTCCAGTCTCGACAGTGAAAGAATACGTTCAATAATTACACTTAATCGTTCAGTGTCTCGACGTAACTGCTGCCAGTTCGGATCTTGTTCATCGGTTTCGGTTAAATCCAAAGCCACCTGCATACGAGCCATAGGTGAGCGCAGCTCGTGTGATACGTCACTGAGTAAGCGCCGTTGCGCATCGCGTGAGGTTGCCAAGTCAATTGCGCCCTGCGATAAAGCCCTGGCCAGTTCGCCAATTTCATCGCCGCGTTTAGGTAAGCGTTTCAGTTCCGGTGTCGCACTGCCGTCAGCCACTTCACGCATTGCTAAAATCATTCGTCGTATAGGGCGAATCAGCCAAATACCCAGCAAGACCGCAAGTAAACCACTGCCGACCAACAAAGTCAGTATGCGCGCACGAGTCGACTCAGCTTCCAGTTGTTCACGATCAACCTGCTCTTCAATGCCTAAGGGCTTAGTCACCAGAATTTTATTGCCGTCCAGCTCGAACGGACCCATTAGCAGGCGTTCATCCAGAGGAATTTGCTGAGGTGAATCCTGACCCAGCATACGCAACAGTGTGGAACCATGACTCACGCGCAGCATCTCGTCCATTAACAGCTTCTCGCTGCCCTGCACCGATAACTGCGCGGCAACTCGGTAGTCACCGGCAATAAGCCGGCCGGGTTGTAATGAGTGAAAGGTTAGGGCATCACTCAATAAAGGCTGTAACGTCTGATAAATCTCCGAGTTCAGTGGTTTAAGTTCAGCTTTGGGTTTATTCCAGACTGCTAACAAATAACCACTGGCCGCCGTGACCGAAAGCAGCGCCCAGAAAATGAAAAGTAATCTCAGAGCAAGCGATCGGTACCACCGCGTACGCCGGTTTTTCATAAGCTTGCAATCAGTCGGTAGCCGCGACCTCTTATGGTTTGAATACGATCAGGTTTTGCCGGGAATTTCTTCCGGATGTTACTAATATGCACATCCAGACTGCGGTCGAAAGGTTCCATTTTCCGTCCAAGTGCCGCAACCGACAGCTGATCCTTACTAACCATTTGCCCGGCCTGCTGCATCAGGCAACGCAAAATATCAAACTCAGTTGGCGTCAATATCAGTTCAGCGTCATCGCATTTCACTTCGGTAGTATCGGGATCCAGCACAATACCGCAAACATTCAGGCTTTCATTCTGCATGGTCGTGTTTGGCGTGCGACGCAGCAGAGCTCTTACACGGGCAATCAGTTCGCGAGGGTTAAAAGGTTTTGGCAGATAATCATCTGCACCAAGCTCCAGCCCCATAACTCTGTCGTCATCGTCACCACGAGCCGTCAACATCAGTACGGCGGTATCACGGTGCTGTTGGCGTAACCGTTGCAAAAGCTGCATACCATCAATACCGGGTAACATTACGTCCAGCAAAATAAGTTCGTAGTCACCGTTAAGTGCTTTATCAAGACCAGTGACACCATCTTCAGCGACACTTAAATCCACAGATTCACGTTTAAACAGTTCTGTCAGCATGACAGACATTTCAGTATCATCGTCAATGAGTAGTACGGAATGTCTCATAACTTGTTGTTCTCTCCAGAAATAAATCCATGATCCAAAATGCCGGGGGTGGATACGACCCTCTTTACATAACTTTTACTTTAACAGAGTTTTCAATTTTCGGGTTAAGGTATTCCTTCCCCAGCCCAGCCATGCGGCTGCTTTTTGTTTATGTCCGGAGAAACGTTTTAACGCAGTCTGTAACGCCACCTGCTCCAGCTTCTGCTGATAACTTTGCAGAACATCCTGCGAGTTTAACGGTTGCAGTTCAAGCTCGGCTTGCAACGAGTGTAACCAGGTAAGTTCACCTTCTGGCTCTGCCGGAGCAGGTTCCGAGGTCACAAGAATGTCTTCAGGCAGATCTTGGGAACTAATTTGTTGCCCGGGCGCCATTACCGTTAACCAACGGCAAGTATTCTCAAGCTGTCGGACATTGCCGGGCCAATTGTACTCCTTAAGTGTGCTAAGCGTTTCATCGAGCAAGGTTTTAGGCGTGACATTTAACTCTTCCGCCGATTTTTTAAGAAAGTGTCTGGCGAGAGTATCAATGTCTTCCGCTCGTTCACGCAGAGGCGGCAGCCGCAGTCGAATAACATTAAGCCGATGATAAAGGTCATCCCGGAATGTGCCCTGGTTAACCAGATGCTCTAACTCCCGGTGAGTCGCAGCAATAACACGCACATCCACTTTTACCGGTTGTAGCGCTCCTACCGGGTAAAACTGTCCTTCGGCCAGAACACGCAGCAGCCGGGTCTGAACCGGTAACGGCATATCACCAATTTCATCCAGAAACAAAGTACCACCGTCGGCTTGCTGAAACCGCCCAACGCGTTTCCGATCGGCTCCGGTAAAGGCACCTCGCTCATGCCCGAACAGTTCCGACTCAATTAAATCGGCCGGTATTGCTGCCATATTAAGCGCAATAAAAGGTTTGCCGGCCCGTGGGCTGTGTTTATGCAGAGCACGCGCGACAACTTCTTTGCCGGTACCAGTTTCTCCGGTAAGCAGCACACTAACACTTGAGCCCGACAAGCGTCCGATAGCACGAAACACGTCCTGCATAGGCGTGGCTTCGCCAATAAGTTCGGGAACTGAATTTGCATCCGCTTCCGCGGGGGCATTTTCACTTTGTCTGGCATGCTGCAGAGCACGGTCAACGGCGGTAATGGCTTCATCAATATCAAAAGGCTTCGCCAGATACTCAAATGCACCGCCCTGAAACGCTTTTACTGTTGTTTCAAGATCAGAATGTGCGGTCATAACAACAACCGGCAGATGCTCCTGAGTCTGATGCAGCCGCTCCAGTACTGCGAGGCCGTTTTCACCCGGCATACGGATATCGGTGAGCACAACAGTTGGTTTATCACTCTTTAATGCGGTGAAAAAGTCCTCACCATTGGCAAAACTGCGCACATGATAACGGCTATCGGCAAAGGCTTTTTCCAGTACCCAGCGAATCGAGTCGTCGTCGTCAATTATCCATAACTGAGCATTAGTGGTCATCCGTCACCTCATTACCATTTTCTGCAGAAAGATAAGGCAGATACACTGAAAACCGGGTTGTCCCGGGACTGGAATCAAAATCGATTTTCCCTTTATGCTGATGCACCAAGTTTTGTGCCAGCGACAAGCCGAGCCCGGTTCCTTCGGCACGGCCGCTTATTAACGGATAAAACAAGGTATCGCGCAGCTCTGCCGGAATACCGGGTCCATTATCGGTCAAAGTAACCACTGCACATTGCCGATAGCGCTGTCCAAACAGAGTCAATTGATGCTCCACCCGGGTTTTGATTGTAATAGTGCCTTCGCCGGACATCGCTTGTGCTGCATTTTGGGCAATGTTCAAAAATACCTGCTCACAAGCTTCCGCAACCACCTGAATACCCGGCAGCGACGGGTCATAATCCCGGACTAAATTCAGCGAATCACCATATTCGTACCCCAAGGTTCTGGCGACTCTCTCCAGTACTTCGTGAATATTGGTTTCCTTCGATTCACCCCTTTTTTCCGGCCCAAGTAACCTGTCGACCAAATACCTTAACCGGTCCGACTGGCTGATGATCAAGTCCGTATACTCTGTCAGGCTCTCGTCCGGCAGTTGCCTCGCCAATAATTGTGCTGCACCGCGTAAGCCCCCCAACGGGTTTTTAATCTCATGCGCCATACCACGCAATAAATGCTGGGTAGCGAATAGCTGATTACGCTGTTGGTCTTCCTGATTTATTCGCCGCAACTGGTCTACTTGTTTTAATTCCAGCAGCAAAGCACGTCCAAATGGTTGCTCCACTGTCTGAATGCTGGTTTCCACCCGAATATTGTGCCCGGAATGCAGCGCGAACTGAGCTTCCGCATTCAATACCGTTTGTTCGTTATTCAGACACTCCATCAGCGTTTCTGACGCCAGCGAACATTGATAAAACGCCGCGGAGAAAGGTTCGCCCAACAGGCGCTTTGCACTGTGATCGAGCAAAGATTCAGCAGACGAATTGACGTAACGGATGGTCAGGCGATCATCGAGGATGAGTATGCCTGTGAGTAGTTGGTTAAGTAGCGCAGTATCGTTCACGAAGGCAGGATAAATTACGCACCAATTTGGTGCAACCGGATAAGGCAAGACACCTTACCCGGCCAGGAACCATTAAACGCTGTAGTACATATCGAATTCTACCGGGTGGGTAGTCTTCTTCAATGTCTCTACTTCGTTGTATTTAAGATCGATGTAAGCATCAATCATGTCGTCATCCATAACGCCACCTTGTTTCAGGAAATCGCGATCTTTGTCCAGCGCATCCAGAGCCATTTCCAGTGAGTGGCAAACAGTTGGGATGTCTTTCGCTTCTTCAGGCGGCAGATTGTATAAATCTTTGTCCATAGCATCGCCAGGGTGGATCTTGTTACGGATACCATCAAGACCAGCCATTAATAAGGCTGTAAAGGCGAGATATGGGTTGGCACTCGGGTCAGGGAAGCGCACTTCAATACGGCGACCTTTCGCGCTGGAAACCAATGGAATACGGATAGAAGCCGAACGGTTACGGGCTGAATAAGCCAGCATGACCGGTGCTTCAAAACCAGGAACCAGACGCTTATACGAGTTAGTAGAGGCGTTTGCAAAAGCGTTAATGGCACGAGCATGCTTAATGATTCCACCAATGTAATACAACGCCGTTTCACTCAAACCCGCGTACTGATCACCGGCAAATAAGTTTTCACCACCCTTGTTCAAAGACATATGCACGTGCATACCAGAGCCGTTATCGCCAACCAGAGGCTTCGGCATAAAGGTTGCGGTCATGCCGTAAGAGTGTGCAACGTTGTGCACGACATACTTATAAACTTGCATTTCATCTGCTTTTTTAGTCAGGCTGTTGAAGCGAGTAGCCACTTCGTTCTGACCTGCTGTTGCGACTTCGTGGTGATGGGCTTCAACAACCATACCCATATCTTCCATTACTAAGCTCATGGTGCCACGAATGTCGTGCGCTGAGTCTACCGGAGGTACCGGGAAGTAACCGCCTTTTACACCAGGTCGGTGAGCCATGTTGCCTTCTGAATATTCACGACCAGAGTTCCACTTGGCTTCTTCTGCGTCAATCTTATAGAACGAGCCACTCATATCAGTATGGAAGCGCACGTCGTTGAACAGGAAGAACTCAGGCTCCGGACCGAAGTAAGCGTCATCTGCAATACCTGATGAACGCAGGAAGTCTTCCGCACGTTTCGCGATTGAGCGAGGGTCACGGCTATAACCTTGCATGGTTTCGGGCTCAAGAATGTCACAACGGACATTCAGGGTAATTTCATCAGTAAATGGGTCCAGAACAGCAGACTCATTATCTGGCATCAGTACCATGTCTGATTCGTTAATGCCTTTCCAGCCGGAAATAGATGAACCATCGAACATTTTACCTTCTTCAAAGAAGTCTTCATCGATTTGCGACACCGGAATAGTGACGTGTTGCTCTTTACCTTTAGTATCAGTAAAGCGTAAATCGACGAATTTAACGTCGTGTTCTTTGATGGTATCGAAAATCTTATTAGCTGACATGTTGTCCTCCGTAGACAGCGTCTAAAAATACAGCTTGAGTATAGCAAAGCCTGTGCCAACTGACTTTTTTGTTTATATTCATAAAGTTAGTTTATTTAACACGATGACGCCTAAACTAATACGCACCAGTATAGCGCATAACGCACAAATTTGGTGCAAAAGTGAGGATTTGAGATAACGTCATAAAAATATAACGAACAAAAAACAATCAGCCCTTTCTTAATCCAACTCAAAAAGGTAGAATACGCCGCTATTTTTCATAAAACCCCCTGCCCGGGGTTCCATTCCCGGACAACTACAGGCAGTTCTTAATGACAATTCAGGTATTTGATATAGAAAAACTACGCAACATCGCGATCATCGCCCACGTTGACCATGGTAAAACCACGCTAGTCGACAAATTGTTGCAACAATCTGGCACTTTAGAAAGCCGTGGCGAAATAGAAGACCGTATTATGGATTCCAACGATCTTGAGAAAGAGCGTGGCATCACTATTCTTGCCAAAAACACAGCGGTTAACTGGCAGGATTACCGCATCAACATTCTGGATACACCAGGACACGCCGATTTCGGTGGTGAAGTTGAGCGCGTACTTTCTATGGCAGACTCGGTATTGTTGGTGGTTGATGCTGTTGACGGCCCTATGCCCCAGACTCGATTTGTCACGCAGAAAGCTTTCTCTCACGGTTTGAATCCAATTGTTGTTATTAACAAAATTGACCGTCCAGGTGCTCGTCCGGACTGGGTTATGGACCAAGTATTTGACTTGTTTGACAACCTGGGCGCTACAGATGAGCAACTAGACTTCCCCGTGGTTTACGCATCAGCACTTAATGGCTGGGCATCCCTGGATATAGATGAGCAAGATGGTGACATGACACCATTGTTCGAGACCATCGTTGACAAAGTAAGCCATCCAGATGCTGATCCTGATAGCGACCTGCAAATGCAGGTGTCACAACTGGATTACTCAAGTTACTTGGGCGTTATCGGTATCGGCCGCGTTACCCGTGGTAGTGTTAAAGTTAACCAGCCAGTCACTATTGTTGGTGCTGACGGCAAAGAACGCAGCGGCAAAATTGGTAAAGTCTTTAGCTACTTAGGTCTGGATCGCATTGAAGCCGACAAAGCAGCAGCAGGCGACATTTGCGCTATTACGGGTCTGGGCGAACTTAAAATATCTGACACCGTTTGCGCGGTTGGTAAAGCCGAGGCCATGAAGCCATTGACGGTGGACGAACCAACGGTAACTATGACCTTCCAGGTCAACACCTCACCTTTCGCAGGTAAAGAAGGTAAGTTTGTTACCTCTCGTCAGATTCTTGAACGTCTGCAGCAAGAACTGGTTCATAACGTTGCATTACGCGTTGAAGAGACTGACAACCCGGATCGTTTCCGCGTATCAGGCCGTGGTGAGCTTCACTTAGGTGTTCTTATCGAAAACATGCGCCGCGAAGGTTTTGAATTAGCCGTTTCTCGTCCGGAAGTTATCATCAAATACGAAGATGATAAGAAAATGGAACCTTATGAAACTCTGACGGTTGATATTGAAGAGCAGCATCAGGGTGCCGTTATGGAAAAATTAGGCTTGCGTAAAGCCGAAATGACCAACATGACGCCTGACGGCAAAGGTCGCGTCCGCGTTGACTTTGAAGTACCAAGCCGTGGTTTGATTGGTTTCCAGACAGAGTTTATGACACTGACTTCAGGTACAGGCCTGATGTACCACACTTTTGACCACTACGGTCCGCACAAAGGCGGTACTATTGGTCAACGTGTTAACGGTGTACTGATTTCTAATGCCCAGGGTAAAGCTCTGACTTATTCACTGTTTAACCTGCAGGAACGCGGTAAATTATTTGCATCGCACGGCGATGAAGTTTACGAGGGCCAGATCATCGGTATTCATAACCGTTCAAACGACCTGACAGTAAACTGTCTGAAAGGTAAGCAGCTAACCAACGTTCGTGCATCAGGTACTGATGAAGCGCAGACGCTGAGTACGCCAATTCGTTTAACACTGGAGCAGGCGCTTGAGTTTATCAACGATGATGAGCTGGTCGAAGTGACACCAGAGTCTATTCGTATTCGTAAACGCGCACTGACAGAGAATGATCGTAAACGTTTAGGTCGTGAGCCGAAAAACGGTTAATAGACGACTCAGTCTGTAATCAAAAAAGCCCGCTAGAAATGAGTCCAACTTTATGGGGTCACTTCAAAATTAGCGGGCTTTTTTATGTCTGTAATTCAGCTAAAAGTTAACCGACGCTAAGCAATTCCGGTTGCGGCAGCACAAAATAGAAAATTGAAAAGAAATGGAAAACACTGCCAGCCAACACGAATAAATGCCAGATAGCATGATGATAAGGCAACGACTTCCACACATAAAAAATAACGCCTAACGTATAAGCCAAACCCCCGGCTACCAGCAACATCAAACCGCCACTATCAACGTTATCAAGCATCGGTTTAATGGCAATTAACGCCATCCAGCCCATTCCCAGATATAAGCTGAGCGATAACCACTTAATTCGCCTTTTCATACCGAGCTCAAGAATCACGCCCAGCAAAGCAATGCCCCAGGCCACACCCAATAGCGTCCAGCCCCATCCGCCTCTCAAGTTAATTAAGGCAAATGGCGTATAGGTACCAGCAATTAGAATGTAAATGGCGGCATGATCAAGCTGTTGGAATACAGCTTTCATTCTTGGCCAGGGGAACGCGTGATAAAGCGTTGAGGCGGTATAAAGCAGAATAAGGCTCGCACCGTAGATGCTTGAAGCAACAACATGCCACGCATCACCATAGGCGGCAGTCCATACCAACATGACAATTAAAGCTGCAATGCTCAAAACAGCACCGACGCCGTGAGTCAACGCATGAGCCACCTCTTCCTTTACGGTGTAAGCTTTATCCAGACTCATCCTCTCTCTAGCCCCGGCGTTTCATACCCTTTGCTGATGTTTTTAAGAGCCCGTATGAATTGATCGTACTGTCTTTCATTGTCATACTTTAGATTGTACGAATTATGGAACTGCAGGGTGAGCGTAACCCCATGCCCTTCCAGAAATACCGTATAACCGTCGTGATCGGTATAAGCTTCTATGCCGTCTAAATAATGGCGACCCTGACGAGCTTCACCATGAGTGTGGATCTTTTCGTACGCATCCAACATCAGTTTGTTATCAAGTTCGTTTTTCATCACACACCTCAACGTTTTTTACTAAATGTATACCCTTATTATTAGGGTCGAATACCCATTCCACAACCGCTTTTCCCTATTTGTTTTAAAATCCTTGTATCAGAATATACATACATAGGTGCATGATTACGGAAAAACCGTTATAATAATGAACGGATGTTAAGAAATAGGAGCCCAAAATGGTTCGACGCACAAAAGAAGACGCAATGGAGACCCGCGCCAAGTTGTTAGATGCTGCTGAAGCTTTATTCAGTGAAAAAGGTGTGACTCAAACGTCGATGATGCAAGTGGCGGAGAAAGCTGGCGTTACTCGCGGTGCAATTTACCATCATTTTGAAAATAAAATGGACTTAATTGAGTCTCTTATGGGGCGCATTAAGTTGCCATTTGATGAAATGCGGGAACAAGTTGCTGAAGGCTCCGAATTTGATCCATTAATTGAAGTCAAAGAACGCTCTAAAGAGTTTATTCGCCGTGTGCAGGACGACGATCAGGTCCGTTCCTTAGCCAGTATTCTTTTACACAAATGTGAATACATTGACGAAGTAAACCCAATTAAATTAAGACATATAAGCGGCCGCAACGAATGTATTTGCGATGTCGAAAAGCTTTTTGAAACTGCGGTAAAAAGGAATGAACTTGCACCGACAGTCCACTCACGCGTGGCGGTTATTGGCTTATTCTCTCTGGTCGACGGCCTTATTTACAACTGGCTACTCGCGCCTGATTACTTTCCTCTGGTTGAGTATGGCAACCAGGCAATCGATAGCTACGTTAATGGATTAAAACGCTAAGGCTCATTACTGTCTCCGCGGCTGCGGCGCCAGCCACTGTATTTACGGTGTACGCCGCGGGTCAAAGACTGAAAAGTATCTTCCAGTAAATCACTAACTAGCCCTCTCCTTGCTCTAAAAATTGTTTCAGAAAACCTTCGTCCATTGCCGCAATGGCCTCATCGCTGGCATTAGGGCAACTTGCGCACAGAGGTGCCGTCCAAGCCTGAACATTGGCAAGAATATCGCGTAAATGACTGACGGCTCGTAAACCACCTAAACCACCGGGAGAGGCCGCAGCCAGCAGCACAGTTTTTCCGGCCCAAGCTTTACTATCAAGTCGGGACACCCAGTCAATCGCATTTTTTATCAGCGGCGACACCGACGAATTGTATTCTGGGCTAACTAACACCACTTTAGATGCGGACTGAATTTTCTCGCCCAGACTTTTCATCGACTCAGGCACACCGTCGGCAGCTTCTAAGTCACCATGGTAAATTGGCGCGTCAAGCGCATCAGCATCAACCAGTTCATGACGAATGCCGTGTTTATCAGCCACTTCGACTAAACGGTGCTTCAATTTGGTATTAAGTGAATCTTTACGGCGGCTGCCACCAATAAATAAAACGGTCATATTATCTCCTGCTCATTAAGATTGAGAGTCTTTCATGGCTTCAATAAAGCGGTTCGATTCAGTTACGGCCGCTTCCATATCTTCTATTAATACGGAAATGTCGCTTTGCAGATTACTGAATTCACCACGAATGGCATCAATCGCCTTGGCGTTCAGGTTATGCTTCAGATAAAGCACGTTATCCTGCATTTTATCCAGAACCGGCTGCATCTTGTCCGCTGCACGCTCCATAACCCTTAACAGTTCAGCATAACGACGCTCGGTTTCCCGCAACTGTCGCTCGCTTTCACGGCGCATGTTGTCGTTACTGTATTCACCCAGCTCTTCGCTCCATTCATCGAATAAGTCATTGGCTACTTCATCAACTTCATCGATACGACTGCGGACTTTTTCAGCTGCATCTTTACTGTCTTCGTAATCGTCGCGTAGCGCATTGTATTGTTCTTCCAACTTACCACCGTCAATATTCAGCATGGAATCCAGACGTTCAAGCGCCGAACGGAACTCCTCCTGCGCATCTGACTGGGAGTCACGAGCATCATCCACTCTATCGACTAATATATCGCGCTTTTCTACACCAAACTTTTCCATAGTGCCGTAGTAAGCACTTTGGCAAGCCGACAGCGTGATAACCGCAACAACAGCTAATATCCATTTACTCATTTTTCACCTCGCGCGGCTTTAATTAAGCGTTCGTCGCGTTTGTCACGGTGATAGCCATGCACGACAATAATCGCGTGAAGAATAGCGATAATATAAAGAGCGCCCAGAGCACCAAGCGAAACAATAAAAAGCACCACGCCGACAATGGCGATAATTGCATTGAATATCGCCTGAAAGATTTTACCCGTCAGTAAAATTGCGATGGGTGGAAGCAAAATGGCTAAAATATATAACATCGTGTTCTCCTTGCACTTAACATGCCTCTTACCAATTAAGAGACATTCCTTTAAAAAAAGCAAACTAAATCAGTAAGGTAAACGGCTGCCATCCCAGTGCCATAACGCTCCGGTATTTTCCGGTTTTAAGTCTTTTACAACAGCCACAATGCGCTCCGCAGAGAGTTCCGGGGAATACAGTTTGTCGGCAGATATTCGCTCCTGAAAAGGTTCCGACAAGCGGGTATCGGTTGTGCCCGGGTGTATTGCCGCCACCGTCAGGCTTTTATGAGTACGCCTCAACTCTATTGAAGCTGTTTTCAATAGCATATTTAACCCGGCCTTGCTTGAGCGATAGGCATACCAGCCGCCTAAATAGTTATCCTCAATACTGCCGACTTTTGCTGACAACTGTACCCAGAAGCGGGTTTTCTTTCTGTCAAGAATTGGTAGAAAGGCCTTAAGAGCCAGCATGGGTTTCACTGCGTTAACGGAAAATAACTTATTCAAATTGTCTGCCGTTATATCGGTGAGTTTTTTCTCCGGAAACGTTTCTTCGTCATGTAACATGCCTATAGTTGAGATAACGCCACTGAGCTGTTCATCCTTATTTTTAAACTCACGAACCCAGTCACCAAGCGTTTTCTCATCATAGTCTTCTATTTGGCAATACGTTACGTCTGTCGATTCCGATTCCGACACTTCAGCCCGCCGCGACAGCGCGAATATGGTCTCATCGGGATATTGCTTGCTTAATTCCAGTGTGATTGCCCGGCCTAATCCTCCGCCGGCACCTAATACCACCATTGCCATTTGCACTACTCTCTATCATGATAGTTATTACTTTCCTACGTGAATAAAACTGGATTAGCTCAATACACCATGAAGCAAATTGAATGGAAATCGTATTTCAACCACACCTTAGGCTTTCTAAAGTACTTTGGAAAAAGGTTTAACAGCGACAATACCAATATCACCGCAGGCCACCTGACCTACGTCAGCATGCTGTCGTTGGTACCCCTTTTAGTTGTCATGTTCACGGTTTTTTCAGCTTTCCCCATGTTTGAAGAGTTACAGGAAAATCTGGAACAGGCAATATTTGCTAACTTACTCCCCACCTCGGGTGAACAGCTGGAGCAATACCTTAACGAGTTTGTGACCAATGCCTCTAAAATGACAGCCATCGGTGTCGGTTTCCTGTTTATTGTCGCCATTATGCTCATGTCGGCCATTGATAAAGCGCTGAATAATATCTGGCGGGACTCAAGCAAACGCCATTGGTTGGTGTCTTTTGCCGTTTACTGGATGCTGCTGACATTAGGCCCGGTTCTGATAGGCTCAGGACTCGCCGCAACATCTTATTTTATTTCACTCAGTCAGTTCGCCGACGAATACGTATCCGGCGTGCAGAATTTTGTTCTGTGGTTTGTACCAATTGTTACTTCGTTTGTGTTCTTTGTTTTGATGTATCAACTGGTACCAAATCGTCAGGTTAAATTTCGCTATGCGGCCTTTGGAGCGGTTATTGCGGCACTTCTGTTCGAACTAAGTAAGCAGTTATTCTCCCTGTACATTACTTTTTTCCCGACTTATCAGGCTATTTATGGCGCACTGGCAACCATTCCGATTCTTATCGTATGGATATATCTGTCATGGTTAATCGTACTTATTGGTGCCGTTTTAACAGTGAGTTTAGAGGAATACCAGTTACAACAAGCTGAACCGAAGTCTGATTGACCTGTTCAGAGTTTTCACCGACCATAGCCGTTCTGTTTCTGAAAGGTATATATTCATGATCGGACTCATTCAGCGGGTTAGCCGTGCCAAAGTCACTGTTGCCGATGAACTGACCGGTTCTATCGGGCCGGGGCTGTTAATCTTATTAGGTGTTGAACACAAAGACGACGAAGCCAGTGCTGCCAAATTAGCTCAGCGCATAGCCAATTATCGCGTATTCAGTGACGCTGAAGACAAAATGAATAATAGTGTTATCGATGCGCAGGGTGAAGTCTTAGTAGTTTCTCAATTCACCTTAGCGGCCGATACTCGTAAGGGTCGGCGTCCCAGCTTTTCTTCAGCAGCGACGCCCGACCAGGCACAGCATTTATATCAGGTTTTTTGTGAACAACTGTCTGCGCAAGGCTTGCCAGTAGAAACCGGACGCTTTGCAGCAGATATGCAGGTTGAGTTGGTCAATGACGGCCCGGTCACATTTGAATTGAAGGTGTAACACCTATGTATCGCGTTATGACTCCGGAAACAGACGAGCAGATTGAACGATATTACTATCTTCGGTGGCGGGTTCTTCGCGAGCCTTTTCAACGGCCACTGGGCTCTGAACAAGACGAATACGATCAAGTGGGTCATCACCGAATGGTCGTGAATGAAGCTGAGGAAGCCGTTGCAGTTGGCCGTCTTCACTTTAACAGTCCGGAAGAAGCTCAAATACGCTTTATGGCGGTTGCTCCCGAATACCGAGGGGAAGGGCACGGGGTCGCTATTATTTACGCTCTTGAGCTTGCTGCGCGAAAAGAAGGCGCAACGCATGTGGTTATCAACTCACGCGACAACACCATTGGCTTTTATAAGAAGTGTGGCTACGAGGTGGCGGAAGAAGCCGATACCGTAAATAACCCGATGGCAGAACATCATTTACGTAAGTCCTTTACTGAGTACAACCGCATTATTTACCGGCCAGAATGGTGCGCCGAGCTACAAAAAACCTGGCAGGAAGACATTCCTATTTCCGATGCCATGGGCATTAAAATCCATCAGTACACGGGCCGTGTATTCGAAACCCGCGCAGTACTCTCGCGCAACATTAATGTACACGGCACCATGTTTGCCGGCAGCATTTACTCACTGGGTACTTTAACCTGCTGGGGACTGTTGCATTTACAGTTGTTAGAGCGGGAACTGGAAGGAGCCGTGGTATTAGGCGATGGCAACATTCATTATCACAAGCCGGTTACCCAGGAACCTCGGGCAATAGCGCGTTTGAGCGATGTGACCGGTGACTTTTCCGCGTTAAAACAAGGGAAAAATGCGCGTTTGACGATTAAAGCTCAGATACTGGACGAAGAGCAGCCGGTAGCAGAATTTACCGGCCGCTTTGTGGTTCTGGCAAAACGGGACTAGCCCGCATAATCAGGCTTCGGACAAAATATGCGGAAGTTTCACTACTGCCGCTAACTCGCCGTTTTGAATCAGGTCACTGGCCGCTTTAATGTCCGGCGCAAAGAAACGATCCTCAGCATAGTAAGCTACTTGCTCTCGTAAGCAGTTAAACGCTGTTTCAACAGCCGCCGCCCCTTTTAACGGACGACGGAAATCCAGACCCTGGGCCGCTTCTAACCATTCAATGGCAATAATATCGCTGACGTTTTTAGCAATGTCCGTTAACCGGCGTGCTGCAAAAGTTGCCATCGACACATGGTCTTCCTGATTTGCTGAAGTTGGCAGGCTATCTACCGACGCAGGATGAGCCAGGGTTTTATTTTCTGAAGCCAGTGCGGCTGCGGTAACCTGCGCCAGCATAAAGCCCGAGTTAACCCCACCGTCGTTTACCAGAAATGCTGGCAACTTGCTCAAGTGACTGTCTATCAGAAGGGCACTACGACGCTCTGACAAAGCACCAATTTCGCTGGCAGCAATAGCCAGAATGTCTGCTGCCATAGCGACTGGCTCTGCGTGGAAGTTACCACCGGAAATAATGTCCTGCTCTTCGCTGAACACCAGTGGGTTGTCAGTAACACCGTTAGCTTCGCGCACCAAAATACCCGAGGCATGCTCAATCTGGTCTAAAACCGCCCCCATAACCTGAGGCTGACAACGCAGAGAATACGGATCCTGCACTTTCTCGCAGTCTTCGTGGTCTTTGGCAATTTCAGAACTGTCAGTCAGCACATGACGCAGCATTTCCGCCGCTTTAATTTGCCCCGGCTGTCCGCGCACGGCGTGTACACGTTCATCAAACGGCGCCCGCGAGCCCATAGCGGCTTCAACAGAGGTCGCACCCACCACAATGGCGGCATGGAAGTTACGTTCAATGCGGAACAAACCTGCTAAGGCCAGCGCGGTTGATGCCTGAGTGCCGTTCAGCAAAGCCAGACCTTCTTTCGGCGCCAGCTCAAAGGGCTCAATACCCGCTATTTTAAGACCTTCTTCAGCGTTTAGTACCTCGCCGTTATGGCGCACCGTACCTTCGCCTACTAGCGGCAATACCATGTGAGCTAACGGGGCTAAATCGCCCGATGCGCCTACGGAACCTTTTTCCGGAATGCAGGGGTACACTTCGGCGTTCAATAGCTTGATCAGCGCATCAACGAGCACCGGACGCACGCCCGAAAAGCCGCGCGACAAGGAATTTACTTTCAGCAGCAGCATTAAGCGTACAACCGCGTCTTCCATTAAGTCACCGGTGCCGGCGGCGTGCGATAACACAATACGGCGCTGAAGATCGGTCAGACGCTCCGGAGGAATACGAGTATTAGCCAGTAGCCCAAAGCCGGTATTAATACCGTAAACCACACGGCCCTGCTCCAGCACATCCGCAACGGTTTTCGCCGAAGTCGCAATGTTGTCTTTCGCTTCATCAGACAGCTTTAACGTCTGGTGCTGATAAAACCAGTTGCGCAGTTCACTTAACTGCAACTGTCCTGGCTGTAATTCAAAATGACTCATGCAACCTCCTTACTTCGTATCCAGCATAGGTAAATCAAGCCCTTGTTCACGGGCGCAGTTTTTCGCAATATCGTATCCGGCATCGGCATGACGCATAACGCCCGTACCTGGGTCATTCCACAGCACGCGACTTAAGCGCTTTTCGGCTTCTTCGGTGCCGTCGGCTACAATGACCACACCGGCGTGCTGTGAGTAACCCATACCCACGCCGCCGCCATGATGCAGGCTAACCCAGGTCGCGCCGCCAGCGGTATTCAGCAACGCATTCAGCAACGGCCAGTCCGATACTGCATCAGAGCCGTCCTGCATAGCTTCGGTTTCACGGTTAGGGCTGGCAACGGATCCAGAATCCAAGTGATCACGGCCAATAACGACCGGTGCTTTTAGCTCACCACTTTTGACCATGTCGTTAAACGCACGGGCAATGCGGGCACGGTCTTTGAGGCCAATCCAGCAAATACGTGACGGCAGACCCTGGAAGCTAATGCGTTCTTTGGCCATATCCAGCCAGTTGTGCAAATGCTCGTTATCCGGAATCAGTTCTTTGACCTTCTGGTCGGTTTTGTAAATGTCTTCCGGGTCACCGGAAAGCGCTACCCAACGGAATGGGCCAATACCTTCACAAAACAGCGGACGAATATAAGCGGGTACAAAGCCCGGAAAGTCAAAGGCGTTATCAACACCAACGTCTTTGGCCATCTGGCGAATGTTGTTACCGTAATCCAGTACTGCCGCACCTTCTTTCTGGAAGTGCAGCATAGCGCGCACCTGTACCGCCATAGATTCTTTCGCGGCAGTTACCGTGCTGGTGGCATCGCTTTCCTGCTTGGCTTTGTATTGTTCCAGTGTCCAGCCCTGTGGCAAGTAACCATGCAGAGGGTCATGGGCTGAGGTCTGGTCAGTCACTACGTCCGGCGTTACACCGCGCTGCTGCAAGTCCGCATAAACATCAGCAGCGTTACCCAGTAAGCCGACCGAAATCGCTTCGTCTTTTGCCATAGCGTCATGAATCAGTTTTAACGCATCGTCTAAGTTAGTGGCTTTATGATCCACATAGCCGGTGCGCAAACGGAAATCGATACGTGACTCGTCACATTCAACCGCCAGCATACAGAAACCGGCCATGGTTGCCGCCAATGGCTGAGCACCACCCATGCCGCCAAGGCCACCAGTAAGTACCCACTTACCTTTTGCGTCACCGTTAAAGTGCTGACGCGAGACCGAACCAAAGGTTTCGTAAGTGCCCTGCACAATGCCTTGTGAGCCAATGTAAATCCACGAGCCCGCGGTCATCTGCCCGTACATCATCAGGCCTTTTTTATCGAGCTCGTTAAAGTGCTCCCAGTTTGCCCATTCAGGCACCAGGTTAGAGTTCGCAATCAATACACGCGGCGCGTCTTCATGAGTCGGAAATACACCCACCGGTTTACCCGACTGAATCAGGAGAGATTCGTTTGGTTTCAGGCGCTCTAAAGTTTCAATAATTTTGTCATAGCATTCCCAGCTGCGCGCAGCACGCCCGATACCACCATAAACGACCAGCGCCTGTGGGTGTTCGGCAACTTCGTCATCAAGGTTGTTCATCAGCATCCGCTTTGCAGCTTCTACCTGCCAGTTGCAGGTGGTTAGCTCGGTTCCATGAGGTGCGCTTATCTTGCGACTTTTATCCAAACGGGTGAATGACATGACTTACTCCTTAAAGGTTAAATGGCCGCCTAACTTAAAACGGGAGCCGGGGTGAGTCAGCGTGGCGAAAGTCACCACGCCACCTGAGCTCCAGGTGCGGCGCAAAATTCTGAGACAAGGTTCGTGACGGTCGATACTTAAGTATTGGCAGAGAGTATTGACCGGCAGAATAGCTTCAATTTGATGACTGGCTTCGGTAAGCGGGCTGACCACGCATAAATATTCGTGCGGAGTCACCTTGCTGTAGTCCTGCTTTAGATAGTCGGGAACCAGTTTCGGGTTAACAAAACGCTCTTCCAGCTGCACCGGCAGGTCGTTTTCGAAATGGGTGATTAACGAATGAAACACCGGGCTGCCTTCTTCCAGCTCCAGCGCTTCAGCTACCTGAGTTGAGGCTGGTTGTTCTTTCAGCATATGCACTTTGGCGCGGTAGTCGTGACCACGTGAACGCACTTCATCGGCAATATTGCGAATGGCCATAAAAGAGGTTTGTGACTTAATTGGCGCAACGTAGGTACCAGAGCCCTGGGTACGAATGACCAGGCCTTCGTCGGCCAGCTCCTGTAGCGCGCGCCTTGCCGTCATTCGACTGACAGAAAACTGCGCTGACAACGCGTTTTCTGAACTGACGGGGTGGTTTTCAGGCCACTCACCGGATTCTATCTTCAGATAAATATGCTGTTTTATCTTTAAGAATTTATTCATTCCGATCCCAACATGTAAATGACATGACTCGATATTTTTGAGGTTAAAAGTCTAGTTCAGAATAATTGTATATACAAGCAGCTTTTGCTACTCTTTTATCAGAACCAACCTTAAAGGACTGTTATGCAACGCATAGAAAATATCAACGCAGCGACAATGAAGGATGATAAGGGTTATGGCCTTATCCAGGGCGCTACAGTCATTATTAATAAGGGCAAAATTGAATTTGTGGGTGCTGCTTTTGACGCCCCCGCTACCCCGACTGCGGAAGTGATTGACGGTAACGGCGGCCTGCTGACTCCCGGGTTAATTGATTGTCACACTCACCTGGTTTGGGCCGGGTCCCGCGCCAACGAATTCGCACAACGTCTGCATGGTGCCAGCTATCAGGAAATTGCCGAGCAGGGCGGTGGTATCAAAAGCACCGTAAAAGCCACTCGGGAGGCATCAGCAGAAGAGTTACTGACACTGGCTCTAGAGCGCGCAGAAACACTTATGTCGCAAGGGGTGACGACCATAGAAGTGAAGTCCGGTTATGGTCTGGACTTAGAGAACGAGCGCAAACAATTAACCGTGGCGCGTCAGTTAGCCGAGCAGTTACCGGTGAACATCAAAACCACCCTGCTGGCGGCTCATGCGATACCACCAGAGTTCAATGAGAACGCCGACGGCTATATTGAAGAAATTATTCAAAACATTTTACCGACGCTGGCTAATGAAGGCTTGGTCGACGCCGTTGACGCCTTTTGTGAAAGCATTGGGTTTAGCCCTGCACAAACCGAAAAAGTGTTTAAAGCAGCAAAAGAGTTAGGGCTACCAATTAAGCTTCACGCCGAGCAAATCACCAATCAGAAAGGTGCTAAACTGGCCGCAGACTATCAGGCTTTATCGGCTGATCATCTTGAACAACTGGATGAAGAGGGTGTGAAAGCCATGGCTGAAAATGGCACTGTGGCGGTGTTATTGCCCGGAGCATTTTACTTCCTGCGTGACACGCAAAAGCCGCCGGTTGAGTTACTGCGAAAACATTCTGTACCCATGGCCATTGCCACCGATGCAAACCCGGGTTCATCGCCGATTCACAACCTACCTTTAATGCAGCAAATGGCTGCGACCTTTTTCCACATGACCCCGGAAGAGTGTTTGCGCGGAGTAACGGTTAATGCTGCCAAGGCTCTAGGCGAGACAAAACGCGGCGTTATTGCAGAAGGCTGTTACGCAGATTTAGCACTATGGAATAGCAAAGACGCCGCTGAGCTCACTTACCAGTTTGGCGTGAACCCGCTAAAAACCTTGTGGTTTAACGGCGTCGCTCACGACCGTGTAAGTAAGCCGTGGTCAGCTCGCTAAGCAACTGTCCGCATATTTTCATACCTTCGTCGAAGCCTGCACTGCACAATGACGGCGCGGCTTCGGCAAGGTGTAAATAACGCGCTTCGTTCACCTCAGCTAAACGCTTAACGTACTGAAAACCCTGGCCCAGACTTAAGCCAACATAGTTTACAGCACTAGCCGGTACGGCATTTAAGGCATCAACATCAACTTCAATACCCAGCGGTCGCTGCCAGGACACGGCTTTCGCGACCACTTCGTCCATTACCTCGACAAATGACCGCTCATATAAGCGGTGCAGGGTATGGTAACGCATACCGGCATCCTGCAGTTGCCTTAGGCTGCTGGCGGAGTTTTTGCCCTGATGCAGGCCAACAATATGGTAAAACTCCAATGCACCTTCCATGTAAGCGTAACTAAAGCCATTGCCCGAGTGGCGGCCTTCGCGCGGACGGAAGTCTGCATGAGGGTCTAAATTGACCGCACCACAAGCTTCCTCTGTCACTTTATGCAAACTCTTCAGCAGCGGATACGCATTATTGTGCCCCCCGCCGATAACAATGACCTCAAAACCCTGCTCGAACAACGGTGTCAGAATGTTCTCGACGCGGGCATCAACCTGCGCACACAGCTCCCGTAAAGTAGCAAGATCATGAGCGTCTGTAGCATCGAGTTCAGCGGCCTTTTCGTTTAAGTCGTCACAATTAACCGCTCCAACCAACAACAGTTCGTGCGTAGAAAGTAGCCCCGTTTTCTGCAAGTTAAGGAAGCTGTTCAAAAAAGCCTGCCAGCCGTCATCGGCACCAGCGCGACCAAGGTTGGCTCGCACACCGATACTCTCGGGAATACCCACTAGCGCTACACGCTGTCCGTCGCCCCAGGCTGCCGCCAGACTCTCTTCGTAAGTACCCTCTTCAGAGAGCCCCCGAATAGCCTGACCAATTTTAGTTTCCTGCTCACGTACCGTGACCCATTTTGCCGGGTCAGTCAGTTCTAAGTAAGAGATGTCACTCATCATTCAATATCTAATGGTTCCGGAGACAAGATAACGCCAGTAGTATCAACATACAGGTGGTCTTCCGGCAAAAAGGTTACGCCGCCAAAATTTACCGGTACGTTCAGCTCACCCACGCCCTCGCTAATAGCGCCAACCGGAATAGAAGCAACACCCAGAATACCAATATCCAGCTCTTCCAACGCGTCAACTTCGCGCACGGCGCCGTAACAGACGATGCCTTCCCAGTCATTATCCATGGCTTGCTCAGCAATGGCAGCATCAATAAGAGCGCGGCGTGATGAGCCACCACCATCAATCAATAAAATCTTACCACCACCGTCGGCAGCAAGGGTTTCCTCAATTAACCCTTTATCTTCGTGACACTTGATAATAACCAAGCTTCCGCCAAAAGAGCTGCGGCCTCCGTAAGACTCAAACATGGGTTCAACCACATCGACCATATCGGGGTATAAATCGCAAAGTTCTGAAGTGTTGTATTCCATGATTGCATTCCTGACGTTGCTGTAGCAGTAGCTGGCAGTATACCTTCTATCCGGTGCGGACAAAAGTAACCTGATAGCGACAACGAAACCCTTGAATTATAGAGTAAAAACCCGTTTAATCTAACCAACCATAATAATAATAAAGTGAATTGCTATTTTCATGCCCCAGCTTGACCTCATGACCAGTCTGGCTATAGAGACCTTTGCGCATTCAATACAGGCAGTTTTCCTGCTCGGATTTGCCGCCTTACTGATGTATTACCATAGATACTATCAGCGCGATTATCTAGGCTACTGGGCTTTCGCCTGCTGTGCATTCGGTCCTGGCGAAATCATCAGAGCCTTCCTGGCCGGTAGCGCCATGGTTGCGCCCGAGTCTGCGCTTAGCTGGTCCAATGGTTTACAGGGGGTTGCTTTAACCTTTCAGTACCTCGCCATTTCTTTTGTTGCCTTAGGAGCCTCTTGCGCCGTTTTTAATAAAAAACCACAAAACTACTGGCAATACATAGCTTATACAGTCTCTCTACTGGGCGGCGTTATTTCGTACTTTTGGCTGGAACCAACCATCAGCTACGCTGGTAGCACGCCTAATGCCGGGTTTATGAGGTTTCTGGTCACAGGCTCCGTTTTAGTAGCGGTCAGCTTGTTTATGTGGCGCAAGCTAGGGAACGGTCTCGGGCCAAAACTGGTATCCGGTGGTTTCTTCAGTATTGGTTTTAAAAACTTTATTGTACTCGGCGCTATTTTCTTCTTGCCCGGCAACGCCATTGACTGGCTCCTCAGCTTTCAGGCGCTGTTCACCGTTATACTTGTTGCAGCCATCATTGTCGGCATCATTATTTGGCTACTGGAGTCTGAACGTAATACCGCCGTGCACGCCATTCAAAGAGCCGAGTATCTGCACACCCATGACGCACTGACGGGAGTTTCTAATCGCGATCAGCTGGTCAGTAAAATTCCGCTATTCATCGAGTATTGCCGCAGCAACAACCGCCAGTTAACCATCATGCTTATTGGCATCAGTCGCTTTAAGGTGGTTAACGAGACTATTGGTATTCGCGGTGGAGACCAGGTTTTAAAAGAAATTGCGCGACGCCTGCAAAACTTTAGCAAACAGCCTCTGGCGGTATCCCGCATTAGCGGCGATGTCTTTGCTCTTGCCTTTGATCACTTAAAAAGCCGAAGTCTTATAAAAGATTTGGCTGCAGAGCTTCAGGACACACTGAGTAAGCCAATTGAGGTGGGTGAGAAAACGCTAAATGTTGCTGCTGGTATTGGTATTTCTCGTTACCCTCAGCACGGCAGTCGCTCAGAAGCTCTGCTCAACAAAGCAACCATTGCGTTGACTCAGGCAAAGCAGTCACATCAACCCAGTGTTACCGTTTATGAACGGGGTATGGATGAGATGTACTCCTATCTGGTTGATATGGAACCAACTTTGCGACGCGCGATGCGGGAAAATGAATTCACTCTGTATCTTCAGCCTCAGTTTGATTTTGACCATCAACAACTTTGCGGCTTTGAAGCCCTTATCCGTTGGCAACATCCAGAGCGCGGCCTGCTGAGTCCGGCAGAGTTTCTCCCATATATTGAGCAATTGGGGCTTTCCACTGAACTGGATGACTGGGTTCTTAATAATGCGGCGGCTATCCTTGCCTCCTGGAAACAAAGGTTTGGTCTCTGCTGGCCCATAGCGGTGAATTTATCCGCGCCGCAATTTCAGCATTTTCAGTTAATAGAAAAAATGCAGCAACTACTGGAAGACTACAGTATTTCTCCCGATTGGCTGGAACTTGAAATTACCGAAAATGTTGCCATGTCCGATTTACACAATGGCATGAGCGTTATCCAGCGCTTGCGGGAAATGGGGTTTGGTATTTCTATTGATGACTTTGGTACCGGCCATTCCTCACTGGCTTACCTTCGCTCCTTACCAATTAACAAAATTAAAATAGACCGCAGCTTTGTCAACGAACTGCAGCAAAACAATAACGATGTCACCATTCTGAAAGCCATGATCCGCCTGTCTCACGGTCTGGGTAAACGCGTTATTGCCGAAGGAATTGAAACCGAAGAACAACAGGACATGTTGCAAATGCTGGGTTGCGACATGATGCAGGGCTATTTCTATTCACCGCCAATGCGTCTGCAATTTGCCGAGCAATTTATTGAACGCCAAATTCAGGGCAACAAAAAGCCGTTGCCACCCGGAGAGTTTGCAACGGCTTTCTAGCTCTACAATTTCTGCAGAGTCTTTTTACAGGATGAAGCGGCTTAGGTCTTCGTCCTGTGACAACTCACCAACATGTTGATTCACGTAGTCGGCATCAATAACCAGCTTTTCACCGCTGTGGTCAGTTGCATGGAACGAAATTTCTTCCATTAAGCGCTCAAGCACCGTATGCAAGCGACGCGCACCGATATTTTCTGTGGTTTCGTTTACATGGAATGCCACTTCAGCAATGCGCTGGATACCTTCCTCAGTAAAGCTCACCTCAACGCCTTCAGTGTTCAGCAGGGCATGATACTGAGTGGTCAGCGACGCGCTTGGTTCGGTCAGAATGCGTACAAAGTCGCCACTGGTCAGTGCTTCCAGCTCAACCCGAATAGGCAAACGCCCCTGTAATTCAGGAATAAGGTCTGACGGCTTGCTCATCTGGAATGCACCAGAGGCAATAAACAGAATATGATCGGTTTTTATCATACCATGCTTGGTATTGACTGTAGTCCCCTCAACTAGCGGCAGTAAGTCGCGCTGCACACCTTCGCGGGAAACATCTGGCCCGCTGGTATCACCGCGTTTACAAATTTTGTCAATTTCATCTAAAAAGACAATGCCGTTCTGCTCAACAGACTCAATAGCGGCTTCTTTAACGTCATCAGGATTCAGCAGCTTCGCAGCTTCCTCATCAACCAACTGTTTGTAAGCGTCTTTAATGCGCATTTTGCGCGCCTTGGTCTTGTCGTTGCCCATGTTCTGGAACATGTTCTGCAATTGCGACGTCATTTCTTCCATGCCCGGCGGTGCCATAATTTCAACACCCATTTGTGGCATAGCTAAATCAATTTCTATTTCTTTGTCATCCAGCTGGCCTTCACGCAATTTCTTACGGAATACCTGGCGCGTGCCACGTTGGTCATCGTTTTCCGGTGTCTCTTCCTGTTGCTGAGCCCAACCAGAAGAAGACTTCTTCGCCGGTGGCAGCAGTACATCAAGAATACGCTCTTCCGCCGCTTCTTCAGCACGGTAACGTACCTTTTGCATCATTTCTTCGCGCGTTTGTTTCACAGCAACGTCAGTTAAATCCTTAATAATGGATTCAATTTCTTTACCCACATAACCTACTTCCGTGAACTTAGTCGCTTCAACTTTAATAAAAGGCGCTCTCGCTAATTTAGCCAGACGACGGGCAATTTCCGTCTTGCCCACACCGGTAGGGCCTATCATTAAAATATTCTTAGGTGTTACTTCCTGACGCAGCTCGTCGTCCAGCTGCATCCGGCGCCAGCGGTTACGCAGGGCAACGGCGACAGCACGTTTGGCTTTATCCTGACCAATAATATGTCGGTTTAATTCGTCTACAATTTCTCTTGGGGTCATCTCAGACATCTTATTTTTTCCCCTGCTTCGTTTTGTCTTCAGCAATTGACTCTTCTTCTTCAATGGTCTGGTTGCCGTTGGTATACACGCAAATATCGCCTGCAATGGTCAGTGCTTTTTGCACAATGTCGCGGGCATTTAAGTCAGTATTTTCCAGCAAAGCTCTTGCTGCCGACTGCGCAAACGGCCCACCGGAGCCAATCGCAATCAAGTCATTTTCCGGCTGCACAACATCGCCATTACCGGTAATAATTAATGACGTTTCTTTATCCGCTACTGCAAGCAATGCCTCCAGTCGGCGCAAAGCACGGTCGGTACGCCAGTCTTTTGCCAGCTCAACAGCCGCCCGCATCAGGTTCCCCTGATGTTGCTCAAGTTTGGATTCAAAGCGTTCGAACAGTGTGAAAGCGTCAGCGGTGCCGCCGGCAAAGCCTGCCAGCACTTTATCGTGGTAGAGGCGACGCACTTTGCGCGCGTTGCCTTTCATTACGGTATTACCCAGAGAAACCTGGCCATCACCGCCAATAACAACTTTATCGCCGCGGCGAACAGATACGATAGTAGTCAAATCAAGACCCTCTTTTTTGTCTTAGTGACGTCGATGACAAGTATCTGAGGGTCTATATCGTATTTTTCAATGGTGAATATCGACTAATCGATATTCCAGTTCCAGATTGCGCAGCCAAACACCTGGTTACGCTGCAATTTATGGCGATCACGTTCGGCATCGCGTTTGGTTTCATAAGGACCCAGAATAACCCGGTACCAAAGCCCGTTACTGCCTTCAGTCGAGCGTACCTGAGATTCAAGCCCCGCCATCGCAATTTGTGCACGCAACCTTTCGGCGTCCTCCTGCTGACGGAAAGAGCCACATTGCATGAGTTTCGGTGGACCCACTTCACGTTCCGGCACATCCACTTCTACTTCTTTACTTCTTAACTCTTCAATATAACGCCAGCGCTCAGCCGATTTTTTCGGCAATAAGTCCGCCGGAGGTGGTTGCACCTGCGGCTGTTCAACCTGTTCAGACTTACCGCTAATTTGCACCAGAATATAGGCAAAGAAAGCAATGAGACCAATGGCAACAGCGACCACAAACCAGGGCACCGGTTTTCGCTCAGCAACCGGTTTTGCGCCGCGTTGCTGTTTTTTATTGGTTCCTTTTTTCTTAGTCGGCTTACGTTTCGGCGACTTTGGCTTACGATTCGCGTAATCCATAGTGCGTTACATTTTCTCCAGAGTTGGAATGCCCAGCAATTCCAGACCTTGCTTCAGCACATTAGCCGTTAACATCGACAATTTCAGGCGGCTGTTACGAAGCGCTTCGTCTTCCTGATTCAAAATTGGGCAGGCTTCGTAAAAACTGGAGAAGCGACCGGCCAAATCAAACAGAAAACCACATAAGAAATGCGGCATCGCTTTATCCTGAACCTGATGCAGTACTTCGTTAAAACGAACCAGCTGATTGGCCAGCGCCAGCTCACGTTCATCACTCAGAATAATGTCTGCGTCACGATCAAAAGCGGTGTCACCCAAGCGATCAAAAATACTGTTCACACGGGTGTAAGCATAAAGCAGGTAAGGTGCCGTGTTGCCTTCGAAGGTCAGCATGTGGTTCCAGTCGAAAATGTAGTCGCTGGTACGGTTTTTCGATAAGTCCGCGTATTTAACCGAGCTAATCCCCACCACTTCAGCAACTCGTTTCTGCTGCTCTTCGGTAAGGTCGGTAGTTTTTTGCTGCAATAATTCCAGCGCACGACGTTCGGCTTCATCTAATAAGTCAGCCAGTTTGGTCACACCGCCGTCGCGACTTTTGTAAGGTTTACCGTCCTTACCCATCACGGTACCAAAGCCGTAATGGTTCAGCTGTATATCGCCTTCCACAAAACCGGCTTTGCGCGCCAGCGTGAATATTTGGTCGAAATGCAGCGACTGACGGGCATCCACAAAGTACATCAAATGATCACCGCCCAGTTCTTTCTGACGGTATTCAATGGCGGCTAAGTCGGTAGTGGCATAAAGATACCCTCCGCCTTTTTTCTGCACAATAATAGGCAGCGGCTCGCCTTCTTTGCCTTTGTATTCTTCAAGGAACACGCACTGCGCGCCCTGATCTTCAGTCAACAGGCCTTTCTCGCGAAGGTGCTCAATAACGCCCGGCAATTTGTCGTTGTAGGCACTTTCTGCCATTACATCGTCACGAGTCAGCTTAACACCCAGGCGGTCGTAAACGTCCTGACAGTGGCTCAATGACACATCAATAAACTGATTCCACAGCTTCAGACAATACTCGTCGCCCGACTGCAGTTTAACCACCAGCTGACGTGCACGGTCAGCGAATTCTTCGCTTTCGTCAAAACGCTGCTTGGCGGCTTTATAAAAGGTTTCCAGGTTGCTCAGCTCATATTCTGCCGACTGGTTATCCAGCGCTTCCATGTACGCTAAAAGCATACCGAACTGCGTACCCCAGTCACCCACGTGGTTCTGGCGAACGACTTTATGACCTAAAAACTCGCACACGCGTGACACGGCATCACCAATAATGGCTGAACGTAAATGGCCCACGTGCATTTCTTTCGCCAGGTTAGGCGAAGAGTAGTCAATAACAATAGTTTTGCTTTCGTCAGCCACATCCACGTTCAGGCTGTCGCTGTTCAGCATAGCGGTTAGCTGGTCTTTCAGCTGGTCCTGCGAAATGGTGAAGTTAATAAAACCCGGACCCGCAATGTCCATTTTCGACAGCAGAGTGTTTTCCGGAACCGCAGCAACAATGGCTTCTGCCAACTGTCGCGGATTCGATTTCGCCGGCTTTGCCAGCATTAATGCCAGATTCGTCGCAAAGTCACCGTGCGACTTATCGCGGGGTCGGTCCAACTGAATGTTTACTGAGTGATCCGCCGGAATTGTGCCCTGTGCTTTAAGTTGACCAATGGCTTCGGCCAGTAACTGTTCAAGTTGTTCTTTCATTAATGCGACTACCTGTATGAAAAATCGAAGAGGAAATTCAAAGCGCTTAGTTTAATCGCTACGCTCGATAAAAAAAACCGCTTAGTTGTTAATCAGCTGAAGTCTTGCGGATCAATATCCAGCGACCAGCGCACTTTTTTCAATAACGGCAAGGCGTTAATTTGCGGCAACAAGTGTTCAATAAGCTGAAAACGCAATTTTCGCGACTGACAATGTAACAGCAATTGATAGCGGTAACGACCCGCTTTACGCTCCATTAAGGCTGGCATCGGCCCCAGTAAAAATGCACCGTCCACCTGCGGCATTAGTTGTTGAATCTGAGTCATGGCCTGTACCACTGAATCTCTGTCGGTTGCTTCGCCACGGAACAGCGCCAAATAAGAGAATGGCGGCAGCTCGCTTTGCTGGCGTTCGGCAAGCGCGGTCAGGGCAAAGTGTGAATAGCCGTTGTTGAGTAAGTCCTGAATTAAGTCGTGTTCCGGATGATGGGTTTGCAATACCACCTTTCCGGCTTTGTGCTCCCGCCCGGCGCGACCCGCCACCTGAGTATAAAGCTGGCCCAGGCGCTCTGCTGCCCGGAAGTCCGCACTGTACAGCGCACCATCGACATCCAGCAGCGCCACCAGAGTGACATGCGGAAAATGATGGCCTTTGGCCAACATCTGCGTGCCTACCAACAAGGGGTACTCGTTATTTGTGGCTTTTTGCAGGTAATCATCCAGTTGGCCTTTGCGGCGGGTGGAGTCCCGGTCAATGCGTAACACGCCGCGCCCGGGAAACATCTCTTTCAGGCTGTGCTCTAACTGCTCGGTACCCACGCCGTGCGAAATTAAGTGCGTGGAACCACAGGAACCGCACTGCTTAGGTATGCGCTGCTGGCTACCGCAATGGTGACACTGCAACTGGTGATGAGCTTTATGTACGGTGTAATAAGCGTCACAACGATGGCACTGCGCCAGCCAGCCACATTCGTGACACATTAACGCCGGTGCAAAACCACGACGGTTAAGGAACAGCAGTACCTGGTTACCGCGTTCAATTTCTACCTGAATTTGTTCCTGCAATGCTTTAGAAACGCCGGCTTTAATGGGCTGCTGTTTCAGGTCAATAAGTTCGTGTTTAACCATTTGTGCGCCACCAGCTCGCTGCCCCAGCTTAAGCCAGTGAAAACGCTTACTAACCGCGTTATTCAAAGTTTCCAGCGAGGCCGTTGCACTACCCAGCACCAGCGGAATATTCAGCAACGACGCCCGTTTAATGGCAATGTCCCGGGCATGGTAACGAAAGCCGTCCTGTTGTTTGTAGGACAAGTCATGTTCTTCATCGACCACAATAAGCCCGAGTTTCTGACAGGGTGTAAACACCGCCGACCGGGTACCGATAATAATTGCCGCATGACCGTGTTTTGCATCCAGCCAGGTATTTAAACGTTCTCTGTCACTCATACCTGAGTGCAGCATGACCACCGGCGCGTCAAAGCGTTCTTTAAAGCGCTGCAAAGTCTGTGGGGTCAGGCCTATTTCCGGTACCAGCACCAACACTTGCTCTCCGCGCTCCAGCACCGGCTCCATAGCCTGCAAATACACTTCGGTTTTACCACTACCGGTAACCCCTTCCAGCAGCAGCGCACTGTGCTTTTGCTGTTGGTTAATGGTTGAAACCGCGACTGCCTGCTCGGTATTTAGCGCATGACCCTGCTCTTTTAGCACCGATGATTGTTCTTGCCAGCCCTGATTCTTAATCGGAGCCTGCTCGCGCACGTCAATCCAGCCTTTATCCTGCAAGGTACGAAGCACGGCTGAGGTTACGCCCATGTCGGTTAAATCACTACGCCTGAGCGGCTGATTCTTGAGCGCCGCCAGCACCTGCTGTTGTCTTGCAGCCCCTTTTAAATCATTAATGGATTGAGCCCGGCCTAAATCGGTCAACGCATAAAAAGTTTCGGTCAGGTATTCCGCCGCATCGCCTTTACGCAATAAAACTGGCAGGCTATTGGCAGCAACGTCACCCAACGAGTGGTGATAATAATCAGCTGACCAGCGAACCAGTTGCCAGATATCACGCGGCCACAGTCGCTGCTCATCCAATACCGAAACAACCGCTTTCAGTGCAAATTCTGGCGGTTCGTCAGTGGCTTCGGCCACCACATACCCCACTAACTGACGCTGGCCAAAAGGCACACGCACGCGGACTCCCTGCGGCAGTGGCTCGGCACTTTTGCACAGATAGTCATAGGTTTGTCGAAGAGGTAGCGGCAGTGCGACTTTATAACGTCGTTCGCTGCCGGTGTTGGCTTGCTTCATGGCTCTATTCTGGAACGCCGCCGCGCAGAATACAAGGCAGCAGATTCTGCTTGATCACAGACGCAGGATCACATAAAATGCGCGGCTCTTAATTCATTGATGTTTTTTTGCGCATGGTGTTCGGCTTTGGATCGAATGGCGATGCGGCCCATAACTGAGGTAACCCCATGAAACAAGGTATTCATCCTAAGTACGAGACTTTAAAAGTCAGCTGTTCTTGCGGTCACACGTTCGAAACGCGTTCAACCCGCTCAGAAGATCTTCACCTGGACGTCTGTTCAGAGTGCCACCCGTTCTACACTGGTAAGCAGCGTGTAATGGACACTGGCGGTCGTGTTGATAAGTTTAAGAAACGTTTTGGCGCTCTGGGCAAGAAATAAGCCTGGGAAAACCTATAGAAAACGTTGCTTAACAGCAGATTTTAAGAGAAAGGCGCTAAACAGCGCCTTTTTTTGTGTCCGCTCGCCTAAACCTCCCGTTGTTAAAGAAAAGTTAACTGGTGTACTTTTAAACACTCGTTAAATTTAGTTAGCCTTATTAAGAGCATAAAGACGCAGGTAAGATTTGTTTCTTAGCCTAAAAGCGATAGACTAATTAGCATTCTGATAACCAGACTCAGGTATCACCGCATGACAGATTTTCGCCAACAAGCACTGGATTACCACGAATACCCGACTCCGGGTAAAATCTCGGTTGAACTGACCACTCCTGCTGAAACCAGCAAAGATCTAGCTCTCGCCTACAGCCCGGGCGTAGCAGAACCGGTTCGGGAAATTGCTCAGGACCCGGACGCTGCTTACCGTTATACTGCCAAGGGCAACATGGTGGCGGTTATTACCAACGGAACGGCTATTCTTGGTTTGGGAAATTTGGGACCACTGGCGTCAAAACCGGTAATGGAAGGTAAGGCTCTATTATTCAAGCGCTTTGCCGGACTGGACTCTATTGATATTGAAGTGAGTCACCGTACCACGCAAGACTTTATCAATACCGTTGCTAACATTGCCGACACTTTTGGTGGTATTAATTTAGAAGACATAAAAGCGCCCGAATGCTTTGAAATTGAACAAGCTTTAATAGAGCGTTGCAATGTTCCGGTGTTTCACGATGATCAGCATGGTACTGCTATTGTGACTGCCGCCGGTATGCTGAATGCACTGGAAATTCAGGGCAAAACGCTATCGGAATCTCGCATTGTGTGTCTTGGTGCCGGTGCTGCCGCCATCGCCTGTATGGAACTTTTAATTAAATGTGGCGCGCAACGTGAGCACATTTATATGCTCGACTCAAAAGGCGTTATTCACACCCGTCGTGATGACTTAAATGAATACAAACAGCTGTTTGCCAACAATACCGACAAACGTACGCTAAAAGACGTTATTGAAGGTGCCGATATCTTCGTGGGTGTTTCAGGGCCAAACTTACTCAGCGCAGAAGAGTTGAAACTTATGGCGCCAAACCCCGTTCTGTTTGCCTGCTCTAACCCAGACCCGGAGATTAAACCAGAAACCGCTATGGCGGCACGTGATGACCTGATTATGGGAACCGGGCGCTCGGACTACCCGAACCAGGTGAACAACGTTTTATGCTTCCCGTTTATGTTTCGCGGCGCGTTAGATGTGCGAGCTACAGCGATTAATGACGAAATGAAGGTTGCCTCAGTAGAGGCCATTCGCCAGCTGGCGAAAGAGCCAGTGCCGGAATCAGTATTAAAAGCAGCCGGCGTCAAAGAATTAACCTTCGGTCGTGATTATATTATTCCTAAGCCAATTGACCCGCGCTTGTGCTCACGGGTCTCGCGTGCCGTTGCGGAAGCTGCGGTGAAGTCCGGCGCAGCTAAAATCGATTTACCGAAAAATTATATGCAGGATTAATCGTCGAGCTCTTCGTCGGTCGGAATAGGTAATCCCCGGGCTTCCAGCTCTTCGCGCACGGCCTTGGGGATTTTATTCGGATTGGACTTTTGTAAGTCTTCATCTTCCGGCAGTGGCTGACCGGTAAAAGCATGTAAAAACGCCTCGCAAAGCAGTTCGCTGTTGGTAGCATGGCGAAGATTATTAACTTGGCGACGGGTTCGTTCATCGGTCAGTACCTTTAATACACGCGTGGGTATTGAGACCGTAACTTTTTTCACCTGCTGACTCTTACGACCGTGTTCAGCATAAGGGTAAATATATTCGCCGTTCCATTTCATTGTTACTATCCCACTATATAACAAAACCACATAAGTTATAATGAATTGTACCCGAATGAGCGACCCCGTCAAATTTTATCCGTCTAGATGGCTAAAAGTTACTGACATTTGCCTGACAATATTTTAGCCTTAGTAGCAGTTACCTAATTTAAGCGAGTAGTTAAGGAAGGCGGAATGACAACAACTCAGCTCACAGAAGAGCAAAAGCAAGCCGTTGCCGACAGCGTTCAGGTGCATAAGTTTGGTGGCAGCAGTCTTGCCGATGCGTTCTGCTATCGCCGCGTTGCCCGTATTGTAACCGAGTACGCCGGTGCCAGCGACCTAGTCGTCGTTTCCGCAGCCGGAGACACAACCAACCGCATTCTTGCCATTATTAATGCCAAAGCACAGCCGGGCGACACCGCCAGCATTCTGCTCGATCAATTAGAGAGTTTTCAGCAAGGGCTGATCACCGAACTATTAAGCGGTAACTTACAGCAGCAACTGCTGCAACAATCTCAGCAAGATTTCATCCGCTGGCGTCAATGGTTAGAGGGCGACGAAATCATTAACCATAACGCCGAGTTACTGTCCTACGGTGAGCTTTGGTCCGCCCGCTTGTTATCAGCTTTACTGCAAAAACAGGGCACCCGCGCCGACCACATTGATGCCCGGGACTTTTTACTCGCCGCAGATGCCCCTGAGCCCGTTATTCAGGTAGAACACTCTCGTGAAAAGCTATTACAAAGAGTAGCTCCTCACTCGGGCACCCGCTTTATTGTTACTGGCTTTATCGCCCGCGGTTTAAACGGCGAGAGCTTAACTCTGGGGCGTAACGGCAGTGACTATTCAGCGACCTTAGTCGGCAGTCTGCTGGATACACGCCAGGTTACTATCTGGAAAGACGTGGCCGGCGTTTATTCGGCAGACCCGCGTAAAGTTGAGCGCGTAGTCAGCTTACCGACATTAGACTGGACCGAAGCCGAAGAACTAGCGCGTCTTGGCAGCCCGGTTTTGCATCCAAGAACCTTTCAGCCGGTCGACCGCCAGCGCATGGTCATTTCCGTTCGCTCCAGTTTGAAAGTAGAAAATCAGCAAACGCGTATTGGTCAGTTCCAGAATACCCAGCCTCGCGGAAAAGTCTTCACTTCACTGTCTGAGGTGGTGCTCTTTAAGGTTGAGCTGCACGATAAAGCCTTAGTAAAACGTCTGGACGAACTGGAGTTAGAGCCGCTGGTCAGCTGGACCGAGCCGGAGAATCATCAGCAATATCTGGTGTTTCATCAAAACCACTTAGACTACCTGACCGGCTGGTTAGACAGTCTGGGGGCCGGTGACGCCATAACTCAAATTCGCGGCTATTCCATGCTGGCCATTGTCGGTAACCGCATTCAGGAAACCGACCAGTTCTCGACCTTTAAACTGCAACTTTCCGAACAAAAAGTACGACGCTTTGCTCTGACGCAGAGCGGTGACTCTGCTGTTGCTATTCTGGAGCAAAAGCTTGATAACCGTTTACTCAATCGTCTGCACAGCCAATTATTTAACTACCGTCGCAGCCTGGGCGTGCTGGTTATTGGGCGCGGCAACATTGGGACAGCCTGGCTGGAACTGTTCCGCCAGCAGCGTGACCGTATTAATCAAGTGATGGACGTTCGGGTTATGGGCATCGCTAACTCCCGGCGTTTATGGCTGGATTACAATGGCGTAGAGCTCACTCAGTGGGCCGAAGACTTCGACCGCCTGGCACGACCCTATGTACTCACGGAACTGCTGCGCGAGCTACCCAATGCGCCATACGACGAACTGGTGGTGATTGATTTAACCGACGCCCAACAAGTCGCGCAGCTGTATCCCAGCTTGTTCGCAAACGGCCTGCATATTATCAGCGCCAATAAGCGCGCTGGCTCTGCCGACGAGGCGCTGTACCGGGAAATTCGTACCATTCAGCACGAGTACAAGCGCGAATGGCTGTACAACACCACGGTGGGTGCCGGATTACCGCTGAATTATGCCATAAACGACTTGCGTAATTCCGGCGACGAAATTCGCAGTATCTCCGGCATTTTCTCAGGCACCATGTCCTGGCTGTTTGAGAATTTCACCAAAGGAGTCACGTTCAGTTCACTGGTAAAAGAAGCCAAAGAGCGGGGTTACAGCGAGCCTGACCCCCGTGAAGATTTGTCCTGTCAGGACTTGGTGCGTAAGTTACTGATTCTGGCACGCGAAATTGGCTTAAAACTGGACTGGCAGGACATTGAAGTAAAAAGTCTGGTGCCGGAACATTTACGTGACTTGCCACTTAGCGAGTTTATGCAGCGCTTATCGGAACTTGATGAGCCTATGACAGCCATGCTGGACGAAGCGGCTAAAGACGGCAAAGTACCGCGACTGCTGGCCAGCTTTACCGTCAGTGACGAACAAAGAGTTACTGCTCAGGTTGGTATTGAGTACATTCCGGAAGGAGACATGCTGGCTAACTTAATACCCGGTGAAAACATCTTTGTTATCTACACCGACTGGTATTCAGAAATGCCATTAGTTATTAGCGGGCCTGGCGCGGGTAAACACGTTACCGCCGGTGGCGTGCAGTCGGACCTAAATCAGTTACTGAGTAAACTGGCAGTGGGAGCTTAACGCTCCCACTAATTTGTTATTACACAGATTTTATCTGGCTAGAATAAGTCGTCATCATCTTCTTGAAAGATATCGCCATTAGACTGACCGTTATCACGACTGTACTCCGTTGGTTCTGTACCACGTATAAAGTATTCAAACCGCGTGGTGTAGTCACTTTTGTGTGATAACTTTCCACTTTCTAAGTCAATACGGACATTCACCACTCCCGGCGGAATGCCAAAGTCACTCGACGGAAACAATGGCAGTGCTTTTTCCATAAACAAGATCCAGCCTGGCAACGCGGTTTTCGCACCCGCTTCACCGCCGGTGATTGCCTGCTGACTGGAATCAACTTCAGGGTGCTTCGACGTGCGTCCCAGTTTACGGGAAACGTCATCAAACCCCACCCACACAGTTGTCGCAAGGTTTGATGTAAAACCTGAGAACCAAGTATCACGGACATCGTTAGTGGTACCGGTTTTACCGGCAATGTTGCGACCAACAGCTTCATTAATGGGTTTAGAACGCTGAATACGCCAGGACGTACCGTTCCAGCCTGTGCCATTCGCCCAGCTGCCACCGCCCCATACTGCTGAGTTCATTGCCTGCTCAACCAAAAACGCATTTTGCTCGCTAATGATCTGCGGAGCTGGCTTGTCACAGTCAAAACAGGCGCGCAGCGGGTCGGTTTCCTCAATCACGTTGCCGTCGGCGCCTTCAATGCGTTTGATAAAGTAGGGTTCTACCAGAAAACCGCCGTTAGAAAACGCCGCATAAGCACGAGCCACTTGCATGGGGGTCATTGACAAAGAACCCAGAGAAAGCGATTCGTTTTCAGGGATTTTTGAGCGATCGAGACCAAACTTAGCCAAATGATCCGCCACTTTTTTAACCCCCAATTCGCGAATTAAACGCACCGAAACTACGTTCTTGGACTTAGCCAGAGCTTTACGCAAACGGATAGGGCCTTCATAGACTTCCGGCGAGTTTTTCGGTCGCCAGGCTACGCCAGAGCCAGGGTTCCACTGATTAATGGGTGCATCGTTCACCAGCGTAGCCAGGGTTAAACCTTCTTCAAACGCAGCTGAGTAAATCAAAGGTTTAATATTAGAACCTACCTGACGCTCTGCCTGCAACGCACGGTTGTATTGGCTCAGCTGGAAACTGTAACCACCCACAACAGCGGCAACAGCGCCATCGTCCGGGCGCAAAGATACCACTGCAGAACTTGGCTCAGGAATTTGCGCCAGTCGCCATTCGCTGTCGTCATTCACCCGGCGCAGCCAAATAACATGACCCGGTTGCATAATTTCATCTGCGGTTTCCGGTGGCGGTCCCTGGCGTTCCTCGTTCAGATACTCTCGAGCCCAGTGCATCGCTTTCCATGGCAGGGTTAACTTGCCCTCACCCTTAACTAATACCTCAGCCGACTGCTCTCCGACTGCGGTCACAACCGCCGGCGTTACTGCACCAATAACACGCAACTGCTCCAGATACTGTCGTATAGCAGGTTCTTTAACAGGCTCTTCGTTTTTCTCTGCAGACCACAATATGCTGACGGGACCGCGGTAGCCGTGTCGCTCATCATAACTGTGCAGGTTATCCCAGATAGACTGACGCGCAGCCAGCTGTACGTCACTTCTTATGGTTGTGTAAACTTTGTAGCCTTCGTTATAGGCTTTGTCTTCACCATAACGATCCACCATTTCCTGACGCACCATTTCCGCCAGATAAGGCGCATTAACTGTCACTTCGGCACCGTGTCGACGGGCTGTAACGGGTGCATTAGCAGCTTCTTCAAACTCTGCGCGCGTAATTTTCTTTTCATCGAGCATGCGCAATAGCACAACGCGGCGACGCGCTTTAGAGGCGATGGGGTTTGAGATGGGGTTCAGGTTAGATGGCGCTTTAGGCAAACCGGCAATAGTTGCCATTTGCGCCAGCGTCAGTTCGCTTAGCGGCTTACCGTAATACACTTGGGCGGCAGCACCAACACCATGGGCACGGTGGCCAAAGGTAATTTTATTCAGATAAAGCTCAAGAATTTCATCTTTACTCAGCAGCTGTTCAATGTGAACCGCAATAAAAGATTCTTTCACCTTGCGCATCCAGGCCCGATCAAAGCTCAGGAAAAAGTTTCGCGCCAGCTGCATGGTAATGGTACTAGCACCTTCCTGAATTTCACCGGTGGTGAGCAATACGCTAAAGGCACGGGCAACACCAATTGGGTCAACACCAAAATGTTGATAAAAGCGACTGTCTTCGGTTGCCAGAAAAGCATCAATAAGAGGTTGGGGGACGTCTTCTAAGTCCACCGGAATGCGACGTTTTTCACCAAACTGCGAAATCAACTCACCGTCTGCGGTAAACACCTGCATAGGTGTTTGCAAACGCACGTCCCGTAGGGTTTCCACACTGGGTAGCTCGGGCTTAACATATAAGTAAAGGCTACCAACCGTTACCCCGCCAAGAAGAATACACACCAGCAAGGTGTAGATTAGCCGCTTAAACCACTTCAATTATCTGCTCCATGACTTCATTTTATTACGCCAGAACTTAAACCAAAAATTACACCTGAGTGTTGAAACCGAAATTGCCGACATAAATTAGCTCATAAGTCTTACTGACTATTATGGAGGATTTTTGTTCACAACACTACGCTTGCATCTGGCTTTTCTACAATAAGGATATTGTCTAATGTCATTACTTCGGCAACAACCACTTGCTGTGCAAATTAATCGTGAAAACTGTCTGGTTTTACAATTGTCCCGCAGGAGGCGGCATTTTGTTGTCGAACATTTTTCGCAGCAGCACCAGAGCAGTTTAACCGACAAGGGCTTAAAACCAGACAGCATTGTCTCGGCACTGGACTACAGCGCAACCCACTATCAGAAAATTCCGTTAGACAATAACCAGCAAGTTGAAGAGCAATTACTAGAGAAATTACCACCACAATTAAAACGCAATACCGGCATAAGCTACGACTACTGCACTCATAGCCACGGGCAAGAAGCAGAAGCGATTATTGGCCAGCGCTCGGCACTGGAGAATTTATTGGCATTACTGGCACCACTGAAAATGCCGGTGCAGGTGATTGAACCCGTATATCAGTCAGTAGTACGGGCAGCTAATGCGGTATTGCCTTACCTTTGGCCTGACAATACCAAGTTCGAGACCAATATGAAGTGGGTAGTCGTTGATCTCCGTCAGCAACAATCCATTTTGCTTTATTGTAAAAACGGCGTCTTTCAGCGGCTGGACTCTGTCGACACCAACAATTTAGTGAGCTTTTTGCTTAAGGCTCAGCTTTCTCATCAATTCAGCTGGGTAATGAGTTTTGGCGATAAAGCCATTCAGTCGCAACTTGAACGACAACTTTCTAATCAGCAACAACTGAAGCATCTGGCGCTTTCTACGGCGCCCTTTTTCCAGAACAACGTCGCCCCCATTATTTCAGCCCTGGACAACGAGCTAGTACTACTGGGTTTAGCTTTGCGGGGGTTCAGTCAATGGCATCGCTAAACCTGTTGCAGTGGCGGGAACAAAGCGTATGGCTGCGCTACCGCGCACTGCATTGTCTGGGTATTCTCCTGCTGCTTATTATCAGCATTTTATCTGTACAGTGGGTCATTTCTTATGAGAGCTACCTGAGCAACTTAAAGCACCAGCTGGCGGAGCAAAAGCTGGTACTGGAAAAGCAGAACGCTCAACGAAAACGCTGGCAGATTTACCAAAAACAGCAACAGTTGCAAAAGGCCTTTATCCACCGAAAGCATACTAGCCACGAGATGCTCAACGCATTTTACGCTCTGCTTGAGCGAACACGGCACCAATTCCAGCAGCGCGAGCTTTCCTTAAGCCAGTCACAAATGAAGCTCACCGCCATCTACCGGCAGATACAGCAGGTTAATGAACAGTATCTATGGCTGGAAAAGCAGTTAGTAAAACCCGGACTAAGACAGCAACTACTGCCTCAGCAAGGTGTGGTGTTCTCCTACACAAGTCCTCAGAAAAACGTGGACAGCGGAGCTGAACAGAATGGCTGAATCATTTAAAAAACCCTTATGGTTATGGGGCAGCGCTGTTCTGCTTTTCACGGTAGCGGCTATTAGTGTCAGCTACTTTCTTACCGGCTATCAGGCAAGCCAGCTGAATGAGCAGCTTAGGACGCAACAGAAACAACTACAGCAGTCCGTTCCCGGGGTTCCTGAACAAACCGAGCCAGTTTTGACGGAGCATCCAGAAACGGACGTCTCCACTTTATTAACGCAGGCGGCAAGGCAACACAACGTCGACCTTTATTATCAACAAAGCCCGGAAAACGCTGAGCAGTGGCTGGTTGGTGCTAACGGAACTTACCAGAACGCTTTGCGGTTGGTCGCTTCTATCATGCAGGCGCAGCAGGAAATGCGACAGCCGTTCCCGTTTACGCAAACATTAAAGTGGCGGGATACCGGGGAAAACAGTGGCAAATTAAGCTGGCAATTTCTCTGGTTATCGGCTGGCAGCCCAGCGCCCTCAGAACTTAGCGCTCATTCGTTGTTTAAATCAGACTTTCCGGACGTTATCGCAGAGCCTATAAAATGTTTGGGGCAACCTGAGCAACTAAGCGATATTCGAATTAGTGACTGGTCGCTGGTGCAGTTAATTGCTACTCAAACCTCTCCGGTTAAAAAAGCTCTGCTGAAAATACCGAATCAACCACCGCTGACACTCACGGAGAGTAGCTGGATAGCTGACCCACTCATGCAGCTGCAAGACGTTAACGGCGAATACGCCGAATTTAAGCGTTGGCAAAAGCAAGCGGGATGCTGGTCAGCAAAGCCGCTGAAACTCCATTTAACTAAGGACAGTTCCTCACAATGATACCAACACGACTCTCTTTTTATGTCTTTTTACTGCTGGCTACTCTGAGTTTGCAGTTTGTGTCGCCAGTCTATGCAACTGAGAAGAACTGGCAAAGCCTGCTTAGCGAACAGCAGCGCTTACAACCAGTGTCACTCAACACTCGCAAAATGCCACTGCGGGAACTCATACAATTATTAGCGGATCAGCATCAGCTGAACATATTGATGACGGACAACGTGAAAGGTGAGTCCAGCCTGAAACTCAACGGTGTCGCGTGGCAGGACGCGTTTGCAACGTTAATTGAGAGTCATGATCTCGCTATTCGTTTGCAGGGCTCTATGCTGCGCATTGATGTTGCGGGTGAACACCCCACAGATAGCAGCGAGTATCGCTCTATTTTACTCAGCGTTAACTTTGCAAAAGCCAGCGACTTAGCCAAGCTGTTAAAGAACGAGGAGCAGAGCTTTCTCTCACCAAACGGCGCGGTAAGTGTCGACGAACGTACCAATACCCTTATAGTAAGGGACACACCAGAACAGCTGAACTCCATACGTCAGTTAGTTAATGACCTGGATGTGCCGGTTAAGCAGGTGCTGATTGAAGCCCGCATGGTCACCGTAAAAGCGAATGTCAGTAAAGAGCTAGGCATTCGCTGGGGCGTTTCGGAATACGGTCTGGCGATACCCGAGGACGCAGGCAGTTTTGTTAAAGGCATGCAGGTAGACCTGCCTACCGCCGCACCCGCCGGTACTTTTTCTGCCAATTTGGCGCGGCTGAGTGACGATATTCTGCTGGATCTCGAACTCACTGCGCTGGAGCAGGAGAACAAAGCAGAAATTATTACCAGCCCAAAAATTTTCACGTCGAACCAACAGCCCGCTTACATAGAGCAAGGCACCGAAATACCTTATGTTGAAACCGCCGCACATGGTGCTACCGCCGTGCAGTTTAAAAAAGCGGTTATGGGCTTAAGCGTTACGCCGCAAATTACGCCCAATAACCATGTTTTAATGGAATTGACCATTACTCAGAACACGCGCGGCGATACCGTTGCCACCCCAACCGGCCCCGCTGTTGCTATCGACACTCAGGAAATGTCGACTCGGGTGCTGGCAAAAAATGGAGAAACTATCGTTCTGGGCGGAATCTTTCAGGAACATAACTTGAATGATGACAGTCGCGTCCCCATCTTAGGGACGCTGCCATTAATCGGGAAATTGTTCTCTCATCAGCAGCAACGCGATGAAAAGCGGGAACTTATGATTTTTGTAACACCAACGATATTGCCACAAAGTTAGTCCAAAAGCCGATTACTATTGCTAAAGTGGGCTCAAGTTGCGATAATCGCGCTTCTTTTCGTTGGGTTGGGGGACGTCTCCAGACACTCCGGATTCGTGAGTTACAGCTAATTTTAACCAATGATGTAAGCAGGAATATGGCTGAGAAACGTAATATTTTTCTTGTTGGGCCCATGGGGGCTGGCAAAAGTACGATTGGCCGTCAAATCGCCAGACAATTACATTTAGAGTTCTACGACTCAGATTCTGAAATTGAGCGCCGTACCGGTGCCGAAATCAGTTGGGTGTTCGAGCTCGAAGGTGAAGAAGGCTTTCGTGCACGCGAAGAAAAAGTGATCGAAGAGCTTACCGAAAATATGGGCATCGTCTTAGCGACAGGTGGCGGCTCGGTCATGAGCAAAGAAAGCCGTAATCGGTTATCGGCTCGGGGTGTGGTAGTGTATTTAAAAACCCCTATCGAGAAGCAGTTGGCTCGTACTCAGCGTGATAAGCGCCGGCCTCTAATTGCCGAAGCTGAAGACCCACGCAAAGTGCTTGAAGAGCTGGCACAAGAGCGCGATCCTTTGTACGAAGAAATTGCCGATATCACGGTGCAAACCGATGAGCAAAGTGCAAAATTCGTCGTCAACGACATTATCGATCAACTCGAATCTATTACCGGACTCGGGTAAGATTAGGGGCTGCGTTCATGGCTGAGGTTAACGTCTCTTTAGGTGAACGCAGCTACACTATCTACATTGGTAACGCCCTGTTACCCAACTATGTAGAGCGCCTTCCGCACACACTTAATCAACAACTGCTGGTCATCACCAACCCGACCATTAGTCAGTACTACCTTAAGCCGTTATTAAAAAGCCTTGCCGGTCACCAGGTGAAAGTGTTTGAAATGCGCGATGGCGAGCAGTTCAAAAGCCTGGACAGCTACGCCGAGGCCATGGATATTCTGATAGACGCAGGCTTTAACCGCGACTGTGGCATCATTGCCTTAGGCGGCGGCGTGGTAGGTGATTTAGCCGGTTTTGTGGCGTCAACGTTTCAACGCGGTGTCGACTTTTACCAAATTCCGACCACGTTATTGTCGCAAGTTGACTCATCCGTGGGCGGGAAAACAGCGGTGAATCACCCCCAGGGCAAAAACCTGATTGGCGCTTTTTATCAGCCTAAGTCTGTGGTCATTGATATTGACTGCCTGCAAACCCTTACCGAACGTGACTACCGTAGCGGTTTAGCCGAAATCGTAAAATACGGTGTTATCTACGACGCCGACTTTTTCCAATGGCTGGAACAACATACCGAAGAATTAAATCAGCAAGACCCGGCCGCACTGACCTACGCTATTCAACGCAGTTGCGAAATTAAAGCCGACGTTGTGGCGTTAGACGAGCGCGAGAAAGGCCTGCGGGCATTGCTGAATTTAGGCCACACCTTTGGCCACGCCATTGAAGCCGCCACCGAATACGGCGCCTGGACACACGGCGAGGCTGTAGCTGCTGGCATTATAATTGCATCTAAGCTGTCAGAAGTGACACAGCGGCTCAATTCGTCAGATTTTCGACGCATTAAAGATTTACTGCTGGCACTTAGCTTGCCAACAAAGGGGCCACAAATGCCCTGGCAGGACTGGTTAGATTACATGCAGCGCGATAAAAAAGTAAAAGACGGTCAGCTGCATTTTGTTCTTCCGGTTGCTATTGGTCAGGCTGAAGTTGTCAGTACTGTAGAACACAATACCGTTGCTGCTGTGATCACTGAATGTTGCTAACGCCTGGGCGTTATCTCTATTCGGCTGACAGACAGGAACAGACAGATGCAAGCACTTGCAAGCCCACAACATATTGTTGCCGCGCCGGTAAAAACCAAACCGAGCCAACAGCAGGTTATTGACCAGCTGCACGAGCAGTGCCAGCAGAGCGTGTCGCTTATTATGCTGCACGGTAAAGAAGGCAGCGGCAAAACCACCATTGCTGAAGTCTTTCTTGAACAAGCGTCAGAATACGCTGAAGTCGCTTTTATCAGCGCCAACGAGCGTTCCACCAATGACCGGCTCCGCGCCCAAATTCTGAACCAACTGTTCGGTACTATCAGCATTAACGACGAGTCGTTAAGTCGCCAAATTCAACGCCAGCGCCCGCTAAAGCACGCCATTGTTGTTATTGATAACGGTGAACAGCTGTCCGAAAGCTTTATGGCCGAATGCATTTCTACCGTTACCCAACTGAGTGCCATTGGTCAGCGCACCAGCATTATTATTACCGGCGACAGTCGCTGGGCTCAGCAGCAGCGTCCGGCACCACACCTGCGTGTGCAGGGACCAACTATGATAGAAGTTCAGCCGCTTAGCCATGACGAGCAAATTCGCTTTGTGCAGGCTTTATTGCCAGAAAAACAACGCAGCTTCTGGAATCTGGAACGCATTCAGCAATTTTTAAATTCCATTCATGGGTTTCCCGGTGAAATTCAGCAACGTCTGCAATTTACTCTGACCACTCAGGCTGCCCGTTATCGCGATACCACGACAGACGAGAATTCCGACAAGAATGCCGACGGTAAAGACGCTAGCGAGCAGAGCAAAGCAAAACATAGCCCGGAACAAAGCAACCGTCGGAAAATGCGCCTTTGGCCCATTATTTTAGTTACAGTGGTTATTAGTCTGGCTTTTGCCGGCTTTTTGAATAAAGAGCAGTTAACCGCCTATTGGCAGCAAGTGAATCCTGAATCACCGGCACCAGCAGAAACAACCGCCGGAAACGCTGCAAATAACACGGCAGAGAGCGCGGCTGAAACAACAGCAGAAGCAACAGAGCAAGCCGCCAGCCTGCCAAGTTTTGAGCCTTTAACCGAGCGCTCTTTAGAACTGGTTCCTGCAGAATTAGCGGCGTCTTACCGCAATGCGTTAGGCACATTAAACACCGTCGCGGCCTCTGAAATTACAGAGGGCGAAATTTCGCTGGGCTTTATTAAAAAACAACAGCCACAGGAAGCCGAGCCTGTTGGTTCATCTGACCAACCGTCCGCAGCTGAGTCGGGCATTGATACCGTTGTAGCCGAGCCGGAACCGGAAGTTCAAGCAGAACAACCTAAGCCGCAACCGCAGCAGCCCCAACGTGCGCTACCGTTCCAGACCCAATGGGCGCTGGATCAGAGCTCCGGTAACTATACGCTGCAAATCAGCATTATCAGCGACCCGCAGCTACTGCGCGATTTCCGTAACGACTACGACATAGCCGGAAATACCCAGGTTTATCAGCGCGCCGACCAACGTTATGTGGTTATTTTTGGCAGCTACCCCGGCATTGAGCAAGCACGTGCAGCCGCCACGCAGTTGCCAGCTGAAGTACAGCAAATGGAACCCTGGGCTAAGTCGTTTGCCAGTGTACAAAGCGACATTAATAGCCAGTAGCCGGACGAATCACACAGTCAGCAATTTTCATCCCCCGGCCTTTGGGTTACAATCCGCAAAGGATAAACCAACGGCCGGCGCATGAAGAAGAATCGGGCATTTTTAAAATGGGCAGGCGGTAAGTACTCACTTATCGAGCCGATAACAGCACGCTTGCCGCAAGGTAAAAAGCTCATCGAGCCTTTTGTGGGCGCCGGTTCAGTCTTTCTGAATACCGACTACGACAGCTACCTGCTTAACGACATTAATCAGGACCTCATTACCCTGTATCAGTTTGTGAAGCGCCGTCCGAAAACTTTTATTCAGGACGCCCGCAAACTCTTCGTTGATCGTAACAACCAGGCCGACGCTTATTACGCCCTGCGCGCCGCCTTTAATGCCAGCAGCGACCCTTACTTTCGCTCTTTGCTTTTTTTATATATGAACCGCCACGGCTACAACGGCCTGTGTCGCTATAACAGCAAAGGCATTTTTAACGTGCCCTTTGGTGACTACCGCAAACCCTATTTCCCGGAAAAAGAGCTCGAACACTTTGCCGAGAAAGCGCGCAAGGCTAAGTTTATTTGCCGCCCGTTTGAGCAGGTATTTCGCCGCGCGCGACAAGGCGATGTAATTTATTGCGACCCGCCCTACGCACCGCTGGACCAGAGCTCTAACTTTACCAGCTACGCCACCGGTGGCTTTGGCCTGACCGATCAGGACGAGTTAGCTCGCCGAGCGGTACAGGTTGCAAAAAAACGCCACATTCCGGTACTGATCAGCAACCACGACACCGACCTCACCCGCGCCTTGTACAAGCACGCTGATATCAGCAGCTTGTCGGTTTCGCGCAGCATCAGTCAAAAAGGCGACGGTCGCAAACCTGTAGCCGAGCTGTTGGCCTTGTATGATAGCGAAGTCAATAAAAGTAACGTGGTTTCTCTTAGCAACTCATTGAAGAAAGTAGGCACATGAACTGGCACTTAAAAGCATTTAACGACCTTTCTCTGCATGATCTCTACGACTTACTGAAACTTCGGCAGGAAGTTTTCGTGGTAGAGCAAATCTGTCCATACCTGGACGCCGACGGTGCAGATGAGCAGGCCTTACATTTGTACGCCCGCAATGAGGCTGACGAGATGATCGCCTACGCCCGGCTATACCTGGCCACCGCGGACACCGGCTATTCACGTATTGGCCGAGTGATAACGCACGAAAAAGTGCGAGGTCAGAAGCTGGGTGTTGAAGTTATGCAGCGCAGCATCGACTATCTTGAAGAGTATGCCCCCAAAGCCCCAATTCGGGTAGGCGCACAGGTTTATCTGCTGAAGTTCTACCAAAGCTTTGGCTTTGAGGCCATCAGCGAAGAGTATCTGGAAGACGATATTCCACACATTGATATGCAACGCAAGGCTGCGCAGTGACAACTACGGCTCGGGTTCCCATTCTTGCAGACAGCGATGCTGAAACCGCTGCAGCAAAGGCTATCGCCAAGCGTTGGGGCCTCCCGTCGGAAGCCACGAATAATGACGTTTTTCAACTTTGTCTGACCGACAACGTACTGGCTCTTAACTGGCTGGGGAGCCCGCAAAAAATGTCGCCTTTAGTGGTCGACTTTCATCAGGGCAAAGCGGCCTACCGTGCTCAGAACACACAGTTAAAAAACGAAGCTATTGCTAAAGCAGTTGGTGTCACCGGGCAGTTTAAACCATCGGTTGTCGACGGAACCGCCGGCCTGGGGCGAGACGCCTTTGTACTGGCCGGTCTGGGCTGTGACGTACAGTTAATTGAACGTCACCCGGTTGTAGCTGCTTTGCTCGATAACGGCCTGCACAGAGCCCAACAAGAAGCCGACTTCATTGGTGAAACCTGCCAGCGAATGCATTTAATCGGTACTGACAATTTATATACGGGTAAAGGCTTCACCCATGAGCCTGACGTGGTTTATTTAGACCCCATGTACCCAAAAACCGGCAAGCAAAAGGCCCAGGTAAAAAAAGACATGCAAATGTTCCAGCAGTTGGTGGGCAGTGACGAAGACGCCGATACCCTGCTGGAACCCGCCATCGCCCTGGCCAAATACCGAGTCGTAGTTAAGCGCCCGAACAGCGCACCTTTTCTGGCCGGGCGTGAACCAAACAGTCAAATTAAGAGTAAAAAACATCGCTTTGATGTTTATATAAAACGAGGTTTTCATGAGTCAGCAAATTAAAGAAGGCGATAAAATTCCATCAGGTTCACTGACCAGCAAAGGTGATCTTGGCATTCAGAACTACGACCCGGCAGAGATATTTGCCAAAGGCACACACGTACTGTTTTCAGTCCCTGGCGCCTTTACTCCGACCTGTTCGGAGAAACATCTGCCCGGCTACGTAGAACACGCCGATGCATTAAAAGAAGCAGGTGTTCTGAGCATTAATTGTGTGGCCGTAAACGACGCCTTTGTTATGAAGGCCTGGGGCGAGTCGCTAGGGATCGGAGAAAAGGTTCGGTTATTGTCCGACGGCAATGGCGCGTACAACCAGATAATGGGCCTTAGCATGGACACCGGCAACTTCGGTGGTATACGTTCTAAGCGCTACGCGATGATCATCACCGACGGCAAAGTCAAAGGCGTGTTTGTAGAAGAGGACAAGTCCTTTGAAGTAAGCAAAGCCGAGTACATACTGAAGCAGTTGCAAAAATAATGTCGAAGTGGGATGTGATTATTATTGGTGCCGGCGCGGCGGGGCTGCATTGCGCCGCCCATGCCGCACAGCGCGGTAAGTCGGTGCTGGTATTGGATCACGCCAAGCAGGCAGGTAAGAAAATTCTGATTTCCGGTGGCGGTCGCTGCAATTTCACCAATATGTACACCGGCCCCGAGAATTTTCTGTCTTCCAACCCGCATTTTTGCAAGTCGGCACTCAGCCGCTATACCCAATGGGACTTTATTGGCCTGGTGGCTGAATACGGCATTGCCTACCACGAAAAAACCTTAGGCCAGTTGTTTTGCGACGACTCCGCCAAAGACATTGTGCGCATGCTGATGAGCGAATGCGACCGGCACGGCGCCAAAGTTCAGTTACGCACCGAGATTGTGTCGGTAGACTACGACGACAACTACCGCATTGAAACCAACCGCGGCGACTATAGCTGCGACAAACTGGTTATTGCCTGTGGTGGGTTATCTATGCCCAAATTGGGCGCCACCCCGTTGGGGTATCAAATTGCCGAACAGTTTGGGCATTCCATTGTGCCGGTACGCGCCGGTTTAGTGCCTTTTACCCTGCAGGATGACGAGAAAGCGCGCTTTGCCGAGCTTTCCGGCGTAGCTGTACCCGTAAGCGCAGAAGCCCACGACGGTTATTTCCGTGAAGCCATGCTGTTTACCCACCGCGGCGTCAGCGGTCCTGCTATTTTGCAGGTTTCCTCCTACTGGCTGCCCGGCGAAGCCGTGACCATTAACCTGCTGCCCGACTTAGACGCTTTTGAGTGGCTGAAAACGCAACAGCAGCAACAACCCAAAACCCAACTCAATACCGTATTGCAGCAACACTTCCCCAAACGAGTGGTGACCGCATTAGCAGAGCACCACCAATGGCCGCTGAGCAATAAGCTGGCCGATACCTCGAACGCCCAGTTTCAGGCCATAGCCGACAACCTTAACCGCTGGCAGCTAAAACCCAACGGCACCGAAGGCTACCGCACCGCCGAAGTCACTCTAGGCGGCGTAAACGTCGACGAAGTTAGCTCCAAAACCATGGAAAGCCAGAAACAACCTGGCCTGTACTTTATTGGCGAAGTGCTGGACGTAACCGGCTGGTTGGGAGGATTCAACTTTCAGTGGGCGTGGAGTAGTGGTTTTGCTTGTGGGTCGGAGTTGTAGGTAGGTTGCTCTTAATATTCAGATAGAAAACCCGAACTGTGTTACACTCTCAGCATAGCTTTTTTAGGTTCACAAGCTCCAGTCTTCTCGCATTTACAATCAAAACCTATTCTCCACATCAAAGTACCTGCACATTTCATTCTCGCTTGCAGTAAGAATTGCCAACCACTGTTGGTTCAAACGCTCAAGCACGAGGCAATACCATGAATATGACTTCACTAGGCGTTATTGGCAGCTCTAAAAAGGAAGATGAACGGCGCGTGCCGATACATCCGGAACATTTATCGAGGCTCCCCGAAAAAATACGTAAGCAACTCATTTTTGAAACAGGCTATGGCGAACGCTTTGGTATTGATGATGCTGAACTCGCGGCTCAGGTGGGCGGATTGGCATCAAGAGACGAGTTATTAGAAACCATGAACACGGTTGTTATCGCCAAACCAGTACTTGCCGATTTTGAGCAATTGCGGATCGGCGGCGTACTCTGGGGTTATCCTCATTGCACACAACAACGGGAAGTCACCCAGATTGCCATTGATAGAAAACAGACTTTAATCGCTTTTGAAGATATGTATGTCTGGGGCCCCCAAGGCCAGGTTGGCCGCCATACATTCTATAAAAATAATGAGATGGCGGGATATTGCGGGGTGATCCATGCGCTCCAGCTTAAGGGCATAGACGGCCATTATGGTAATCAGCGTAAAGCGCTTATCTTCAGTTTTGGTGCTGTCAGTCGTGGGGCTATTTATGCACTCAAAGCCCATGGCTTTCGCGATATTACTATCTGCATTCAGCGACCTGATCATGAGGTCCGTGAAGAAGTCCTCGATTGTCATTATGTTTGGTTAAGAGCAGGCGCTGCCGGTCAAGCAAGAATGATGGTGGTTGAACATGACGGTACAGAAAGGCCACTGTGTGATTTGATCAGCGAATCGGGGCTCATTATCAATGGCATCTATCAAGACACCAACCACCCTATCGACTTTGTCATCGAACAAGAAAAAGCTTGTCTCAAACCGGGTTGTTTGATTATTGATGTCAGTTGTGACGAAGGTATGGGTTTTTATTTTGCTAAACCAACCACCTTTAAAAATCCCATGTTTCAAGTCGAAAAAGTGGATTACTACGCCGTTGACCATACGCCCAGCTATTTTTGGGAAAGTGCCTCACGCTCCATTTCCGCCGCATTGGTGTTCCATTTACCGGCAATAGCCGCAGGACCGGATGGCTGGCAGCAAAATGAAACCATACGTCGGGCCATCAATATTGATAAAGGCGTCATTCAAAAACCAGATATTCTGGCTTATCAAAACCGCCAACAGGCTTACCCACACCTGCCAATTTAGTGGCTCCAAGCCCATTTATTTGGGCTTCCAAATGGAGCTGTTTTGATGATCCGTTTTTCGCTCATAGCGGACGAGTATAGACGATACCAACTTATGAGCTCTTCGATACTTCAGCGGCGGTGGTAGCGTCGCACCCTTTAACCGGCAAAGAGAAAATAGAGGAAGCTAAAAATAGCGACTGAACCTACAAAAAACATTACAGTTAAAAATTTTGACTGGGTTATTGATCTGAAAAAAGCAATGACAGTCGAGGCTCCGGTTACTCCAAGAGTATAATTAACAGCGTCTTCATGGTCTCTTCGTTTCATCTATTTCTCGTGTTAAATATCCTCAATACTTTTAATAATACTAGCGCCACCGTAACGACTTTCTAACTCTGATAGACAGTCAGAAAAACTGAAGACCGGACAATGTCAAAGCCGAAATATTTCTTAATTATTCTCCGCTTCAAGTGCTTTCCGTTTTCTATAAGGCATAATTAAAAGCCGCCAGACCCAATAGCCAGTTGCTAGCGCATACAGCACATTTTTGCCAAGAAACATCAAGTCAAAACCGGTATCTAACCAGTAACGAGCAATGTCAATAATTGCCACTACAAAAAGCACTGAGCAAACAACAGCAAGTAATAAGAGAATTGATTCTTTCAAATAAGACACTGCGGCACACCTAGGTTACTTACAAAATATTAACTACGATAATTTCCCTAACACAGAAAGGCAAATCAGCGCGTAGCAATATTTTGGGGAAGGTCAAAGTCTATAAATTAGGTATTAACGTCCGCTCTTGGCATCAAAAAGTTAGTCCAGTTTGAGCGAAGTTAAAGATGCAAGACGACTCAAATCAGCAATATTAGACGTTTCATTATTGTGTTTTTTACATTAATCTTTTAATGTCAATGACATAGTAAAATTTGATATTGCGCGTCCACTCGGTTCCTGCGTTTGGTTAACTACTGGAGACTGATGAGTTTTACTTCGTAGTGATGTCAGGTTTTGTGTATTAAAAACGCCATTGCAAAGACAGTGGCTCAAAAGGATCCCCCTTATGTTAGAAGTGATATTACTAACGGCCTTTGTCATAGCTTCGGTGTTTGTATCCTATTTTTTTATGTTCGATAAAACACCTTTCAAACAGAAGAAAAAGTAGAACTGAATATTTAGCGTCCTAAATAAAATCTAACTTTCACCAGACGAAGCCTTTTTTAATGCTCCGCCCATTGAAGCGGACATTATTCCAAATACGACAGCTTCATTAGAAATAAACCTAAGAGCTGGAAAACTATCCAACAAAAAAGTCACAACCAGAGAAAGTACCAAGCCCAAGGCTGAGTACGTTAACCAAATTTTCTTAGTATTGCTCATAGCTAGATTCCTTTTCCACTAATTTTTTCAACAGCATTTTTTATTTGTCGAGATCGTCTCTTGCTTTCTTCATCAATAATGCCGACCTTTTCGTCTTCGAATAGTGTAATCACACCAAAAGTAATTAGAAAGTTTCCAGCCACAACCATCCAAGTAGGTGATTCACAAATACTAAAAAATTTTTCCATTCACCATCTAAAAAATCAAGGCACATGCTACAACCTCGTTACATAATAAAGTTTTTGAAAATTAGTATTTTAAACCAACTCCAGGATGTCGCTGTGCACACCGGCTGCAGTAACAACGCGACCTGCTCCTGGTCCCTGAATGACTAATGGGTTATCTAAGTATTGCTGGCTCTTAATTGTAAAACTGGCATTTCCAGGCGGTAAGTTAGCGTAAGAGCTGGAACTCTTAATCTCCTGAAGGCCGGCACTACCCTCAATATCGCCATTTTTTCGGATAACAACGCGTCCTAAGTAATGGTAACGCGGCGCGTCACCAACCAAATCATCAAGCAGGTTCACCTCTTGCCAAAATTCATCCAGTGACACTTCACGTAATGCGGGAGGAACTAGATTTTGTACTTTGATGTCAGCCAGTTCCAGCTTCCAGCCAGCTTCACGCGCCAGAATAAGTAGCTTCCGGGCAACATCAATCCCGCTTAAATCAATCCGAGGATCAGGTTCTGTCATACCTGCGTCAGATGCCTTCTTAAGCCACTCAGAGAATCTGTCGCCACGCTTAAACTGTTGAAATATCCAAGACAAAGAACCTGAAAGGTTTCCCTCTAGATGTAAAATTTGATCATGGCAAGCTCGCCGTTCACGGATAGCTTTTTGCACGGGTAACCCTGCACCTACTGTCGTATTATAAAGCCACCGCCGATCATACTTTCGTAGCGACTCCAGTAAAACGTCATAAGAGCTCTGAGTGCTGGATCCCGCGTACTTATTTGCACTAATAATATCAGCGCCCATCGCGACCCAATTTGGGTAATAGCCGCTTACCGCTTCAGAAGCAGTAACATCAACCACCGCGACTGAATCCCCCGTAGCAAGCACCTTGCTAATGGACTCAGTAACTTCTTCTAACCCCTTACCCGAATCCTCCTGGGGTATCTGATCTAACAGTGAAACACCTTCTCGCACGCTCTGCATTCCTTTCGAGTTAGTCAGGGCGTGCACAGAAACCGATAAAGGAAGATGAGGTGCAAATTGCTCAAGCCAACATTTTCCAATGTTGCCAGTACCAACAAAAATAAGTTTAAGCATATAAGTTCTCCTGGAGAAGTCTTTATGCGAGCTTAACACTAGGATATTTAGATTTCTAGACGTCTAAACGTCCTTTTTTATTTTGTGGGGTAGGCGAGCGCCCGACAACGAGCAGCCGCCTTTTTGTCCTTCCGATGAGGCCTATGAATACGATATAACTCAGTACAACCTAGTGGTCTTTCGGCTAATTTATCCATTGTTCGTAATTTTTTAATTTATTCAGGCTCTACTTTGTAAACGTGTGATCTATAATCGCCTAGTAAGCTATAATACAAAGATTGTTAATAAAGGAAGCTTGCGCTTATGAAAAAATGGATCTGGATAATTGCATCGGGAATTACCGCACTAGCAGCGGTTAATGTCCAGGCGCAAGAACTGTCTGATATGCAGCAATGTCTGCTGGATGAAATGAACAATACGAAGGCTGACACCACTATTGCCGACGTAAGGTCTGAATGCGAGCAGAAACTTCGCTCTGCTGACGACGAAGACATTGTTGAAGTGGATGCTGTAGCAGAACCTGGCGCGTTAACTAGCCGAATGAGAAGCGAAGAAGTCACCCAGTTTGACCCTTACGTATTAACGCCGCATCGTCGTAATTATTTATTGCCTGTTATTACGACTAATAATATTAACCGAAAGGAATACGCAGATGTGGATGGGTACGAACAAAGCCTCGAAGACTACGAAGCGAAATTCCAGATCAGTTTTAAAATACCATTTAACGAAGAAAGCCTGCTGTTTGAAGAGGATAAACTGTTCTTCGGCTTAACCGTGCAATCCTGGTGGCAAGTTTATTCTGATAATATTTCCAAACCATTCCGCGAAACCAACTACATGCCCGAAATATTTTATGCCACACCAACAGGTTGGCATCCTTTTGGTACTAATACAGCACTGGTTTTTGGTTTAGAGCATTTGTCCAACGGGCGCAGCCAGCCGCTGTCACGAAGCTGGAACCGCGGTTATATGCAATTTGTGGTAGAAAAAGGTCGCTTTGTTTTCTCGCTAAAACCCTGGCTACGGTTTCAGGAAGACCCAAAAACAGAGCCTATGCAATCTAGTGGTGACGACAACCCGAATATTACCGACTACGTGGGTGACTATGAATTCACCACCGCCTATAACGATGGTGACTTCGAGTACATTCTCAGGCTTCGTCATGCCATAGATACCGGAAGAGGGTCAGCAGAACTTAACTGGACCTTCCCCATAGGCGGGAAGTTTATTGGCTATACCTCAATTTTCACCGGTTACGGAGAAAGCTTGGTTGATTACAATCACAAACAGACTCGTTTTGGTATCGGTATAGCCTTAAACAACATTCTATAAGAACTTAGAAGCTGTAGGCGGCTGACAACCATAAGCGTCGGCCGTCTTCAACATAGCCGTATTCTTCTACGCCAATTTCTTTGTCAAACAAGTTGTAAACACCCGCAGCCAGCTTTAAGTCACGCGTAGCAAAGTAGTTCACACCAAAATCCGCCAGTGTGTAAGACGGCGCGACAAGAGAACGCTGTGAAGGTCCGGTTGTCGGTTGACTCTCTTCACCACGATAATGAACACGCAACCAGCTGTTCCAACGCTTACTTGGCTTCCAGTTCAGTGAGGTTTGTACTAAGTGCTTCGGTAGCTGGTTTAATGGCTCGCCTTTATACTCACCGGATTTCTGCTCAGAATCGGTGTAAGTGTAGTTACCTTTCAGTGACCACTCCCGGCTGAAATGAGTGCTTAAGGTCATTTCAATACCTCGAGTAACAGCTTCATCAATGTTAATCCGGGTGGTTGGCATAGAGCCAAACTGATTAGGTCCGTCGGTACAGATAGCTTCAGGACAATCTACACGAGTAATTTTGTCATCAAACTCGTTGTAGAACACGGTTATTGAGGTTGAACTACGGCGTCCCCAATCGGTGTATAAACCTAACTCGTAGTTAGTCGAGGTTTCGGCTTTCAATTCCGGGTTGCCGTAAATATTACCACCACGACTGACCTGCCCCCAGTCGGCTGTTGTTTCTCGCAAACCCGGGGCACGGAACCCAGTGGAAACACCACCTTTAATGGTTGTTGCCCGGCTTAATGTATAAACGCCGTAAACTCGGGGGCTCCAGTGCCCACCAAAGATATCGTCGTCATCGTAACGGACACCCGTCGTCAGCTTAAAGTCAGTAAAGACTGGCCAGGCTGTTTCTGCAAATGCCGACCATTGTGAGCCTTCGATATTGGTGCGGTCGCTTACCTGGTTACTGGTTAAATCTTCCAGCTCTTCTTCCTGATACGCAACACCTAGGTTCATAGAGCTTTCTTCAAGCAGTGGTAAGTTCCAGTGACTCTGAAAGTCAGTATTAGTAATGGTCATAAGACGCGCTTTGTTTTCAAATTCATCGCGCTTTAAATAACTGCGGGCGCCAACCAGGCCCCACTGGCCGTTGTGGGCAATGGATACGCTATTACTGTCGTACTCAGTCGTCGATGATTCAGGGCATCCTCGGCGACCACATTCCTCGCCCGGTGCCAGCGGCTCAATAGTTTTGCCCACAGAAGCGTCAATGCTTTGCTTAGCGGTACCTACTTCAAACAAGATTTCGTGGTCACGGTTTGGTGTGTAAGCCAATTTTAAGTCGGCATCTTCTGCGGTTTTATCCCGGTAGCCAGAAACGATGTCATCTTCCAAACGACGTGTATAACCGGCGGACAGTTGAATTCCCAAAGTGTCTTTAATGAGCGAGCCAGAGGTGAACAAGTTAGTCTGGTAGCTATTGCCTGACTCTGAACGTTCCTGCAGGGTGCCGTCAACGCGAATTTCCGAGCGCCATTCTTCCGGCGTTTTACGGGTAATAATATTGATAACGCCGCCTATTGCGTCTGAACCGTAAAGTGATGACATAGGCCCCCGAATAACCTCTATGCGATCAATTGCCGCCAGTGGTGGTGTCCAGGCTCCTTCAACCCCGGGGCCGTCACTGTTTGGGCGGGTTTCACGCGAGCTCTGGCGCTGACCATCGACTAAAATCAATGTGTAGTCGGCCCCCATACCGCGCAGACTAATGTCCTGCCGGTCACCGCCGCCGGTCACAATAACGCCCGGGGCGTCGGTCATAGCATCGGTTAAATCTTTATAAAAACGCTGAGAAAGGTCTTTTCTGTCAATAACGGAGATTGAAGCGGGAGCTTCTTTTAAATGCTGAGCAACACCTGACGCCGTTACCACCATAACTTCCATGTCTTTATGCTTATGATGTTTTCTTTTTGGCTTATCCTGTTCCTGCGCCTGAGCAACGCCTACAGCTGATGCTACAGTTAATGCTAGAATGCTCAATTTTAAGCCGCTGATACTGCAATTCATGTTCATCCCCTAATGAAATATAAATGCGAATTATTTTCATTAAAGATTTTAACTGGTACTATGGGATCAGCAATTTCAAAAATATTGAAAGCTTCTTTAGCAGGACTTAAAACATGAATCCGAAAATGATTCGATCATTAAAAGCCTTTAGCCGTACGGTGGAACTTAACAGTATGAGTGCCGCTGCAAATGAACTGCACATGACAGTGTCCGCCATTAGCCAGCAGTTGCAGCGACTGGAAAACGACAACGGAATTTCGCTTTTTCACCGCAATACACGTTCACTTTCACTTACCGAAGCCGGTCAGGTTTTTTATCAATCGTGCCTCGACATGTTGTCTATTGCAGCGAAAAACCAGGAGCGCTGGGATCAATTAACGAATCAGCCGCAAGGGCAAATAAAAATTATTGCGCCCGTGGGTTTTGGCGGAGGTTTGTTGAGCGAGCCCTTAAAACAGCTGCAGCAAGAATTTACTAACGTAAGCTTTCAACTGCATATGACCGATGAGCCTATCGATCTCATTACCGCGGGGGCAGATCTGGCTATTCGCATTGGTCCGCTGGCCGACTCGGCCTTATACGCCAGGCATTTGGCTGACTGGCACATGGTTCCCTGCATTGCTGCTGAGCACCCTGCGGCTGAGCATTCGATAAAAAGCTTTGACGACTTACCCGAAGGTTGTTTTATTGGGCACTTACCCAGTTTACCCAATAAAGATTTTCCCAAGCCTAAAGTGCTACTGAACAACATGCAGACGGTGGTGCAGTTGACTCTCGATGGTGTTGGGTATGCGATACTTCCAGAGCCGGAAATTAAGCATTACATTGAGAGTGGGCGTTTATTGCGCTTGTTGCCAGAATGGGAAGGCAGTCCGTACAGCGTGTACGCCGTGCTGCCTATTAAAGACAACATACCGGCGAAAACTGAACGGACTATTGAAGTGCTAAGCCATTTCTTTCATCGACTGCAGTGAATGCTCTACTTCACTGTCACCCGACATTAAGTCAAAAGCTCTGAGTTCGGTACCGGTTTCATCCAGACACCGGCGTAAAACACTGGCAACATCTTCACGTGGCACTGAACCTGGTGCCAACGATTCACCAACAACCACTTTACCGGTTGCTTCTTCGTCGGTTAATGCTCCCGGACGCACAATGGTCCAGTTAAGTTTGGTGCGCATTAACTCGCGGTCGGCATAATGCTTGGCGGCATAGTAAGGAAGCAGGGCTTCAGCCCAGTTCTCACGATTATTCGACTGCCAGGCACTGACCATAACAAAACGTTTTACGCCCACAGATTCGGCCGCTTCCATTGTTTTCACTGCACCGTCTAAGTCGACTAATAAGGTTTTATCGTCACCGGAGCTTCCACCTGAGCCTGCGGTAAATACCACAGCATCAACGCCCTGAAGCAGTTCTTCCAATTTTGAGACGGAGCCTTCTAAATCACCTAATTTGGCCGTAACTCCGCGGTCTTCCCAGGCTTTTTGCTGTTCTTCCTTGCGCACCACCGCAATCACTTCATGCGTTTTTGCGTGCTGCATCTGTTCAACTAAATGCTGACCAATTTTTCCATTTGCGCCTATAACTGCTACTTTCATCATCGACCTCCTTAAGTATTTCATTGTCTGAGCTTACGTAACATAAGCTTAGTTTAGATCGCTCACTAGCGCCGATTTACAGGCACAAAAAAAGGCAACCCGAGGGTTGCCCTTTTAGACTTCGAGGCGCGTAATTACAGCGCTACGATGTTCTCAGCCTGAGGACCTTTAGGGCCTTGAGTTACTGCGAACTCAACGCGCTGGCCTTCAGTTAAGGTTTTAAAACCGTCGCTAGAAATAGCGCTGAAATGTGCGAAAACGTCTGCGCCGTTCTCACGTTCGATGAAACCGAAGCCTTTTGCTTCGTTAAACCATTTTACTGAACCAGTAATTTTATCAGACATAATATATCTTCCTGTAAATTTTAAGTATTTGGTCATTCAGACCGATGATGCGGGTAAAAATAAGAACTTAGAACTACAGGACGATGGTATTAATAATAATAGGTCAACGAAGTGGAGTATTTTAACTAACTGTCTTTCTATCTATCCGACCCAATGGAGTCTACGCTTATTCCACTGTGAGTCAAACGATTTATCAAGTTATTTTCATAATACATTCAAGCACCATTTTCTTCAGCCCAGACAATACGGTTGCGACCTTCTCGCTTAGCCTTATACAGCGCTTGATCCGCTCTTCTGTAGATACTAGAAACATCATCTTCTGGTCGGCTTTCTGACGCACCAACACTTACCGTTGGATTAATAATTTCACCCGAGTCCAGGGTAATTACCGTTTCCTCAACCGCCGAGCGCACCCTTTCCAGTACTTGCGCGGCACTTTCATGGTCAGCATAAGCAAGCACAACCATAAATTCTTCACCACCTACCCGAACGACACTATCACTGCTACGAACCGCCGCTGACATGGCTTCAGAGCCAGTAATCAATACCCTGTCACCAATATCGTGACCATAAGTATCGTTAATCGTTTTAAAGTGATCGAAGTCGATAACTGAAACAACAAAACCCTGCTCACCATTTTGCCGGGTTAAACCCTGCTCCAGTATTTCCATACCAGCCGAGCGATTTTTTAACCCAGTTAATGCATCAGTATAAGCAATTAAAGCCATATCGTCCCGCTCCCGGATTAAATCTGAACGCACTTTCTGTTCGGCAATAACAGTTTCCAGGGCGGTGCCCATCATTCGTACAATTTCAACCTCAAGCTCAGTAAAAGGTTCAGCTCTTTTGCTTTTTCGGGCGAAACCTAGCACTCCCCAAACCTGATCATCGATAATTAGCGGCGCACCGATATAACTCTCCAGACCGTAAGTTTGATAACTTGCGTGCTCTTTGAAACGTGAATCTCTTGAGGCATCGTTAGTGAATATTAAATGGTTTGCCTTAAGCACAACGGAGCAATAGGTGGTTGCCAGCGGTAGCTGCGCTCCGGCGGAGAAGTCCATTTTCGCGCTTTGCACCCATTCAATGGTATAGATACCGTTTTGTATGGAACTCGCTGTACCTATATCAACTCCTAAATACTCAACACCCACTTTTAATAGTTCATCAATAGAGGCTGGGTCAATGCGCCGCCCCCGCTTGTGAATGACTTCATGGAGAGTACGCATAACATCAACTGAAGCATAATAGCTACTGACATCCTCAATAAGCTCATAAATTCCAATAACACGACCTTGCTCATCCGTTTCAGGTAGGTAACGAATATCTAAAAAGTTCTTGCGGCCGTTACGAAAAGTGACAGAATCTGAAAATTCCATTTTTTTGCCGGTAGCAAAAACATAGTCGTGATTCGGTTTTATGCGTTGATAAGACTCTTCGCTCAGTACATCGGTTAATGGCTTGCCTAGCATTTCCTCTGGAGTCAGGTCAAAAAACCCTGCATAGGACCCATTTACAAAACGGAAAAGTCTTGCTCTGTCGATATAAGCCACCATTGTTGGCAGCTGTTCAATAATTCTATGGGTAATATGATGCTTTTTCATAAGGCCTCATCACTTTCAGTTCGACAGAAGACGCAGCTTTAAGTAATTCACTATCAGTAATAGTTTAGCAACAACTTAGACTTTAAGTTGTCAAGATTCCTTTAAAAAATTCAGCACCTTTACGTCGGGCAAATTCAATATTGCGCTCAGGAATCGATTCAGGGTCATCATAATTTTCCAGCGCCTCTTCAATGCTGGCCTCGCGCAGTAAATGTAGCGTTGGATACGGAGCACGGTTGGTATAATTTGCCGGATCATCCTGGGCCTCTCCCTCAAAACAGTAATCGGGGTGAAAATGCGCTAGCTGGTACACCCCTTCGTAACCTTCCTCCACAAGCAAAGCATCGGCGACATCAACCAAATTCAGAAATTCATAAAACCCTTCAAACCCCGACGGCAGAATAAGCAGCGTGGTCTCGGTTTCAGCTGCGGTATCCAGGTGTTTAGCTTCATCCAGCAACTGCTGTAAAACAGCTTGTGGCTTGCGATTTTCGGCTACACTATAGCGAATACTCTTGCGCTCAACTTCGCGGCGTGCAAACGGACAGATGTTATACTTTACAATCAGCTGTTGCACCCAGTGCCGAGTTTGCTCAATAATTTGATGGGTATCGGTCGTCATATTTCTTGTCTTCGCTAAAAGGGGCGCCACTTTGCCATGAAATCACTTGAACTCAAAATACCACCGTTGCTGGTTGTTGCCATAGTCGCCGGTTTAATGTGGTTAACGGCTCACTATACGCAGGCCTTTAACCAATTTTATGTCGGTCAGCGCGCCGCTGCTATTTTTCTCTTGGTATTAGGAGTCTTGCTGCCTTTGCTTGGCGTTATTGGTTTTCGCAGAGCACAAACCACAGTAGACCCTCGCGCTCCGAACAAAAGCACCGAACTTGTTACTACCGGAATATACCAAAGAACACGTAACCCCATGTATTTAGGCTTCTTCTTTTTGCTTATGGCCTGGGGTGTTTTTCTGGGAAGTGTCTTTTCTTTATGGGGGCTGGTGTTATATGTGGCCTATATGCAGCGCTTTCAAATTCTGCCGGAAGAACGTATTTTAACCGAAACTTTTGGTGAAGCTTACAAAAGCTATTGTCGTAAAATAGGACGCTGGTGGTAGCCACCAGCTCTAGAGTAACTGCCGGTGTTTTAAACTGCGACCAAGTAAAATTAAGCCTGACAAACTAAACCATAGCCCGATGGTAGCGGCAATAATGTTCAGTAAGCTGTTAAAGTCGCGCTCGCCACTGTAATCCATAAAGTGTAAACGAAACATCCAGTCACTTAGCCACCAACTATTATTGCGGTGATCAACCACTTCACCGGAACCAGCGTCAACATACACTCGCGTACGAGTCTCGTCGGTAAAAGTGACTCTGTAACCGGGTTTGTTCCAGTCAATAATTTCCTCACTGCCCGTTACGGCCTGTACTTCTTTAACCGAGCCCGGCCCGTTATAGCTTTGTCGTGCCAGTTTTGCCGCCAGCGGTGCGGAGGTTTGCCAGCGCTCGCCAGTCTGGGCATTCACATAATGTCTGGAGCCATCAATTGTCAAAACGACGTACTGAGCCATCTGCGAAATTGAGCGTATTTCCACACTTTTAACGTTATCAAAACGCTCAATTAAGGCATTTTCAGGGTAAAAAACAGACCCTATCGGCGCTTTCGCAGCGTTTTGAAAGTAGTCATGGGCAGCCAGACTCTGGTGACCCACCCAGCCGAAGTACAGGCCACTAACCAGCCAGATAAGCACTTGTATAAGAATGACCAGACTCAGCCAGCGATGCAGCTTACGCACAAACCTCATGCCGCTCGCCTGCTTTTTCTACGCGGCCGCAAATGGAAGTAAAGCAGAGCCGTACCGGTCATTACAAAAAGTATATTCGCGATGCTAAATGCCTTTAACCACCAGGTTTCGATATCCGACCGGTCTTGGTAATCCATTATGTGGAGCATCCAGAAAAAGTCGAACAGTCGCCAGAAGTTATGTCGTTTGGTTACGAGCTCCCCGGTTGTCGCCGAGAAATATAAGGTAGCACCGGCCAAATCATTAAAATCTACTCGCCATACGGGTAACAAAGCAGGATTAAGTTCACCAGGTGCCCGGTCTTCAATATAACTAACCTGAGCTTTTGTCTTTTCGTTACCGGTGGAGTGTTGACGCGCAATATAGCCAATATCCATGCGGTCAAGCTTCACCGGCTCCAAAGATTCGGCGCTCAGCAATTGCGTACTGGTTTGGCTTTCAACACGATAAACCGTCCGCAGCGAGCCGTCTATCCACTGGTGCATAAGGCGCACCGACGTGGCTTGTGGATGTTGTTCTAATACCCAGCTTACCGGAGAAATTAAAGTATTCTTCGCTATAGGCTGTTCAAGCTTTTTCACTAGATGGTCGCCATGAATGAAGCTTAAATCAAAGAACACCATATAGGCGCCACTGATGCTCCATACCACTAGCTGCAGGCCAAAAAGAAGAGATAACCAGCGGTGCCAGATTCGCCATTGTCGTAATTTCATCAGGGTTATCCGTGCCCACCGCTTTAAGTTAAGCGTCTAAAATTATCGGCTTGCCCTGTAAAAGTCAAAGCAGTTCTCTCACTCTTCGCCTTAACTTCGGAATAACCTCAGCTTCAAACCAAGGGTTCCGGCGTAACCATAAATTGTTTCTAGGGCTTGGATGCGGCATAGGTAACAGGCTCGGCCAATAATTACGCCAATCTTTTACGCGCTCGGTCAGGCTTCTTTTGGGCTCCTGTAAATGCCACTGCTGAGCATACTGACCTATGGCTAATGTAAGCTCCAGATTAGGCAACTGCTCCAGTACTTTATTTCGCCAGGTAGGCGCACACTCTGGCCGTGGCGGAAGATCACCAGACTTACCGGTGCCCGGATAGCAAAAACCCATAGGAATAATCGCCAGCTCTTCGGCATTGTAAAAAGTGTCTTTATCAATGCCCATCCACTGACGAAGCCTGTCGCCGCTAGGGTCATCGAAAGGCTTACCTGAGGCATGAACGCGCTTTCCGGGGGCTTGTCCGGCAACTAGAATTCTGGCTTTAGGGTGCAACTGAACAACAGGACGAGCACCAAGCGGCAGCTCTGGCTCACACAAGGTACACGCGCGGACATCACGCAGCAGTTGTTGCCAATGCGGCGGCTCTTCCCATTTCATAACCTTGCTCCAGCAGCTTTTTATCTTGAGTGAAACGCCCGACCGGAAACCCCTCCGGAGGAGCCAGAACGGTCACTTCACAGTCCGCAGGAGGGTTATCAATAAAGTTAATAGCGTCATTATAAACTTCCGAGCGCCTGGCGACGGCATCAAATAAAGCAGGATGGTGTTTAAAAAACCGTTTAGTAAACTTAGGTAAGGGTCTTACCTTCTTTCGGAAACCTCGCGGCCGGGACAAAATAACCGTTATATCCCGTGCACCCATTTCATAGGCTTTAATCACCGGTATGGAGTCCCCCAGTCCGCCATCAGTCATTGGCGCTCCACCAACGGATGGAAACTCGCGGTAGGCCAGTGGAATAGCACAGGAAGCAGGAAACAGTTCATGTAAGTTGTCAGCTGTGACCCTGGTATACACCGGAAGCCCCGTATCAACATTGGTCGTTACAACGTATAAAGGCCGGTTCTGCTCCAGGTAATGACGGGTGTTCAGCGGCACTTGTTCAAATGAAGCGTGCCAAAGCCAGCTTACATCGCAAAAGTGCCCACCTTTTAAAAAGCGCCGCCAGTTCAAAAACTCTGGTTGTAGCGCGTGCTGCAAGAGAATTTTACGGTTACGTCCGTGGTCGCCGGCAAGAAAACCAATCAGGTTGGTTGAACCTGCCGACACCCCAATTGCGAAATCAAAGTCGGTTTGTCCGGTTTCAAGAAAACCGTCCAGCACACCAGCGGCGAAGATACCGCGCATGGCACCACCTTCTGCCACTAATGCTTTTTTACTTTGTTTCTGGGTCATACACCTGCTTATTTTTCAATACTCTCTACTTCTCAATGCTCTTTATTTTTCAATAAAGGCCTGCTCAATCACGTAGCTGCCTTGCTTACGTGACGTTGCTTTACTAAAACCTCGTTCATTGAGAATAACCATCAGATCTTGAAGCATAGCGTCATTACCGCACAACATAAAGCGGTCGTGCTCCGGATTAATATCCGGTAGCCCAATGGTTTTGGTTAAAGTTCCTGACTCGAGCAAATCGGTAATACGTTGCTGATGCGCTCCGTCACGAAAGGGCTCACGGGTAACAGTCGGGTAATAAATGAGTTTTTCCCGCACCCAGTCACCAAAGTATTCGTTGTTTGGCAAAATTTCACAGATTTCTTTTTGATACGCCAACTCAGAAACCCAGCGCACACCGTGAACCAAAATGACTTTATCGTACTGTTCGTAAATGTCGGGGTCTTTAATAACGCTCATAAAAGGCGCTAACCCGGTGCCGGTGCTGAGCAGGTACAAGTTTTTGCCTGGTAGCAAGTGCCCGGGTACTAACGTCCCTGTAGGGCGTGTCGACAACACCACTTCGTCACCCACCTTAATATGTTGCAGGCGTGACGTTAAAGCACCGTCCGGCACTTTAATACTGAAGAACTCAAGCTCTTCTTCGTGGTTTGCACTGGCAATGCTGTAAGCCCTGAGCAAAGGCTTATCTTCCAGTTGCAGTCCCATCATTACAAACTGACCATTTTCGAAGGTAAAGCTTGGCTGACGCGTGGTTTTGAAGCTAAACAGGGTATCGTTCCAGTGACGTACCTGAGTCACTTTTTCCGCAATGATACTTCTCATAACTGTTCCTCATTGGCGATTTTGTGCACATAATAACATAACCGCATTAAATCTAAATGAGAATTTTTATCATTAAGTATTGCAAATGAGAACGGTTTTTATATAAGATACATTCACTCTTGTTTGTAAAGGAAGAAAAGTTAATGGCTCGACGCTCGGGTGGCCGCAGAGGGTGGTCTTTAAAAGACTGGCATTGGATAAGCTCTGCCGTTTGCCTCATTGGCATGTTGTTGTTTTCCGTCACCGGTATAACGCTGAACCATGCCGGCTGGATAGAATCCGCACCCAGCGTCGAAAGCCATGAAAGCTCTCTCCCACAAACGGAATTGGACCGGTTGGCGAATGCTTCAGGGAATGACGCTCTACCAACTTTTTTCCACCGCTGGTACGAAGATACGACGCAAAACAGCATCAGTTCAAATGCCGAAATCGAATGGAGTGACTACGAGTTGTACGTCGCCATGCCCCGTCCCGGCGGGGACAGCTGGTTCAGCGTCGATTTAACCAGTGGTGCTTTTTATTCTGAAACCACCGATCGCGGCTGGATAGCCTACTTCAATGATCTCCATAAAGCCCGCAACACCGGTTTTCTCTGGAGCCTGTTCATTGACGTATTTGCCATTGCCAGCATTTTATTCACAATTACGGGGTTATTACTTTTGAAAAAATACAGTAAAGGGCGCAAATCCACCTGGCCACTGGTTCTGGCTGGCTTCATCATTCCTTTGTTTGCCGTTATGGGATCAGCACACGCTGCTGAAAACGAACTCAATGTCGAAATTCCCCGCCTTTCAGTCGCCGAATATCACGCACCTTACCTGGCGGTATGGCTGGCCAATGAACGCAACCAACGGGTAGCTGATATTGCGGTCTGGTACGACGTTAACCTAAAAGATAACGAAGGCGAAAAATGGCTTAAAGACATGCGCCAGTGGTGGCGTCGTAGCGGTCGTATGGCCGAGATGCCAATAGACGGTGTATCGGGCGCAACTCGCCGGCCCGGCACTCACAAAGTGGACTTAACGCCTTTATTAACCAAACTACCTGACCTTGAGCCCGGCCAGTACTACTTGTATGTAGAAGCCGCGCGCGAAGTCGGCGGTCGCGAAATGCTGCGCCTGCCATTGTCTTTACCTATCGATAGCCCAATATCCATCTCAGAGACCGGCGAGCACGAGCTTGGCCGAGTGTCATTAAAACTGGAGCCTTAATCATGAAATTATCTTCTGTACTTACTACCAGCCTGGCTGTGCTGACCTTATTTGCGAGCACCAGCAGTGAAGCTCACCGGGTCTGGATTAAACCAAGCGCCACCGTCGTCTCCGGCGACTCCGAATGGGTGACTTTTGATGCTGCTATCGCCAATGGCATTTTTTACCCAGATCATTATCCGCTTAGCTTAGATTACGTGAAAGCTATGGCACCGGACGGCTCCGATGTGACTCTGGAAAATGGCCATAAAGGCAAGTATCGCTCGGTGTTTGATATTGAACTGGAAAAAGAAGGTACTTACACCATTTATTCAGCCAGCTCAGGTTTATCTGCACGCTGGGTAGATGACGAAGGTGAACGTCAGTACTGGCCGCCACGTGGTGCGCAAAAAACCAATGAAGACTTCTACAAAGAAGTTCCTCAGGACGCTAAAGAGTTAGAGGTTAGTGAACGCTCACGTCGTGTTGAAACCTTTGTTACCTCTGGTGCGCCAACTTATGACACTCTGGGTCCAACCGGCAGCGGTCTGGAACTTGAACCAGTGACCCACCCGAACGATTTGTACACCGGTGAAAACATTACCTTTAAATTTAATATTAATGGTACCGCAGCTACCGGAACTGAAATTGTCTTAATAAAAGGTGGTGAGCGTTATCGTGACCAGGCACAACCAACCAAGTTAACGACCGACGAGAAAGGCGAAGTCACTTTCACTCTGGATGAACCTGGCATGTACTGGTTAGAAGCAGAATACGCCGACGACAACGGCGAAGCCCCGGCTACCAAACGCCAGGGTTCTTACGTTGCTGTATTAGAAGTGCTGCCCATGTAGGCCGGCTAGTTCCACCAGACAGCTAAAAGCCTGGCACAAAAACGTCAGGCTTTTAGCCGATTTATCAATTTAGACGCTATTGCTTCAAACCCAACACTGTGCAATCTTCAACCTTTAAAAATTAAAAGGTGCACACCGAATGCTGGATCAATGGCTCATTGGAATAATCTTAGTCGCCATGTTGGTGCTTTTCGTCATAGATAAGTGGCGTTACGACCTGGTTGCTATGATGGCGCTATTATCCGCAGCTATTCTTGGTCTGGTGCCAACCGCAGAAGTATTCAGTGGTTTTGGTAACGCTGCTGTCATTACCGTGGCTGCTGTACTAATAATCAGCCAGGCGCTGTGGCGCTCTGGTGTCGTCGACGCCCTTGCCTCAGCCATGAAAAACATTGGCGATAAACGCTGGGTACAGATGATAGCCCTGACCTCTGTCACTACGGTCTGCTCGGCTTTTATCAGCAATACCGGCACCATGGCGATAATGATCCCGGTCGCCCTTCAACTTGCCCGCAGCAGTGGCAACAACCCATCCAAATTGCTTATGCCTATGGCTTTTGGTTCATTACTGGGCGGCGCCATTACTATGGTGGGTACGCCACCAAACATTATTATTGCTGACATTCGTCGCGAGGCTATGGGCGAGTCCTTTGGTATTTTTGAATTTACTCCGGTTGGCCTCAGTATTGCCATAGCCGGTTTGCTTTTTATGTGGCTGTTAAGCCATTGGCTGGTTCCGGAAAAAGCCGGAAAGTCGAAATCGCAGTCGCTGTATGATGTCAGCAGCTACCTGACCGAACTCTATGTACCTGAAGGCTCCAATTTCGTTGGTGAAACTCTGTATGAGCTGGAAAACCGAAGCGAAGAAGACTTTGTGATTGTTGCACTACAACGTGGCGAAAAGCGTTGGTCCGCTCCGGCTCGTTATTTACGACTAAAAGCCGAGGACGTGCTGATAGTTGAAGCCAATGCGGAAACCATCCAGCAAGTCATTGACGGAACCGGACTGGAGCTCAATGCCGAAGAAGAAATTGATGACCGCTTTTTAAAATCCGACGACATTACTGTAATAGAAGGTATTGTCGGACATGACTCCCGGCTTATCGGCCGCTCGGCTGCCGACATTAAACTGCGCAGCCGCTACGGTATTAATGTATTGGGTGTTGCCCGCGAGGGTCAGAAATTGGGAACCGCACTGGCAAATATTCGCTTTAAACCGGGCGACGTTTTATTACTGCAGGGCGACGCTGAAATCCTCGATGATGTATTTCAGCGCTTTGGCTGCTTCCCGTTAGCACAGCGCAGCTTGCGCATCGGTTCCTCAAAGCGGTTAATGTTGCCGCTAGGTATTTTTGCTGCAACCATTTTATCGGCTGCGTTTGGCTTAATCTCGGTTCCTGTCGCTTTCTCACTGGCAGCAGGCCTTATGGTTATCACCAATATTTTGCCTCTGCGAGAGCTTTACGACGCCATAGACTGGCCTATTATTGTTCTGCTGGGCGCAACCATTCCACTGGGGTCTGCACTGGAGCGTAGCGGTGCTGCCGACACTATTGCCAATGCAGTGCTTTATGTCAGCGAGGGCTCGCCAGAATTTGTTGCGGTGGGCTTACTGCTAATAGTGACCATGTTGCTATCCAATATTGTTAACAATGCCGCGGCAGCAGTACTTATGGCCCCCATTGGCATTAGTATGGCGAACAGCTTTGGTGCCAGTATGGACCCGTTTTTAATGGCGGTTGCTATTGGTGCCGCTGTGCCTTTCTTAACGCCTATAGGCCACCAGTCGAATATATTGGTTATGGGCCCGGGTGGTTACAACTTTAGCGACTACTGGCGGCTTGGCCTGCCGTTGTCCCTTCTGGTCTCAGCGGTGGCGCTGGTCATGATACTCCTGGTATGGCCGTTGTATTAATCGATGGTTTTATAAGGCAGATAGGTTTGCAGTGTTTTCAGGTGTTCGCGTAACGCACTGCTTTCATCCTGACAATACTGCTCAATGGCGTCGCTAAGAGGCGCCTCCATAAAACGGTAAAAGCCTTCGCGCAATACCGGTTCAAAACCGCGATGCAATTTATGCTCACCCTGAGCACCCGCGTCAAAATACTGTAGCCCGTGATTTATACAAAACTCAATTCCCTGGTAATAACAGGCCTCAAAGTGCAGGAATTCAAGCTCTTCCCGACAACCCCAGTAGCGTCCGTAAAGTGTATCTTCGCCTTTAAAGCACAAAGAAGCAGCCAGCATGTTGCCGTCTCTGTAGGCAGCGAAAACTATAATATAATCGGCTAAATGTTCAGCCCATAGTTTAAAGGTAGCAGGGGTTAAATAGCCGCCATGCCCAGAACGTTTTAAATAAGTACGCTGGTAGAACAGAGTAAATTGCTGCCAAAACTCCGCAGTTAACTCATTACCCTGCAGAGTTCGCATTTGCACGTTTTGCTCAGACACTTTTTGCCGCTCTTTGCGAATCGACTTACGCTTACGCGACACCAGAGCCGCTAAAAAATCATCAAAACTGCCGTAGTCCCGGTTTTGCCAGAGAAACTGAATATCGAAGCGCTGCCACCAGCCTTCTTCGGTTAAAGCACGGCTTAAGTCAGGTTCAACATACAAACTCTGCAAGTTACTGACGTCATGTTGCTTTAACAACTCCGACTCAATAATAGACAGCATCTCGCCGCGGTTAACGCCCTCGCTAATAGCCAAACGCGGTCCCTGACATGGGGTAAAAGGTATTGCGTTAATCAGCTTAGGGTAATATTGAAAACCATAGCGTTCAAAAGCTTCGGCGAATGCCCAGTCGAACAAATACTCACCATAGGAATGCGTTTTCTTAAACCACGGCATAGCCGCAACCATGGCGTCATTCTCATCATAAACAACAGCATATTGCGGCAACCAGCCGCGCTGCAGCCCAAGACTGCCACCTTGCTCAAGCGCCAGCAGCAAATCATAGCGCGTAAAGGGATAATGACTCCCAAACAGGCGATCCCAGTCGTTTTTGGCCACAGTGGTGATTGTTGAATGAATAACTGCTCGCATGCGTTAGGCGCTCAAAGTAAAAACCCGCACCCAGACATCAGCGGTCAGCTGTAAAGAGCTGATAGCCCCGGCGCGTTCGCGTCCATCGGCGCTGCTACGGTAGAGGTGTGGTGTCATAGTGAGTAAGTTTTTAATAGTATCATTATTATTCAGTTCAAATTTGAAGGTCACTCGCTGCTCTGATGCTAAAGACCAGTATTCTGAGTTTACAGGCAGGTTATCTGACTTTGTTTTTATCTCAGAATAAATAATGGCTTTTAGCTCTTTTAGGTGATCACCTGCAGGGTCTACCATAATCAGCCGCCCGCCGGGCTTTAGAACCCGCTTAAATTCAGCTTCAACAGGGAAGCCAAACACGCACAAAAGGGTATCGACACTGTTATCGTCCAGTGGAATAGAGTTATTGGAAGCAACCATCCAGCTTAGGCGTTTATCGCGTTTTGCCGCAGCCTGCACTGCCCATTTTGAAATATCCAGGGCAGCCACACTTAAATCCGTACCTTTTTGTTCCGCCTGTTCAACCAAGTAGCGCAGGTAGTAGCCTTCGCCGCAACCGGCATCGAGCACCGCCTGCTCGCCCTGTGCTAACACAGTATCTGCCAGAACCTGCGCCAGCGGTTCATAATAACCCTGCTCCAGAAACTCCCGCCGTGCCTGCACCATGGCTTTGCTGTCGCCGGGATCTTTCGAGCGCTTATTCTGCACCGGCAACAAATTCACGTATCCCTGTTTTGCCACGTCATAGCTATGACCATTTTCACAACGCCAACTGCCGTCCACCAACTGCAAAGGTGACTGCTCTATTGGGCAACGTAAGGCGAATATTTTTGTTATTGGCATACCATCTACTTTTACAACGCTATTTTCCGACCATCTTATTCTTCCTGCTCGCCTTCTGCCAGCACAACAAAAAAACCACCACCGCTAAAAATTAACGATGGTGGTTTTGCTATGGCTACTACGTTAAATAATAACTACTGGCTTGTACTGATGCCTAACTCACGCAATACGTTATCTGCGTGATCAACATACTGCATTTGCCACAGCATGTATCTGACATCTACCTGAATAGAACGGGTGTTCTCCAGGTTGAAGTCCCAGTCGGAAATAATTGAATCTAGTGTGCCGTCAAAAGCCAGCCCGACAAATTCGCCTTTATGGTTCAGAACCGCAGACCCCGAGTTGCCGCCGGTAATATCCAAAGTGGCAAGGTAGTTCACAGGTACAGAATTTAAATCTGCTTTTTCATAAGGACCGAAGTCATCTGCTTCAATCGCCTTCAGTTGTTCTTGCGGCGCATTAAACTCGCCTTCACCCGTGGCTTTTTCTGTCACGCCCCGCAGGGTAGTGAAAGGAGCCCAGGCATTACCATCTTCAGTACCATGCGCACGGCCAGCAACGTTACCGTAGGTAATTCTCAAGGTGCTGTTAGCGTCAGGGTAAACGGCCTGACCTTTGCTCTGCATAAAGGCAATTTTTGCCCGCATATAACTGGCGTAAGCTTCCTGAATTTCGCCGGCTAGTTCTTCACTTTCTTTCTCTTCCTCTAAGTCAGAAGGGTATAAGGCGACAGCGGCTTTCACGAAGGAATCATCGCTTTGCTCAAACTGCTCTGGGTTGTATTCCAGCAAAGCCATGCGGCTATCCAAATCGGTTAAACCGGTTGCTTCATACCAGCTGTCAATTAAGTTGCTCAGCTCTTCTTCGCTCATGCCGTCGCGTAAGCCTAGAGCTTTATCAAAATCGGCGTCACGATCTGACTTAGGCTGCGCCATATAATTGCTTAGGTTGTGCAAGTCCAGCGCCTTTTCAACGCTAGGGTCAAAGTTACGCTCCATACCGGCAAGGTATGATTCAAAGCGCGGTACATCACGTTCCTGGTAACCCGCTTTACGCTCAGCATCCGGCTTAGTGCCTTCCTGAGCCAGGCGGTAAACAGCACGTGCAACCATAAGCAGGCGCGGAGTGGCGTTATTCAGCAAATAATCGGCACGACTTTGAGCGTGACGTTCCTGTAATAAGGCTTCAATGGTTTTAAGGTCGTCAGCATAAGCCTTTTTATTCTCGCGGCTGCTGTTAACCCAGGCGGTCAGCTCTTTATGTTCCTGCTGCTTGCGCTCTAACAAGTCGCTGTTCGCAAAACTGTCCAGCATGCCCTGACGGTTTTTCAGGTAGTTGTTCAGGCCCGCTACTCGACTGGCGTATTTAAGCTCTGCGTCTTTATTGTCTTTGGTTTCCCGCGCAATAATTTCCAACGAGTCCTGGAATTGCTCTACCGTTTTAGGGTAGCTCCACTCGAAGGTTTCTTTTACTTCAGACGGCAGGCGGTGACGGTTGGTACGGCCGGGATAACCCAGCGCCATAACAAAGTCACCCTCTTCCAGGCCTTCACTGGCTATCGTTAAGTGGTAATCCGGCTTATAAGGTACGTTGTCTTCACTGTAATCCGCTGACTCACCTTCCGGGCTGACATAAGCGCGTAAAAAGCTGTAATCGCCAGTATGACGTGGCCACATCCAGTTATCAGTATCGCCACCAAATTTGCCCACACCACTTGCCGGTGCATGGACTAAACGGACGTCTTTTATTTCCAGTTGCTTAATAAGGTAGTACTCCAGGCTGCCGTAGTAAGCTGCAACCTGACACCGATGGCCTTCGTCCTCTTCACACTCTGCCACCAAAGCTTTTTTATTGTCTTCTATGGCATCCAGACGTGCTTTACCGTTTAGCTCGGCTGTACTGGGATCAATAACTTTGTCAGTCACTTCATCAACGGCTTTAGTCACAAAAATACGACTGCCCGGCGCCGCCGGTACTTCTGCACTTAAATTTTTGGCTAAAAAGCCATTAGCAAGCAAATCGTTCTCTGGTGTCGAGTTATGAGCAATGCTGTTGTAAGCGCAATGATGGTTCGTTGCCACTAAGCCTTCTGGTGACACAAAAGAGGCCGAACATCCGCCCAGGCTAACAATGGCAGCAGCGGGGAACTCGGTTAATTTAGAAATATCATTAGGGTCAATAGTCAGACCTGCCGCCTTTAGCTTATCGGCAATTTCCGGTAACTGTTTGGGCATCCACATACCTTCATCAGCTGCCGCAAAACAGCTGACTACAGACAAAGCAATCAATAACTTTTTCATAGTGTCTCTTCTGTTAATTGTTAGGGAGGGAAAAATAACCTCTGATAAAAGCTATAGTCATAGTCTTGCCGAAACTTGTCAATAATCAGACAAGTAATGTTACAAAATAACAGTGTCAAAATTCAGGCACAAAAAAAGCAGCCCGTGGGCTGCTCTTCATAATTTTTAGCTTGCTTAGAAGCTTAATCCATACAAATTAAATTGCTTGGATATTCTCAGCCTGAGGACCTTTAGGACCCTGAGTTACTGAGAAAGAAACGTTTTGGCCTTCGGCTAGCGTTTTGAAACCGTCGCTAACAATCGCGCTGAAATGAGCGAATACGTCTGCGCCGCCTTTCTGCTCGATAAAACCAAAACCTTTTGCTTCGTTAAACCACTTAACAACACCGTTTACTGTATTAGACATAATAAATATCCTGAAATTTTATAAAATAAGTAATCGCTCCGGGCGTTCCCAGTTGCGATGATCACGCGGGGTAAAAAATGAAACTTAAAACTGCAGGACGAAGATATTACTAAGAGTAAAGCGACGTAGAGGAGTGTTTAACTAACTGTTTCTTATCCAACGCCGACTACTCTACGCACATTATATATAATGTCAAATAATAGTTTTAATTTATTTTATAAATGATCTTTATAGTCTTTTAGGTCTTTGGAAACACCTGTGCCAACATACAACGAATAGAGCCACCGCCAAGTTCTATGGTGGGAACCGCTATTGGCAATAGCTCAACCCATTGTTCCAGTTGCTGGATTTGTTCTGCTTTTAATGAACGGAAAGCCGTTTCCGAAATAGCGAGAAGTTTGCGACCGTTACCCCCCATTTCTAGTGTATTGCCTGCAAAATTTCTTATCTGTTGTTCGGTTAATAGCACTAAGGCTTTGCCCGAGTTTTTAACTGATCGGACAAACTGCTGTTGTTGCTGAGCATCACGTATCATATCCACGCAAGCCATAACAAAGTGACTCCCAACCGCCATAAGCACATTAGTGTGATACACCGGCTTACCGTCACTGCTAATGGCATCAAAAGCAATTGGCTGGTAACCCAACTGCCCACTCAATTGCTTCAGCGCGTTCTCATCCATTCTTTTTGAGCGAGCTGCGTAGGCCAATTTATTATCGTAATCAAAAACCACCGAACCAGTGCCTTCCAGGAAAACTTCTTCTTGCTCTAATGCACTAATGTCGAGTATTGGGTCATACCCATAAGTTTCTAGCAAAAAGTTGATAATGTCTGCTCGGCGTTCCTTACGGCGATTATTGCAATACATAGGGTACAGCACAAACTCTCCGGTACTGTGAGTACTAAACCAGTTATTTGGGAAAACTGAGTCGGGTGTTTCTGTGCCGGTATCTTCAAACAAGTGAACTTTAACGCCTTTACTCTGCAACTGCTCTACAGCCTTTGTGACTTCATCGTAAGCCGCCTGAGCAACGTTTACGCCTTGCTCTGCTATCGATTGGAAAGCATTATCATCCATCGTTTCAGGGTTAGAAAAAAAGTGATGCGGACGCACCATAACGACGGTATCAGACGACTGACTCATGAGATTAAAACACGTTACAAAATTTGCGCGCAGTTATAGCAACTTGGCGATGTCATAGCAACGGGCAAAAGAAAAGGGCAGTGTTGTTGCACTGCCCTTGCTGTGATTAGACAGTTAACTTACCAAGCGTATTTAAGACTTAGCTCAAAATTACGCTCTGCGCCAAAGAAACCCTGGTTATAAAAGTCGATGCTTGAATAGTACTTTTCGTCAAAGATATTGTTGACGTTCAGGCTTAGATCTAAGTTCTTACCTAAGTTGTAATTCGCCATACCGTTTACAACTGTATAGCTGTCCCGAATAAAGGTTTCACCATTAGGGCCAATCCCCGGGTTAGATACATCACTTTGCCAGTTTGCATTAACACCAAGCTTTAAAGCATTGGAGGTCGTATAAAGCACGCTGGCTTTCACCATATCTTCCGCCAAGTAAGGTGCGTAATCTGAACCGTCGCGATCAGTCGATTCGTTATGCGTATAACTGAAGAAAATATTCAGCGCATCTGTTGGCTTACCGTTAAGCTCCAGCTCATAACCTTCGCTTTCTGCGCCATCCACTCCAATAGAAGGGAAAACGGTGGTGCCTGGCAGAGGGTCGGTATTATTAGGGTCATTGATTGCTAAGTTATCTTCCTTAACTTTATAAACAGCAAAGCTGGCAGAAAGCGCTTCGTTAAAGAAGTCACCTTTAATACCAATTTCAGAATTAGACCCTTCAATTGGACCGAGCAACTCACCATCAACGTTAAATGCATTTTGGGGCTGGAAAATTTCAGTATAGCTGGCGTACGTAGAAATAATGTCGGTAACCTCGTAAACCAAACCAACGTATGGCGTATTGACGCTTGAGTTTTCGTAGTCACTTGTTGCCCAGGGTGACTCAGACAATGAATCGTAGTTGGTTAAACGATTACCAATTATCGCGGTAAATTCGTCCGTTAAACTAAACTGAGCAGCAGCGTAAACGCCTTCCTGAGTATGTGATTCTAACGTAGTGTACGCAGGCGTATCGCTAAAGTTGGGACGTGGAACCCCATTTCCCCAGTCGAACAGGCTAGGAACTATTATGGTATCAGTAATACCATAAGAAGTTGCATTAACATCTTGCTCAGCATAGAGAGCACCTGCCGTTAACTGGTGCTCGCGGCCAAATAATTCGAATGGGCCGGAAGCCAGAATACGGAATGAGGTTTGCTCTCTGTCTGAAACGTAATGATTAGGTGATGGCTGAAAGTCGGGATCTGGACTCTTACCCGTTGCCTTATCTGGGAAAAATGCGAAATAAAGCAAGTGGCCGTCCATCTCACCTTCACGGCGTTCAACATCCATTTGGATGTCCCAGCCGTTATCAAACGAATGCTCTAGTTGCGCAAATATATTCGTGCTTTCTCTGCCCCACTTATTCCAAGGAGATGCAGTCGTGGTACTCACCGATAAGTCATCAGCCTGAGTGCCGTCAGAATAGAACAGTGGTAATGCACCCCACATGCTACCTTTCGGGTTGCGTTGGCTGTAATCAGCTCCCACTGTCAAACGTGTTTGAGTACTTAAGTCAGCTGTTACTACCGCATAGATTTGAGTATTTTCTTTCTCCGAAAAGTCGACGTAGCTTTCGCCTTCTTCATAGGCCATTGCTACTCGCGCTTTCACATTGCCGTCTTCCGTCAATGTCTGAGAATGGTCAGCCTCAAAACGGTAGTTACTCCAGGAGCCAATACCAACGCTTGCGTAACCGCCATCTTCATACTTAGGACGCTTACGAATAAGGTTGATGGCAGCAGAAGGTTCGCCGGCGCCTGTTAACAAGCCTGTGGCGCCACGCACAATTTCAACTCGTTCAAAAATAACGGAGTCCGCCAAAGCTTCGCTAAAAAAGCTGTTGTACGCAATAGGCACACCGTCAAACTGGAAGTTGGTTACATCGCGGCCTCGGGCACGGAAGAAATAGCGATCCGTTTCTGCCTGCTGAGCCTGAATACCCGGCGCGAACTGCATAACATCGGCAACGGAGTCGAGCGAGAAGCTGTCTATAAAGGTGCGATCAATAATAGAAATCGACTGTGGAGTCTGACGCAGTGTTAGCGGCAGACCTGTTGCCGTAGTCGCCTGATCCAAAGAACTGCCAGTAACTTTAATATGTTCAAAAATCTTTTCCTGAGCTTCTGCTTGTTGTTCATTTTTCTCAGCAGAATCTTCGTTTTGTGCTGCTACAGCAGCGGAGCTTAACAGCACGGATGCTACCGTTGTTGCTACTAAATTTCTGGCGAATGCCTTCATGAATTGCCTCCCGACCATAGGCTTTAAATACGAATTGTTCTCATAAACTATTGTATTTGATAATTGTTCGTATTTACAATATTATTCCGTAAAATTCTCAGGGAGCTCAGAATGACACAAAGGCAATGGTTTAAATTACATGGGTGGTGCTCGCTACCAATATGGATCCTGTTTTGCTTTATCTGCATTACCGGCACCATCGCTGTATTCAGTCATGAGCTAACCTGGCTGTTTAACGAAAATGCGCGTGCGGTTAATCCTGAAGGTTTGCCGGCTCAGCCTGTATCAGAGCTGGTTGCTACCGTCAAAGACCAGTTCCCAACGGCCAACGTTACGACAGTAATGGCTTTCGAACCCTACATTATTAATGCTGTCATTTTTTCAACCGAAAACATTCCTACCGGTATTGCCTATGTAAACCAGTACACCGGCGAAATTCAGGAAGTTAATCAGGGCATCACTTTTATTAACTTTATGCGCTCACTGCACAGCTGGTTACTATTCCCCTGGCAAGACGGCTACAGCGTTGGTTACTATTTAGTGTCCGCCATGTCCTTTGTCATGATTGGCGCTCTGGTTACCGGCCTGGTTATCTATAAGAGGTTCTGGCGCGCCTACTCGCAACCTAAAATTCGTACCGAGCAAGGCAAAAAAACTTTGTTAACCGACTTACACAAGCACGGCGGCGCCTGGTCCATTTGGTTCCTAATTGTTATGAGTTTAACTGGCCTCTGGTACTTTACACAGCAAGTGCTCTGGCACGCAGACATTGATATTGAAGAACACGCTCCTCTGGTTGAAGTATCTGACATTCCCCTGGGTGAAAAAGCACAGCCACCGGTGTCTTTTGAAGATGCTTTACTCATAGCAGAACGGCGTTTTCCCGATATCCGCCCCAGCTTCATTATGATGCCGGAACATAACCGCGACATGTTTAAAATTGTGGGCGGCGGCGACTTTATATTTTACGATCAGTATTCCTATCGCTTGGATATTAATCCATGGAACGGCGAGGTAGCCCGAGCGGTTTCACCCGACAACATGAATACGCTGCAAACCATTCAGCATATTGTTGATCCGTTGCACTACGGCACCATTGGCGGTATTTGGACCAAAATCATTTGGTTTATTTTCGGACTGATCTTGTCCGCCATGTCCATTACCGGATTTATGATTTGGGGTTCTCGCACGATGAAAGCGGCAAAAGCCAAACGCACACCATTGCAAGAGTCGCTACAGAATGAAGGAGCTAATTAATGGCGCGCCGTAAAAATACCTTCTGGAACCGGAATAAATTTAAACTTAGTGGCTTAATTCTTATTCTGCCCTTTTACTTTCTGTACCAGCAACTGCAGCTACCAGAGCTGCCTCCCGTCTGGGATGAAAAGCAAGCAGGCCCGTTTAAAGTAGCCTTACAACCAGCAAATAATGACGCGCCTTACGCGCATCACGAAGACTGGGTGAAAGACTTTTCAGCGTACGTTAACGAAGGGAAAGTCAGTGATATTCGGCAGGGTTACGTGAACATTGGCGAAAAGCCAATTGCTATTGAGGAATTGCAACAAGATGATGTCGGCATTTTGCACGGTAGTGAATTATTGCAGCACGTTCATGCCATCGCGCCACAAAAGTTTGAGCCTCAGCAACGCGTTTGGGTCACTCTGCAAACCTGGAATGGTGAGGTTCACAAGGTAAGTTGGCAGCTTCCTGAAACTTGGGTTAAATAAAACTTTAAACGCGAATTGTTTTCATTTACAATTCTTTTCAATTTAGATCACATCTAATATTTGAGGGGAATAATGAAGATTCAAAAAACTATACTGGCGGCTAGTATTCTGGCCGCCCTGGCTTCCACCAGCAGCTACGCACAAGAAGAAAAACAAGAGAAAACTCAGGAAGAGATGATGGAAACCATCAATGTCAGCTCTCGCGGACTTATCTCTTACGTTAGTGCTACTGGCTCCAAATCTGACACACCAATTATTGAAACGCCTTTATCGGTTTCGGTTCTGACCGAAGCTCGTATCCAGGACTTAGGCGCTGTTACCGTGCAGGATGCTATCGGTTATGTGGCAGGCTTATATAACGGTCCATTTGGTGTGGATACCCGCGGTGATTGGGCGAAAATTCGTGGCGTTGCGCCGGTTCAGTATCTTGATGGCCTTAAGTCTCTGTTTGGTAACTACAATAACGTTCGCGTTAACCCTTATTCCCTTGGCCAAATTGAAGTTTTAAAAGGACCCAGCTCTGTTCTTTACGGACAAGGTTCTACCGGCGGCATTATTAACTTAGTGAGTAAACGTCCGAAGGCAGAAACCGAAGGTCAGTTCTGGGCGCAGTTAGGTAATTATTCCCGTAAGCAAGTTGCCGGCGACATTACTGGCGCATTGAACGATGATGCTTCATTAACCGGCCGCTTCGTCGGGCTATACCGTGACAGCGATACGCAAACCGATTACGTTCCGGATAACAGCCTGGTACTGAACCCGTCGTTAAGCTGGCATGCCTCTGAAGACACAAAAATCACCCTTATCGGTAATATTCAGCGCAATGAGTCCGGTTCCAGCACGCAATTTTTCCCGTGGCAGGGAACCTTGTTACCGAACGAATTTGGCCAAATTGACAGCTCTACTTTTGTATCAGAACCTGGTTTTGATAAATACGAAACTGAACAAGACGCCTTAACCACAATTATAGAGCATGATATTAACTTAGACTGGCGAGTCCGCTTTGCGAGCCGTTATAGCGACAGTAACGCTGACTACAACACTATGTACTCGGCTAACTGGCCTCCGCAGTTTGAAGAGGATAACCGCAGCTTTGAACGTTATGCGTACATTTACGATAACGATAGTGAAAGCTGGACTAGTGATATTCAGCTACATGGCTCTGTCATGACAGGCTCAGTATCTCATGAGTTAGTCTTCGGACTTGATTTTCAGGATGCCAGGACCGATTCGGACAGAGCAGTTGGTTATGGCGGAGTCATCGATCTTTACGACCCCATGTATGGCCAAGTCGAAAACCTTCCAACGCAGGATGATGTTGTCGATGCGCCGTCCCTAACAAATCAGCAGTTAGGCTTGTACGCACAAGATAACATGAGAATTGATGATAAATGGTTGATTTCTGCCGCTTTGCGTCGAGATCGCGCAACAAACAACCCGGCAAACAGTAGCGCCACTGAACAGTACTCAACCACGGGACGTCTTGGTTTTATGTACCTAATGGACAAGGGCATTTCTCCCTACATTAGTTACAGTGAGTCCTTTTCTCCAGTGATAGGAAGAGACGCTTACGATAATCCTTTTGTGCCAATTGAGGGGGAGCAATGGGAAGCCGGTGTAAAGTACCAGCCTCACGGCACTGAGCATCTTTTAACAGCATCCGTATATCAGATTAAAGAAAAAAATAGAAAAACCCCCGTTCAAGACGATGCAGCTCCCGACCCTGGTGGCCAAGTTCAAGTTGGCGAAGCTGAAATTGAGGGCGTTGAATTAGAAGCCCAGTTAGCCTGGGAATCTCTGGATGTCTACGCTAGTTACGCTTATACCGATGCTGTAATTTCGAAAAGTAACAGACTAGGTGAAGATGGCGCAACGTTGTCAGCGACGCCGGATCAGCAAGCATCTGTCTGGGCAACTTACCGTCCTGATAATTGGAACGGCTTTAAGATAGGTGCCGGTGTTCGTTATGTCGGTAATACTTCTGACGGCAGTGCGTATGTTGAGCAAAACGGCGTGGTACTCAATGATCCACTAGAAACTCCAAGCTATACCGTGTTTGACGCTATGATCGGATACAACTGGGACAACTACAGCGTGAGCCTGGATGTGGACAACCTGACCGATAAAACTGTTATTACTTCGTGCTTGTCTCGTGGTGACTGTTTCTACGGACAGCAACGCACTATTATGGCGAACTTCCGTTATAACTTTTAAAGCTTACTGAGTGTAGCTTTCACGCGCAGCCCCGGGCGTATCTCTTCCCAGCGTCCGGGGCTCTTTTCTAGGTGTGATTTATTCGTTGGTGTAGTATTGAACGCCTATTTCTATGCGATCACGGCCATTTTTCAGGCGCCAGCGGTTCATGTCTCGTAATGAGTACACACAGCCACAATATTCCTGCTGATAAAAACGTTCACGTTTGGCAATTTCCACCATACGCGCCGCGCCGCCTTGTTTACGCCAGTTAAAGGTCCAGTAATGCAAACCTGGGTATGGCGCTACCGCGCGCTTACCGCAGTCGTTAATCTGGTCCATGTTTTTCCAGCGCGAAATACCTAAACAACTGGTAATGGTGTCAAAACCGTTTTCATGAGCATACAACGCTGTACGCTCAAAGCGCATATCGAAGCATTCGGTGCAACGCTCACCGCGCTCCGGTTCCCACTCCAGGCCTTTAACCCGTTCGAACCAGTTTTTAGAGTCGTAATCGCAGTCAATAAAGTCCACACCCAGCTTTTCAGCAAAGCGGATGTTCTCTTCTTTACGCAGCAGATACTCTTTTTCCGGGTGAATATTCGGATTATAGAAGAAGATGGTAAATTTAATGCCAGCTTCCGCCATGCGCTCCATAACCTCACCTGAACATGGCGCGCAGCAAGAATGCAGCAGCACGTGATCAGACCCCGTCGGAGTCTCCAAAACAATGGATTCTTTCTTGTTTCTAGCCATAATTCTCTCTTCGCGGCTGAAATTTGTGCGAATTATAACTCAAACAGGCCTTGAGGATCACGACTAACTTTGCACGCGATAGCGGCTTAACCCTATTCGCTTTCTACGTGGCGCTTATGCAGCTCATACATTCTTGGCAACAGCTCTTCTACAGGCCCGTCCACTTGTATTTCGGGAACCACTGAATTAAAGGGCAACTGATTAACACGAGAGTGGTTACGTCCAAACTCCTGATACCAGCGAACCAAATGCTGAGTTGAATGAATGAAGACCACTCGACCCAAACCGGCCCAGCCGTGTGCTGCGGAGCACATTGGGCAATGCTCCCCAGAAGTGTACATTATTGTATTCTGTCGTTGCTTTGACGACAGGTTTTGTGCAGCCCATCGGGCGAGTTCAATTTCGGGATGATAGGTTTTATCGACTGAATTAACACGGTTTCTGTCTTCTTTTAAAACACGCCCATATTCATCGACTAAAACCGAACCAAAAGGAGCATCTCCGGCCGTTAAAGCCTCTTCGGCCAATTCAACACAGCGTAACAAATAGGAATTTATGTGGGTCATGGTTGCTCCTTTGATCCAGTTGGGTCACGCTGTTGCCTGACGCAGGCAGATAAAATCAGCTATCTTCGAATTATCCGCCTGCTCAGCCTATTTTAGAAGTTATACACTGCCTTAAATTCTACGTTGCGGCTTTCCCCAGGTAAACCACCTAAGAACAGCGCTTTAGTATAGTAAGTTTCATTCAGTAAGTTTTGCACGTTCAACTGGAAGTTCCAGTTACCCGAAGTGTAAGCCGCTGCAGCGTCCCACACGACATAAGAATCTACTGTTGAATCAGGCAGGCCAAAAGCAGTGGAATTAATGCTTTTCTCATCTTCGTAAGTCACACCAAGACTTAACTTAAGTGGCTCTGGCAGAGCACTAAAGCTGTAGTCATAACTCGTCCACAAGCTTGCAAACTTTTTCGGTACACCTTTAGACTGCGCTGAATGCTCGTCGGCACGAATACTAATCGCGTCCTGATAGGTTGCGTTTGCATTCATTGACCAGCGCTCGTTTAACGACAAATTTAAATCAAACTCGACCCCTTCGGTATTGTCTTCGTCGTCGTAAAAATACTGAGGCACATCAATATTATACTCTGGATCTTCCGGGTTATCGTTAAAGTCCGGGTTAGCATAACGTAAGTTGGTTCGACGTGTTTCAAACCAGACTAAAGAGCCCAGTAAATTATCATCAAAAGCGGTGAAACGAACGCCCACATCAAACGACTTCGATTCCGAATCCGGCCGGTCGTTTTCGCCGCTGATACCACCCAAAATACTGTATGCCGTTCTGCCTTTGGATAAATTAACAAAGCCGGCAATGTTATCCACAAAACGATAGTTTAAACCCACATTATAGGTGTAACCCGAGTCGTCCGTATCTGCTTCATCACTGATGCCCGGAGCGCGATCGGTTCCTTTGTGCTGGTAGCTCTGCTCGATTGTCGAGTGTGCACCGCCAAATCGTCCTGTCAGTTTCGGTGTAAAGTAAATGACCTCTTGTAAGCTAATACCCCAGGCACTTACCGACTTATCGTAGTTTGAACGTAAGATAGGGTCGTAATCCATAATACTTCCGCTGCCCCAGTTCGGGTTGCGAATATCCAGAATATAAGGAAGCGCGTTCGCTGAATCACTGCCGTCGGCATCATAAGCAGACCAACTTTTAACGGACATATCCCGATCTTCGTAGTTGGCACTAATTAATTGCTCACCATTCAAACCGAACAACTGCCAGTCATGACGTAAATCTGCAAAGTACTGCCAACTGGACTCTTCTGAGACCTGACGGCGATACTCCTGCCTTCTGGCCGAAAAGGGGTACAGTTCGCCATCAACAACAAGCGGGGCACGAGGGTTTGCATTGATTTCCCCGCGTCGGTTCCAATAAACGTAATTGTACGCTCCGGTTTGACGGACATAGTCTGAATCGTATTTTCTGTACTGTAACTGTTGAGTTAAGCTGGCGGTTTGGCCGAACTGTAGATCATGACGTAATTTAATACGCTTTTCTGACCCGTCATTCGGCTCAGATAGGGGGGAAATCAGCCCTTGTTCACCTAAATCATGGGGTTCAAGACCATCGGTATCGGATAATGACTCAGCTAGTTGCTGTCTTTGCTCCTGAGTCAGTTGTAAGCCGTAAATGCCGTCGTTATCGGCGTCTGTACCGTTTGCTAAATCCTCACCGGTTACACTTCCCGGAGTGCCCGGCGTGCTGTCCCAGTTTATAATTCTGACTGGGTGGCCAACTGAATCGACCTGTAGCTCGTCTTCTATCCAGGCTGTGGATAAACGGACGCTGTTATCAGAGTTGAAACGATATCTTAATGAACCATAAAGCTCTGAGCGTTCCTCAGATAGCCCGCGATAACCATCACTGCTGTCGTGATTAGCGACCAGTCGATAAGCCAGCTTATCAGTAATAGCAGAAGTGGCATCCAACATTAAGCCATAAGCGTCCCATTGTCCGCCTTTTACCTTTACAGTGTAAGCAGGCTTATCTTGTGGCTTTTTCTCTACCAAGTTTATCACACCGCCTGCGGCGCCAATCCCGTAAAGCCCGGTTGCAGGGCCTTTCAGTACTTCAATGCTTTCAATGTTAGTCATCGAACGGGTGGGGTTAAAGGTATTACCTAAGCCCGCTCCCCCGTACATTCCATCGTAAGTATAATTGGCTCCCAGTCCGCGAATAATCAAGTTATCGCCCACACCATAGTTATTACCAGAATGAGTTAAACCACTGATGTTACGTATACTTTCCTGCAAACTATCGCTGGCTTGTTCGTTTAATAATTCTTTATCAACAACCACAACAGCAGCGGGAGTTTCCATTAGCGCCATTTTAGACTTAGTGGCGGTGCCTGAATCTAATATCAGTTGATTGTGATGACCATAAACACTGATGTGTTCCATGTCTTTTTCAGTTTCCTGATTGGCAACGGCCGGTACACTGACCACCGCCATGAGCAAGGCAGACTGAATTGACTGAGATAACAGCGAACGCTTTTTACGGCATGGTAACGTCATTTGGAATTCCTGCTTTTTGAGTCGTTTGTTTTATCGGTGAATATTAAGAATTTAAAGCGGGAAGGATTCTATACGCCCAAGGCCTAAAAGTAAATGAAAACCATTACCATTTGTATTTTAAAAGGAAGCCTGAAGCCTCCCGTCACTGACCCAACAACTGCTTACTCAGCATGCCAATAATAAAGCCTAATACGGCTCCGAGAGTCGGCATCCAATGCCGTTCCATTTTTGCCTGTGGTGCTATGTCCTGAAATACCAGATAAAGAATACCACCAGCGGAAAAACTCATGATCATCGCCGTAACCTGTGGTGCATTGCTTAACCAACAATAACCCATTATCGCGGACAGGGGACCGAAAAAGGAAACACCTAAAAGCCCGATTAAAGCGGTTTTAGTGGCTAATTTTGCGGATTTTAGTTCACGATAGGCATTAAAGCCTTCCGGAAAATTTTGCGCGGCAATGAAAATAGCCAGCAAAATGCCCACTTTTGGGTTAACCGTAAATACCGCCCCCAAAGAAACAGCCTCTGGCACAAAGTCGAGTATCATTGCCATAAATTGTGAGACATTGCCCTCATGCTTTTGCAACCAAGCATCAACAAAGCAAAAAGTAACGCCGCCAGCGGCAAATAACCCTGTCAATTGCCAGGCATTCAGCTCTTTCATACCCTCTGGCACTAATGCAAAAGCCACAGCGGCCAGTAAAATACCACCACCAAATGCCGTAACGCCGTGTACGAGTTCTTTCTTAACTGTCGTATTGGCTTTGCCTTCAACGTGCGCTAAAAAGCCACCGAAAACCGCCATTAAGCCAGCTCCCCAGGCAATGATCAGCATAATATAAACGTTCATAAGCCACCGTTATTAACATTGTTAATGGAAAAAGCGCAGCATCTTTTCCCTGACGATAAATTGTAAATATTTTGTAAAGATTGTTACAAAACCTCTTTAAATGCTTCATTTTTTGTTATTAAATACAACAATTGATGTCACTTGACGTCATTATCATGCAGCCAAACGTCGTATCCTCTGCTGCCATCTTAAGGGTCTCTCACAACCCAAAATAAAAACAAAGAGAATATTACGTTATGAAAAAACTAAGTATCCTCACACTGTCTGCTCTAGCAGTATCAGTTTCAGCAGCATACGCAAAGCCTCCCGAGCATTCTCAGGCTCAACCTTTGCTTCAAAACCAACAACAAGTTGAAAGTGATGCTCCACAGCGTTACATCATTAAATTTAAAAATAATGGTAACGCGGTCCAGAAAATGGGCAACCGTGGCCGCTCTGAGCTTGCGATATCACGCGCCAGTAATACGGTCAAAAAAGCCGGTGGCCAGATTAAACTCAGCATGCGTCACAATCTAGCTGTTGCAGCTGAACTTAGTGCAAAGCAGAAAAAGCGTCTTGAGAAGAACCCGAACATTGAATACATCGAAGTTGATCATAAACGTCGCTTCATGGCTCAGGACGTACCTTATGGTATTAGCCAAGTTCAGGCGAACTTAGTCGATGACAGCGTTGCAGCCGCAACCGCAGGTGGTAAGAAGATTTGCGTTATCGATTCAGGATTAGAGTTACCGCATGAAGATATGGGGATCCGGGGCGGGACCATAACCGGAACCAACGACAGCGGTACAGGTAACTGGCACGACAACGGCGGTCCTCACGGTACCCACGTAGCCGGTACTATTGCTGCTTTAGATAACGGCCTAGGGGTTCGTGGCGTTATTGGCAGCAACCCGAACCTTCACATTGTTAAAGTCTTTAATTCTAACGGCTGGGGTTACTCATCGTCTTTGGTTTCGGCTATTGAAACCTGTGCAGACAACGGTGCAGACGTAGTTAACATGAGCTTGGGTGGCGGTGGTTCAAACCAGACCGAAGCCAACGCTATGCAGAACCTTTATAACCAGGGCGTTTTACTTGTAGCTGCTGCTGGTAACGATGGTTCAGCGTCTAGCGAGACCGATTCAATGTCTTACCCTGCATCTTACAACGCCGTGGTTTCAGTAGCCGCTATTGATAACAACAAGCAGCTAGCGGGCTTCTCACAGAAAAACAGCCAGGTTGAAATTGCAGGCCCGGGCGTTAACGTTCTTTCAACTTACCCGGAAGGTACTGGCCAGCAAGGTAACTATGGCACCATGAGCGGTACGTCTATGGCGTCACCTCACGTAGCCGGTGTTGCTGCGTTAGTCTGGTCACATCACCCAAGCTGCAGCGCGCAGGAAATTCGTAGCGTTCTTAACACAACAGCACAGGATTTAGGCCCTGCAGGTCGCGACGTTCAGTTTGGTTACGGTTTGGCACAAACCAAAGACGCTGTAGACTATATCGACGCTAACGGCTGTGATGGCTCAGGTGGCGGTGGCGGCGGCGATCCTGAGCCACCAACAGATAATGAACTGGCAAATGGTCAGACAGTCAGCGACTTGTCAGCTACAACCGGTGATTCCCTTTATTACACCTTAGATGTTCCAGCCGGTGCAACTGACCTGAGCTTTAGCACGAACGGTGGTTCGGGTGATGCCGACCTGTATGTTCGCTTTGGTTCAGAGCCAACTCAGTCAAGCTACGATTGCCGCCCATACGAAAGTGGTAACACCGAAACCTGTACAATTTCAAACGTACAAGCTGGTACTTATTATGTCATGGTCAATGCTTACTCCAGCTTCTCTGGCGTTAACCTGACAGGTTCGTTCACAGAGCCTAGCTCCGGTGGCGGCGGTGAAGGTGACTCGGTATCAGCTACAGACTTATCTGGTAACAGTGGCGAGTGGACTCACTATTACGTCGACATTCCTGCAGGCATTTCATCACTTGACGTAACAATGTCCGGCGGAAGCGGCGACGCTGACCTTTATGTTCGCCGAGGCAGCCAGCCTACGGAGTCTAACTACGAGTGCCGTCCCTACCGCTCAGGTAGCAACGAAACTTGTAATATAGAGTCTCCGTCTGAAGACCGTTGGTATATTAGCCTTAAAGGCTACACTAACTACTCCGGCGTCGACCTGTTAGTTGAATGGGAATAAGATTATTCTCTAATCAAAACCACTCGTAAAACGCAAAGGGTGCCAATACGGCACCCTTTTTGTTCAGTAGCTGATTAAAACTTATCAAATACAGAACCGTTATCCGGACTGAATAACTTACTGTAGAGCTTAGTCGCGTAATTGTCTGTCATGGCTGAAATATAGTCGCAAATAACGCGTTTGGGGTTTTCTGCGTTTTGATACTTTTGCAGAGTAGAACCCGGCAGCAACTGTTCAGGGTTTTCGCTCAGTACCTGAAACAACTTCAGTATCATCATTTGGCCTTTGTACTCCAGAACCTGCACCGAAGAGCTACGAATAACATGCTTAAACACAAAGTCCTTCAGCACTTGCAGAGTATGTTCAATGTGTTCCGGAAGGCTTGCCTGCAGATCTAGCGAGGGCGATTCAAACAAGTTCTGTTCTGTAACTTCAATGGCATCCACAAAATGCCCGACAAGTTTACTAATTGCATGCTTGCGTGCCCGCTCTTGCGCTGAAAAAAGTGCTTCGGTATAAAAGCGCTCTTCCTGCATAATAACGCTGTTGTCGTCCAGCACCGCGAGTACGTCTTCGCGCCACTGCTTTTCAGTTACCAGATTCAGCGCCAGTGAGTCTTCCAAATCGTGCACGCCATACGATATATCGTCTGCCAGTTCCATAATAGAGGTATCAAAAGCTTTATATTGCGCTTTGGTTTTCCCCTCATTCGTTTTAGAGGAGCGAAAGGTCGCTTTGTCTTTGGGAGTCAGCGGTTCCAGTATCCAGTCCAACACATCATTTTCGTCGTCATGAATAGCTTTGGGCGGTTTAAAAGCACTTAAGTGGTCTTCGGCAGAAAATGAGCAAGTACTAACTTCGCTATGCAACACTGGATACTTAAGCACGCCGAGTAAAGTGCGCCGGGTTAAATCCAAACCGTCGTGGTCGGAATACTCGCCCAGCTTAGAAATAATACGCAGCGTCTGGCCGTTGCCTTCAAAACCACCATTGCCATGCATGTGATAGTTCAGTGCTACTTCTCCACCATGCCCGAACGGAGGGTGACCAATATCATGGGCCAGACAAATGGCTTCAATTTGAAAATAAGACGGGATATGCATCGAAATAGCGTCGTTCTCTGCATACTTTTGCTTTAACTTCTCACAAATGCCCGAGCCAATCTGAGCCACTTCCATAGAGTGCGTTAAGCGCGTGCGATAAAAGTCACTTTCGCCCACACCCAGCACCTGAGTTTTTGCCTGCAAACGGCGAAACGCCGACGAGTGAATAATACGCGCCCTGTCACGCTGGGCATCGCTGTCCGGCGTAGCCGAATTAAAGGTCGTAGTCTTTCCTGAGCGGCGTTTAAGCATAGCAAAATGTCTTCGTTTGTTTTTTTCAGTTACTCACAGCAAAACAAATTTTTGCGGGTTTGCCCAGAAAAACCTCAATAAACCCGCCGCTTCTGTTGCTCGTAATTGAGTGTCATAGCGGCTTTCGCTAGTTCAATTTCACATTCTGGAATATCGCGTAGCTTTTCCTGACGGAAATATTCAAGCAGGTGGCACAAATGCCAAAGTGACGGGTTGCCCTCATGCACCGGTAGTGGAAACTTCTCCAATTCCAGATCCCGTACTTTCCGCAGATATTGCCTGCTCATATCGAGTTGCTCACCAGCGCCTGACAAGCCAACCAAATCCGGGCCTATTTCAACCAGCTTAGCTTGAGGGATTATTTTTTGAACATCAGATAACGCAGAGCGAATTGCCTCTGTTGCATTATTTGATTCACGTACAAAATTTAACGCCAATCGACCCGCAACTCCCACGCCAATAATTGCATCATCACATCCGCCGGCAAAAATCTGGTTGCTAAGATCATCTGTCTTCAAATCTGTAGGGATGACAAACTTCAGCGTAAAGTCATATTCATTCATTGTCGTCACCTCCTTTAATCATCTCAGTAACAGAAGAATAGAGCTCCACTCTGAGGTTGTCAATTGACAACCGGAGATTTAATGGCACACCTCTTGCTGTTTCTTTTCCAAAAGCATCGTTAACGCGCAAATTGCGCATAAAACAGGCAAGCTTTTGCCACCCAGCAGGCAACTTTTGGTATGGAGGAATCATGAACATTAACTCACTAATCAACAGCGTAAGCCAGTCAACACCTGCAATGGCTAAAAACGAAACCAATCAAGGACCGCTTGATAACAAGGCTGAACAGAAAAAAGCACAAGAAGAAAAAGAGACATTAATAGAGAAAGCTTATCGCAGCATGCTGCTGAACCGGATGGGTGTTGATACCGAAAGGCTCGAAGAAATTGAAAAGAAAATTGAAGAGCTAGAGAGTCAAGACGACCTGAGCAAAGATGACAAAGATAAACTGGAAAGTCTGATGTCCGCGCGCGACCAGCTGTTTGAAGAAGCTATGCGCCGCCAGGCTGAAGGCGGCAATGACGGTAAGCAACCCATTAGCCCCGGCGATATCCAAAAAATAATAACCGAGGACTTTAACCCACGGGAAATATCACCTAACGACATGAGTAAGCTTGCAAACCAGTTGTTTGAGGCCGGTGCAATTAGCGCACAGCAACGCAATCGCATGGATTTTCACACGGCTAAAACCGACCAGCAAAACACCTTAATGTCCGAACCTGAGCAAATTGACCCGGATGAACCCATGAACTTTGTGAAGCATTGGCAGGATCGCGTCAAAGCCAACGAACACTTCGACGCGTCACCACAAGAAAAGGCATTAGCCCAGGGTGTATTGGACGTTTTGCGGCAAGTCTAATACCGATTACGGAATTTTTCTGCCATTGTTCCTAGAGGTAGCATGATCGCACTGCTCCATGCTTTGTTGTGAGCAGGAGGATCAAGAATTATCATAAGCAAATAGCAGCTGGGCGTCATAGCTGCCGAACAATAGACTAAGTGCGTATCACTTTTCTTAGCAAACTGAATGCAATGCAAAGGCCAAGGCTCATCGGGATCTTGTAGATGCAAATGCATTACTTCATTGTCACGAAGAACCGGAAAGGTATCTGGGTGATCGTAACGTTCATCGCGCCCGAACAGGTCAGGCACGCCCTCACCACTTTTATAACGCTTAAAGTCTTTTACTAATGCATCCAGTTCAATATCAGTTAATTGCTGACGAATCTGTTTGCTTTTAAAAACCCGAATCACTCTTCAAAGTCATCCAGATCAGACTTTTTCGCTTCATCTAAAAGCTTCTCTGCGTCAGCGCTAATAGCTTTTAGGCGCGCTGCTGTCGGCCTAAAAAGGGACTCTACTTTAGGGTTACAGGCTTCCAACTGGCGCACCATGGCTTCAAATAACTCGGCACCCACCATATAACCAGCGGTTTTATTGTGGGAAAGTACCGCCACAGGCTCAGCTTCAAAATACTGGCAGGGGTGCTTGCGCACGTCACTGGCAGATACCGTTTTTTCAGCCAATATAGTTTGTGTGTTCATACTTTACCTCACCACTTTTATACCTATTGACTAAATTATAGCCATAAAAAATACGCAATTACAAACAAAATAATATACATAAATATGTACAATTTAATTTTCTATCTGTTTTTCAAATCACTATTCTGTGCTTCAATTTCACTGATGTACTTTGACTGATGCTCGCGTGCGAGCTGCACGGCTTTATTCGAAGCCTTTAGCGCACTCTCGTTGTTGTCATTCATTGAATAAACCGTTGCAAGGCTGTCCCATAAAATTTCGGACTGGTCGAAGACCTCAACGCCTTTCTCCAGAATTGCCTGTCCCCAGTCAACTTTGCCTTCATAAGCGGCCTTTAAGCCATAGACGTTGTACTGGTGAACCGACATAGGAAATTCGTAACCCACTGTCTTTTCGTAATCAGCGTAGAACGCCTGCAACTGCTCCAGCGACTTAATCTCAATGTTAGGTACCGCATTAAATCCACGAAAAACGGATTTAAGCCCCTCGACATTGCCGATTAGTGGCGTGCTGTCATGGGTTTCGCTGGGGAACTGCTTTGCTTCCCAGTCAAAAGCCGATTCCGGCTTCGCTTCCAGCACGTTCAATAAACGCTCATAGCTCTCGGCCATTTCATTGGGCTCATTCGCCATACTGACAAACCAACGTACCGCCGGTTTTTCTGCCTCTTGCTCTGCCACTTTTATGTCTTTTATAAGCGCAAAGTCATCCCACCAAAAGCTTGGACTAACCGATATTGCAGCGTTGATAAAATCCGAATGGTGAGTCGCCAGATAACCGGTGTAGAGCCCCGACAGCGAGTGCCCGGTAACCACCGTATAAGGCGACACTCTGAACTTTTTCTGCAACGCTGGCATCAGCTCATCTCGCAAAAACTGGGTGTACTGCTCTGCACCGCCAGAGCGGTCAGCGTAGGCCTCCATTTTGGTGTGAGTAAAGCGCTTTAAGCGGTTCTTAGCACTGACCCCAACAACAATCATTTCCGGCACAATAGAAAACGTACTTAAAAAATTAACGTTGCCCGCTATGTGCTCAAACTGCGTTGAACCGTCCATAACCAGCAGCACCGGATACTGGAAACTGTCTGAATGCTCATAGCTTTCCGGTAAAGCAACCCGCGCCGTTATCCCTTCATCAAGGAGCTTAGATTCCATAGTGAAGATTTCGGACGCGTGCACGCTGGCAGCGGTGAATAGAACAAAAAGACAGACGAATGAATGGGTTAAGCTTTTAAAGGAAAGGGCCATGAGATCAGTAAGTTACTGGGTAGTGAGGGTATATTAGAACTATTTGGGGGCGGGGGCAATTGGGGAGCGGAGATGTAGATGTGCTACCTAAGCCTCTTAGTTATTCCCTTCTAATAACTACGAGTCTGCTTAAAAATCGTGTCCCTATGGTATTCGAGATAATCATTGGTTCTTACAGGAAGTTCTCGCAGCTCCATAGCGGTATCAATTCCTAACTTCTGATATTCCCAAGGAGACAATTGATTAGAAAGAACAATTTTTCTGTTCTGTCGAAATGTAACTATCCCCTCATCAAACAATCGGTCTAATGCAGGAGTAAGAAGTAAACCATTATATGCATCTAGCCGCTCACCGTCTGAGCTCTTCGACCATGGCTTAATATGAGATGCTAGCAACACTTCCTTTTTCCCAACTCCCGTTACCGCGCACGACTTCCACTTTTTCATCAACTGTCGTCTAAAGTGTCGCTGACCTACCCGAGCATCGATTATCGTTTCTCGTGTAGTATCTAAAGGTGAGCCATAGAGTTCAATTAAAGACTCTTTTAACTCCTTTTCATCAGATGACTCATATTGATTTATTAAAAATTGAAATTCACTCGGTTTATCTTCCTTTTCTTTGAACTGGATTAGAGTCAGCAGCCCCTTGTAAGTGAAAGCATCACGATGGTGATCTCGGTAAAACAAGTGAACTTCATCAGAGTTTACGTGAACATTCGCTATTCTACTGTCATTTGCGTGCCCTTTTTCTCCTTCCCAGTAAAGCACATCGCCTAATATATGATCATCATAAGGTGTCGAGTCGTCACGCTTATTGTGGGTCACAAACAGAATAATAATATTCGCATTAGCCGGCGTGAAAACGCCTCTAGCTATAGCTTGTGGCCCACCGAGCCCCCATATATCAGCTAACTGAGGCCGCGTGTAGGCTTTATTAATCCCAATATTTTTGAAAGAAATAGGCAACGGCACTAACCTTAGAGTTTGTACGAAATATCTTACCTAGAAATTAGCATGCTTTATTGTTTAGTCCTAATGCAAACCTACCCACCAAACTCAACCGCTCCTTAGCCCGAGTAATCCCGGTATACAGCAGTTCTTTGCTTAGCACAGGACTGTCGTGATCAGGCAGTACCATCACGGTGTGTTTGAATTCGGAGCCCTGAGACTTATGTACGGTCATAGCGTACACGGTTTCTATGTGGGTGAGGCGGCTGGGCAGTACCCAGCGCACGCCTTTATTTTCAGACTTGTTGACCTGGTCGGGAAAGGCGACGCGCAGGTGCCCGTGTTCGGGGTCTTTAAAGGTTAGGCCAATGTCGCCGTTGTTCAGCTTCAGTCCGTAGTCGTTTTTGGTGACCATAACGGGCCGGCCTTCGTACCAGGTGTTGGCGTTTACGCCGAGTATGTCGCCGACTTTTTGGTTAACGGCTTTTACGCCCCAGGGCCCTTCGCGCAGGGCGGTGAGGATTTGGAAGTTCCCTAGGCTTTGTAGGGCTTCCTGGGCAACTTCGTTGATGTTGTTGGCATCGGTGGTGGTTTCGGTATTGTTCCTGACGTGGAACGTCAGGCTACCCGAAACCGCAAGGTTTCGTTTAACCAGAGCTTCGAAGGCTGGGTCGTCTAGGCTGCTGACTTCATACAGGCTAACCGGGTAGTCTTCATCGGCGTTTTTGGATTTTTCGAGTTCCTGTTTTGTTGCGGCGTTGTCTTGTCGATTAATGGCGTTGGCCAAGTCGGCGATAGGGCCTTTAAAGCGATAACTTTTGCGGAATTTCACCACGTGTTGTAGGCGTTGCTCGCCGTTGTCGTCTAATAAGTCGTCTGGGAACTCGGGTGTATCGGCGACTTGCTGCAGCCACCGAGCGGTTTCTGTGTGGTAGCGGCCTTGGTCCGCGCCTTCACACAAATTGCCTAGCACGGCGCCGGCTTCTACGGAGGCAAGCTGGTCTTTATCGCCAATGAGCACCAAGCGCGCATTTTTGGGTGTGGCTTTTAGCAGCGCGGTCATCATTTCAATGTCTATCATTGAGGCTTCGTCGACTATCACCACGTCGGTGCGCAGTGGGTTGTCGGCGTGGTGTTTAAAGGCGCGCGAGTTCGGTTTTACACCCAGTAACCGGTGCAGGGTTTTACCTTCAGGTTTTATTGAATCTAAGGCGCCTTTCAGGCTGGCGAGCTTTGCATCACCCCGCAGCCTATTCAGCTCGCTTTCTATCGATTCGGTCAGCCGCGCGGCGGCCTTACCGGTAGGCGCTGCCAGCGATACGCGCAACGGCGGTAAACCCAGAAATAAAGTCTGATGCTGCAATGCGGTTAACAGGCGCACCACGGTGTAGGTTTTACCGGTGCCAGGCCCGCCGGTTATGACGCTAAAGCGGTTACGCACGGTATTGGCGCAGGCCACGCGCTGCCAGTTAATCTCATCCGTCTTTTCACCACCGGCTTGAGCAAACAACTTGGCCAACGTGCTTTTCAGTAAGTCGTCATTAGTAACCGGGCGATCGCTCATGCGCGCCTGCAGGTCACGCTCTATAAAGGCTTCGTACTGCCAGTAACGGCGCAAATACAGTTTGCTGCCACTTAACACCAGTGGCTGGTTGCCTTTACCGTCGGAATCGACGCACTGGCTTTGGGTTAATGCCGCTTCCAAACCGGTACCAAACTGACGGAACAACTCACTAGGGGCAAGGCAGTTCGGTGAATAGCGGTTCTCGGGTGGTAAATTCAGCACGGTCTCGGGTTCTTTCTGTAACGCTTTTATATCAATACTGGTGTGCCCGCGCCCGGCTTCGTGCGAGGCACACAGGGCTGCCAGTAATACCTCACTGCGCGTTTCTCCGGCTTGCTGCAAAAACTCGACAAAGGCCAGGTCTATAGAGCGTATCCAACCGGCATCGCGCCAGTCACGCAGGGCTTCAAATAAGGTGTTTGAGGTTACTTCTGTCATACCGACTCCTTATCTGAAAAGTCCCTACCCGCAAATAGCGCGTCCAACTGCTCTATCAGTTCCCTTGGCGGCCGGTCGCAGAACGCACCACCAGTTTCCGCCCGGTGGCCCCGCAAGAACAGATACACGGCACCGCCTACATGGGTGTCATAGTCGTAGTCGCTGCCCAAGCGCGCTTTTAACAAACGATGCAGTGCCAGCGTGTAAATGACGTATTGCAGGTCATAACGGCTGTGCAAAATTTTCTCGCGCATGGCTTGCTCGGTGTAGGCGTGGTCGTCTTCGCCCAGCCAGTTGGATTTATAATCCGCCACGTAGTATTTACCGTTATGCTCAAACACCAAATCGATAAAGCCTTTGAGCATGCCGTTCAGCACATTAGGTTCCAGTGCCGGGCGTTCATGCCCCGGCAAAGTGTGTTCGCGAACCAGAGCATCCAGCCTCTGAGCGTTAACCTCGCTGGCACCGAACCAGAATTCCGGCTCGGCTTTGTATTGGTCCAGAGCGCTTAAGCTGATGCGGTCACCACTGTCGTTAATGGGGAATTGGTTATGCAAATAGGCGTCCAGCCAATGCTCCAGGCTGTTTTGATGTTCCTGCCAATAAGGGCTGACACAAAAACCCTCTACCAGCTCGGTACGCTCGGCAGCGTCACCGGCTATTTGCGCAAAACCCATATTGGCTGACTCTTCCAGTAGGTTATGCAAAAACGTACCCGGCCCCGCGCCTTTGGGTAAGTGATGAATGCTGTCCGGACTCGGCTCGGTGGCACTGGCAACTTCCGCGTCATCATCGTCGCGTTCATCTAGCAGGTTCATTTCGTCGGGCGACTGCGGTGCCTGCACACTTTTTGTCACTGCACCTTCGTACTTCAGCGCACTGTAACTGGCCACCCACCAGCGCTCCAGCTTGCGGTCTGAGGGCATGCTGCGCGGTGTCAGCTTCGGCGCTGTTTGCTCCTGTTCCAGCGCTCGGACCAAAGGCTCATCGTCTTCCAGTCGCGTTAATTGCGTGTGCGGTGCCTTTTGCCAGCGTTCGCTGACTTCGTTGTACAACTCATCGGTTAGTGACTCGCCGCCATTCAGCAGATAAAACAGCGGGTTGTTGCGATGCTCTTTAACCGCTTCCAGCGCAATAAAGGTCGCGTATTGCGCGCGGGTAACGGCCACGTACATTTTGCGTAAGTCTTCGGCGAGGATCTCATTACTCAAACGCTGTTTGTTGTCGTCATCTTTTGACCACAATACTTGTAGCTCGCCGTTTTCATCGTGGTACACCGCCGGCGGTTTTATCCGGTAGGCTTCTGCCTGGGTGTACGCCACAAAGGGCATGAACACCAACGGGTACTGCAGGCCTTTTGACTTGTGAATGGTGATAATTTTTATCAGTTCGTCGTCGCTTTCTAAGCGCAGTTGCTGCTCGTCACTCTGAGTGCGGCTGTTACTGCCAAAGCCATGTCGTTCGTTCACTTGCTCGGCAAAATGGTTCACCAGTGCCGGAATGCCATCCAGTACCAGACTCTGCTGTTGCAGCAGCTCGGCAATATGCAGCACGTCGGAAAGCTGGCGTTCGCCGTGAATACGATCTTCCAGCAGCTTGGCCGGCACCTGATGGTCGTGCAGCAGGCTGTGCAACATGGCCAGCACACCCTGTCGCTGCCACTGGTCGTGATAACTTAAAAACTGCTCTACCCGCTCTTCCCACTCGCGTTCGTGGCTGTGAATATGTTCCAGCTCACTCAGCGGCAGGCCAAGCAACTGCGTGGCTAAAGCACTGCGTATCAGCGACGGGTCTCGCGGTTCGGCGCAGGCACTCACCAGCGCCAGCAGGTCTTTGGCAACGCGCTGCGCAAATACCGACTCCCTGTCTGACAAGTAAACGCTTTTCAGTCCGCGGTCGCTCAGCGCCTTTTTAATGGCGTTGGCTTCGTTAAAGTTGTTCACCAGCACCGCAATGTCACTGGTTTTTACGCGTTGTTCGAGTTTATCGTCTTCATTGTAATACCCGGCCTGCGGATCATTAAGCAGGGAGGCAATCAAGTTAGCGTGATGGTTCGCGGCAGCGCGGAAAAACGTGTCTTTATTGCGTTTTTCTTCACCGGACACCGACCACAGAAGCGCCGGTGCGGTTTTTAAATTGCTGGATAACAGGCAATGTTTGAAAGTGCGCTTCAGCCCATTTGCACCCACCGGATTAAAGGGCAGCTGATTTTCTGCTTCGGTTTTAAACAGAAAAGCACCGAGCGGCAGCTCTTCGTCGCGCTCAAACAGGGAATTAACGCTGTCCACCATCGCCTGCGATGAACGGAAGTTTCGCGCCAGATTATAATGCCGGCCTTCGGTATCACGCCGGGCTTTTAAATAGGTGTATATATCGGCGTTGCGGAAGCTGTAAATGGCCTGTTTCGGGTCACCAATAAGGAAAATACCGGTGCCCGGATGCGGCTCCGCTAAATTATAAATGCGGTTAAAAATCTCGTACTGAACCGGGTCGGTGTCCTGAAACTCGTCCACCATGGCTACCGGATACTGCTTACGAATAGCGGCTGCTAAGGCCTCACCACTGGGGCCTTTCAGCGCGTCACGTAAACGGGTGAGCATGTCATCGTGACCCATTTCGGCCCGCTGGTTTTGCAACTCGGCAAAGCGGCTGCTGACCCAGAAAGCGGCGTGTTGTTTTACTTTGGCCAGCTCTTCCTGCTGCTGCACCTTGCTGCGCTTAATGCGATCCTGCAGCTCACCTAACACCGCCCAGCTTTGGGGCATACCGCCAAGTTTGGCATCGGCAAACTTTTGTAACTCATCGGTGCTTATGTTTTTCCAGTTAGCTGCAGTAGCTTCGGGCTCAACTAGGTCAGGATCGCCGCACCAGTCCGCAAATTTCTGAAACTGCTTAAGTTTGGTTGCTGCACCCTTAGCTTGCGAGGTTTTATCAACCAGTTCCTGGACAATAGGTGCAACTTCCTGCTTTATAGCAGCCATTCGTTGCTGATGCGCACTTTCAGCTTCTTTCAGCAGGCTGTGCAAGTCACCGTCGACTGGCGCCTGCCCGCTTTTGCTTAAGCTATAAGTGAGCCCTAACAAGGCTTCGGGTGATTTAAAATCTTCCAGCAATCGGGCACTAAGCTCGGCATCCGCCGGGTAAATAAAACGTCGGAAGTAATCTTCAGCGGCCTGCAGGCGCAGCTCTTCGTTGTCGGTTTCAACGTCCTGACTGAACAAACTGCCGCTGGCAAAAGCGTGTTCTTTCAGCATCGACTGGCACCAACCGTGGATGGTTTTCACCGCCGCTTCGTCCATGGACTGCGAGGCTAAATCTAACAGTCGCGCCAGATGCATCAGGTTTTGCCCCTGTGCCGCGCAGTCTTCGCGCAGACTGGCTAAGAAGGGGTCGCCTTCTACGGCTTCCGGGTCACGGAAGTAGGCGGCGGCTTCCGCCAACCGCGCGCGAATACGATCGCTCAGCTCTTCAGTGGCGGCTTTGGTAAAGGTCATGACCAGAATGTTTTTCGGCACCAGTTCGCGCTCAAACCCGGTTTCTTCCGCACCATTATGCGAGCCATGGCCAATCACCAAACGCACATAAAGCGCAGCAATGGTGTAGGTTTTACCGGTACCCGCACTGGCCTCAATGAGTCGGCTGCTGTTCAACGGAAAGTCGAGCGGGTTCTCTAACGTATGAGAAGGCAAATGACTCATGATTTATCCTCCGGCACGAGAGTTAAGCGCATGGGGTCATAGAGTTCGTCCATAAAACGGCGGAAGTGCTTTGATGCCTGAATGGCTTCGTAACTCTCGGCAACGCGCCCGCAATAATCGCTTTTGGTGACCAGCGCCGGGTCTTGAAACCCTTCTTCTTCGTATTTCTGCCTCGCCGCTTCATGCGCCAGCGTTTCATCCTGCTCTTTCTTGTCCATTGCACTTAGCCAGGCCATGCCCACATCCAGATGCATGGGCTGCGGCTGCTGTACCGACAGGGCAACCAGCTCCAGTATTTGTTCCAGTTGTTGCACCGCAAGTTCAGCCGGCACTGGTGCCACTTGCAACTGACACCCGCCTTTAGACACAATTAGAAGCCGGGTGGGTTGCTGCAAATTCAGCAACAACAGGCCAAGGTAATAGGCGCTGGCGTGTTTCCAGCCGCCACTGTTTATGCCTTTACCGTTTTTAGCCGCAATGTTGCTGGCAGAGGTAACAACCCATAGCCGCTCGCCGTTCTCATTGCTGTGCAGCCCGGTTACCGTGTCATCAATAGTCAGCCCGCCATGCTCAAAACCAACCTCGATCGGAAACTCATTCACACCCGAGTAACCGGCAATGCTCTGCTGATAGGTTTCCAGTATCTCCTGCGACTGCTCCAACAACTGAAACCCGTTTTGCTCGGCTATTGCGCCAATACCTAAAGCCCCTTCGCGCTTTATGCGGTTCAGCTCTTTTAGTAGCGCGGCTTCAATGCTAGCCCCTCCCAGCAGCGCTCGTTTTCCCGCATCCACTAAGCGCGTTGTTAACGACCAGCTTTGCAGGTTATCCATCACAAAAGCTTCGCTGTCGTCCAGGTCTTCGCTGTTGCGGCTAAAATAGGTATCCAGCCGCCAGTTAAAGTACAGCCGCGCGGGCTCTTCAATAAAGCGTTTAATGTCGTTAATGCTCAGAGTGCGTTCCAGTTCGTCGTCCGTGGCAGTCGCCGAGCCCGTGCTGCTAGTAGAAGCCACAGCGCCCTGGTGCGCCTGTGCCCATTCACTGGCATAGGTAAAGTAGTCCGGGTCTTCCTGATTAAAATAATACGGGTTAAACGGCTGTAATTTGTGTTCAACGGTCAGGCTGTTGATATCCGCGTTCCAGCCTTGCTGCAGGTGGTCACGCAATTGCGCTACCAAAACCGACGGCGTACGCTCGCTATTGTCTTTGGCACTGTAGCCCACCCAGCTTAAGTAAAAGCAGTCACGGGCTGAAAGCATGGCTTCCAGGAATAAATAGCGGTCATCGTCACGACGCGAACGGTCACCGGGGCGGTAACGGTCGGTCATTAAATCAAAGTCGACACGCGGTGTTGAACGTGGGTAATCACTTTCGTTCATACCCAGCACACACACGTATTTAAACGGAATGGCCCGCATGGGCATTAAGGTGGCAAAGTTCACCGCCCCAGCCAAAAAGCGTTGGTTCAGGTTCTGCTGATCGACGCGCTCCAGCCAGGCGTCTTTAAATATGGGCAGGCGCAGTTGTGATTCGTTATCCGCTTCTACGCAAATGTCCCGCAGTTGATACAGCTCGTCACCCAGCTTGGCTAACAGTAAGCGATCACTGTCTTCTTCGGCCTCGAAAAACTCTTCCAGTAACCACTCGCCCTGAGTGACCCACTCCGGCAAGGTGTGTTCACCTTGCGCCTGCTGCCACCATTTTTCCAGCGTGCGCACCACGTCTGCCAGGCAGCCCACCAGTGCGGCACTTAGCCCAGCCACTTCGGTATAGGGCTCGACGTCTGCCCATGGCGAGTCACTTCCTGAGCTAACGTCGGCCAAATCACCCATGGCGTAACCCGCTATCATGCGCTTTAAGCCGAACCACCAGCTGTTGGTTTCTTCCGCTTCCGGCATATAGAACTGGCCGCGTTGCTCAGCATTTAGCCCCCAACGTGCCCCGGCTTCTTTTACCCAACGCTTCAACTGCGGCAGGTCATCGTCACTCATATCAAAGCGTTGCTGCACCGCCGGTACCGACAGTAAGTTGAATAAGTCAGTCTGGGTAAAACGCAGTTGATCAACTTGCAGCAATAGTTCCAGCGCTATCATTAACGGCCGCTGATGGCGCTCACCCTGGTCGGCAATGGTATAAGGAATGGCACGCGAGTCACGTTCGCCAAAGCGGTTGTGGTAGCGGCCAAATACCGCGTCAATGTATGGCGCGTAGGTGTTGACGTCGGGCAGCATCACCATAATGTCGCGCGGTTTTAGTTCCGGGTCTTTTGCAAAGGCATCCAGTAGCTGGTCGTGCAGCACTTCCAGTTCCCGTTGCGGGCTGTGGCAGACATGAAACTGTAATGACTTATCCGCAGCATTAGGCGCTGGCCAAAGCTCGCGGGTTTCCTGTACCGGCCGCAGGTTTAAAATGTCGTCCTGCAGCTGAGCCAATAAATGGTTGGTGTTATGCGGCTCAAACAGCTCCAGCTTAATAGTGTTAAACGCTTCCTGTTTGGCCAGGGTTTCGTCGTATAAATCCAGCAGGCGAATGTAGTCCCGCCCCTGCTTACCCCAGGACGCCAGCAACGGATGCGCCAGCTGATGCAGTTCGTCGTCGTTCGGGTCGTCGGGCAGCTCGGGTTTGTGTTTTAACCGCGAAGAGGCCTTTACCGCCTGCCGCAAGGCTTCTTTACCATCGACAATATCCGCCCAGTGGTATTGCGACGGGTTATGCACACACAACAGAATTTGGGTGTAGCCTTTTATGGCATCCAGCACCTGCAGCATTTGCTGCGGCAGCGAGGAAATACCAAACACCACCACCCGTGGCGGCAAGCCTGCAGGACGTTCAGTTAACGCCTTTGCCGTATCAATAAAGCGTTGATGCAGCTCGGCCCGGTTATTCCAGTAGTCATCTATGCCAATGTCGTTACTGACTGCGCGCCACAATTCCGGCTGCCACAACTGTTCGGCTTCAACGGGCTGTTCCTGCTCCAACACATCCTGACCACGCACCCAGTTATCCAGCCAGTCGGCACGATACACCGCGTACTGATCAAACAAGTCAGCCAGTCGGCCACTCAACTGATACAGCTTGCGGCCGTCGTTGTCGTCGGAGGTGTAGTGCTTAAGCGGCGCAAAGTGTGGGTTGTGCTCAATTAGCCCGGGCAACAAGCGCATTAATCGCCAGGTTAAGCGGTCTTTATCAAAAGGAGAGGTTTTGGGAATGTCGTTGCCGAGCACCGAGCGATAGGCTTTCCACTGAAACCGTGCCGGCAGGGTGACATCTATCATGGCAGCAATGCCGCTGGCCTGGGCTAAGTTAATTTTCAGCCACTGGGCAATACCGTTACTCTGCACCAACACAGTTTCCTGCTCCAGCGGCGCCAGCGGGTAGTTTTGGGTGAATGTAACCGCCACATCGGTTAAGTCTTCCAGCCGATGTCCATGCGCGACAATAAAGCCGGGGGTCAATTCACTCACTCGCTGCTCTCCCTGTAGGGTTACTGTAAGACATCCATCCTAATCAATAGGGAATTATCTTACTAGTTATAGAGCAACTTATCGATGCGCTTATTTGGTCAGTAACTTGTCTTTGGCCTGACGGTTGGCCTTGCGCATTTCGGAAAAGGCCGAGTCTTTTTTGTAACGGCCTTTTTCTACATGGCGGATAATGGATACGTCTTCTATATCCAGCGGCTTTCCGTGCGTGCCCAGTAACCAGCGAAACGCTCTGTCTTCGTAGGCTTTAGCCCAATGGTCTTTCGGCTCCTGATAACAACTTGTCTGTTCACAATAACCATAACGGCGGGCGGTATCACCGTGAGTAATTTGTACGGGGCCCGTTGCTTTACTGAAGGTGTGGTGGTTATAACCCGCTTTTTCCAGGCATTCATCTGCCGAAATTTCTTTGCCGTTACACAGAACGTCGTGTTCTTTGCTTAACAAAGCCGTACGCGCCACTTTTTCAGGGAACACCAAAATACAAGACTCTTTGCTTAGAGCTTTTTTCAGACTGGGAAAAGTATTCTCTCCAAACATCAAATCGCAGTCGGTAAACCAAATCCAGTCGGCTTTGGTTTCTTTCGCGGCTTTATTACGGCCAATAGCGCGTCGCATTAAATCGTTCTTGTTAAGCGCAACGAAGTTCCACTCGATATTATCAATTTTCTTACTGGCATATTCTTCAATTAAAGCAACGGTGTCTTTGTCTTCCGGACAGTAAAAACCGGTAAGAGTCACTTTCAAATCTTTCGGTGCGTTCTCAACCAACGACTTCAACTGGTACACGAATAAATGCGAATAATTCCAGCAATGACTGACTATTTCGATATGCTCTGGAGGACTGGTTATATCATCAATTTCTGTAGATTGGGGAACATCGTAAAACCAACTGGCAGGAAAAGGGCTGGAAACTGCAAATCGTAAAATGAATTCTTTACTCTGCTGTAGCCAATTTTGTGTCGCCATTAAGTTATTGCCCCATTTTCGTTTTTTAAAAAGAATGTGATATTTTCGACACAGGCTACAGAACATTAGTTCACTTTGTAACCTTTATATTATTAATGTAGCTTGAAATTGTTAGATTTTTATTATTAGCAATTAACTTTAACGTCGCTTCATATCCGCTAAGAAGTCAACAGGGCCTGCTAATGGAAATCTTTATCGCGGTATTTTTCTTTGCTTTCTCAACCACCATAACGCCGGGTCCTAATAACATTATGATCATGTCGTCGGGGGTAAACTACGGAGTTAAAGCCAGCCTGCCGCACTTCCTGGGCATTTGTTTTGGTTTTCCGGCGATGGTGCTGGTGGTTGGTATGGGCTTCGGTTCAGTATTAGAACAGTTTCCACTGCTACACCAGCTGATAAAAGTTGCCGGTACACTTTATTTGCTATGGCTGGCCTGGGTTATTGGCTCACAAACACCAAAAACAATTGAAAAAGGCGACCGCAAACCCCTCACTTTCTGGCAGGCTGTGTTGTTTCAATGGGTTAACGGTAAAGCTTGGGTTATGGCGACTGGTGCAGTTGCGGCGTTTACTACCGTAACTGGAACGCTTTGGTCCGAGGTAATAGAGATAACAGCCGCCTTTTTAACTGTAGCCTTCCCTTGTGTAGGAATTTGGCTCATTGCAGGCGCCGGACTGCGTCAATTGCTGACCAACCACACCGCACAAAGAATTTTTAATATTTCCATGGCCTTACTACTGGTCTTTTCTGTGCTTCCTGTCGTAGAGGATATATTGCAATTTTATTTTGTTTAAACCCTTATTGATTTAACATAAAAATAACAATATAAACTAAACTCGTTAATGGTTACTTAAAAGTTAAAACAGCACAGGGGTGAGCTATGGATTTAAAATCTGAGCAAATATCTTTTGATCAGCTTATCTCTGAACTGTCGACCCGTCTTATTAACAGTGAGCCTGCCGAAACTTACGAATGCATAGAAGAAGTTATTGCTGCCATAGGTAACTATACCGAAGCGGATCGCTGTTACGTATTTGAGTTTGATGACCATATCGAGAATATGAGCAACACTCACGAATGGATCCGGGACGGCAATAAAGCACATATCACCGAGTTACAGTCTGTAGCTTTACAAGACTTACCCTGGTTTTTTAAAGAAATTAAAGCACACCACAAATTTATTGCTAACGATGTTGAACAGTTACCCGCGGAAGCTGCCGCTGAAAAAGCCGAATTTGACCGCGAAAAAATTCAATCCGTCATCTGTGTTGGTTTGGTAGCTAATCAGAATCTGCTAGGGTTTGTCGGTTGTGACATGGTGCGGCATAAACGTCACTGGGAGGCTGTTGACATACGACGCCTTGGTCTGGTCGCGGACATGATAGCAAATACCCTTGAGCGGCAACGCACCTACGCTGAACTCATTCATACCCAACGCCAACTAGAAAAGGCCAACCGACTTTTGCAGGCACAAGTTGCGCAAGACGGCTTAACCGGCATAGCTAACCGCCGCGCTTTTGATGAGCGTATTCATAACGAGATACAACGAGCATCGCGTCATAAAACACCATTAGCTTTGCTTATTATTGATATTGACCAGTTCAAACCATATAACGACCACTATGGGCATTTGCAGGGTGACCAGGCTCTGAAGTCTGTTGCTGACGCCATGTTTGATCAGTTACAGCGGAATACCGATTTTCTGGCACGTTATGGTGGCGAGGAGTTCGTTGCGGTTATTTCGGCTACCGATGAAGAAAAAACGAAAGAAAGTATGAACCAGCTGTTAGAAGCTGTACGGAAGTTGAAGATAAAACATAAGCCCTCGGAAGTTGAAGATTATCTAACCATAAGCATTGGGGGCTACATTCTTAAGCCCGGGGCCGATGAAAGCACCGAGGACTTAATTGCCTGCATGATATCTAAAGCAGACTCAGCGCTGTATCGCGCTAAGTCTGATGGTCGCAACCGGGGTTACTTAGACACTTAGTTCCAGCCGGACAGCTGTTTCTGAAGCTCTTTATCGTCAACCTTTTTCAGGTTGGCAATAACCTGCTGAGACTGCTCGTCATTGCCTTTCAGGGCAAGCAGTTGAGCTAACCGAAAGTTTGCCCAGTGGGCTTTTGGCGCGCTGTCCGGTAATTCAGCGTCCAAATATTGTTGCAGTGCCTCAATACCTTTATCCAGGTGTTCTTCCGCCAAAACAGAGGTTTTACCGAATTGGTATAAAGCCATTACAGGAGCTTCACCTTTTCGCGATTCACCCTCAGCCGCTTGTTCAAAAAAAGAGAACGCTTTTTCATAGTTCCCGTCTTTTTGTTCCTGAAAGCCAAGATAAACCAGAACGTCGGCGTTATTCGGATGCTCAGCTAAAATTTCATTCACTAGCGTCCGCGCCTGCTCGCCTTTTTCATGATGTTGCAGGTACTTAACTCGGGCAAATGCCCCTTCCACCGCATCGATTTCTCTCATCGCCTCAATTTGCGCTAATGCTTTTTCGTCATCACCACCGGCTATTGAAGGTGCCATCATATAAAACTGCAGTAACGCCGTGCGATATTCCAGCGAACCAGGCTCAAGCTCTACGGCTTTTTCGAAAGAGTCGACAGACTTTCCGGCATAACTGAGCGCACTGAAAAAAGAGTCCTGCGCCTGCTGGGCCATAACAACACCTCGTATATGCCAGGCTTCAGCATTCTCGGGCTCATTCTCCTTAGTTAGGCTTTTTTCTGTTCTTCTACCCATTGCTCAACACGACGCTCCAGAATGTGCAATGGCAGTGCGCCACCACCAAGAACGGTGTCATGGAAACCACGGATATCGAACTTGTCACCCAGAGCTTCTTTGGCTTCTTCGCGCAGTTCCAGAATTCGGATCATGCCAATTTTATAAGCGGTTGCCTGACCCGGCATAACCAGATAACGACGAACTTCTGAACGCACAGCCCCTTCAGCAATTGGGGTGTGCTCCTGGAAGTACTTAACCGCTTCTTCTTCAGTCCAGCCTTTAGCATGCATGCCGGTATCCACAACTAAGCGCACGGCACGCCAAATTTCCGTGGTTAAGCGGCCAAAGTCAGAGTAAGGGTCTTCATAGGCACCCATTTCCTTGGCTAACTGCTCTGAATATAAACCCCAGCCTTCGCTATAAACCGTAAAGCCAGCCTGAGTACGAAACTCCGGTACGGACTCCAGTTCCTGCGCAATGGAAATTTGCATGTGGTGACCCGGATTACCTTCATGATAAGCAATAGCTTCCATCTCATTTTTCGGCATCGAGCTCATATCGGACAAATGCGCATAGTAAATACCCGGACGATCACCATCAGGCGAACCGGGGTAATAGTGCTGGGCGGCGCCGTCTTGTTCGCGGAAGGGTTCAACGCGTTTTACTACCAAATCGGCTTGCGGCAAAATACCGAAATATTCCGGCAGCTTCTCATTAATGTAAGCCAGATATTCACGCGAATCTTCCAGATACATCTCTGCGCCTTCGTCGTTGTTCGGGTAGAAGAAGCGCTCATCAGTACGTATATAATCGAAAAAGTCCTGCAAATCGCCGTCAAATTCGACTTTCTCTTTAATAGCTATCATTTCATTAGTCAGACGCTCGACTTCACTCAGGCCAATCTCATGAATTTCATCGGCCGTTAAGTCGGTGGTCGTATAGTTGGCTAAACGGGCATTATAGTAAGCTTCGCCGTTTTCCAGACGATGCACGCCGGTTGCGATTTCGTCGGTGTTTTCAATGTCACTTTCCAAAAAGCTAATAAGCGCTTCGTAACTTGGCTGGAAACGTTCTAGTAGCACTTTACGCACTTCTTTTTCGTATTTGTCGGCCTGCTCAGCGGAGATCGCATCACTTTCCTGAAGAGAGCTAAGTTTGTTCTTAGCATCTTCGAGTAAACTTGAGTCGCTTTCTTCGTCAAACGGCGCGCCGGAGATCAGCCCTTTGGCTTCTTTAATAATTTGCTCGTACGCAAAACGCGGCGCTCGAACACCATTCTCTACTTGCTGTTCAGCACGCTGCAATAATTGCTCAATAGCCGTTGCCCCGCCTTCCAGACGGGAAATATAAGCTTCCATGTCTTCGGCATCATCAACCCGGTGAAAGTTAATTAAAAACTGCGGCAGGAAGGTGTGCGCACCACGCATTTGGTCAAATACGTAGTCCATGCCGCGGAATTCAGCATTACGCTTGGCTTGTTCGTATTGATAAACCCAAACGTCGTAAGACGTCTGAGCTTCAAGGTTTAGCTTGTTGTAGTCAAAGTTCGCTTTCAGCTCTTCAACGGTTGCTTCCAGCCAATCTAACTGCTTTTTCTCTGCGGCTATGGTCATATCATCAATGTCGCCGTAGCGATCTTTACGGCCCAGGAAAGTCATTTGAATGGGGCTTTGCTGAAGTTGTTCTTCGTATTTTTCCTCAAACCACTGATTCAGACGTTCGGTTTCAGATTGCGAGCTTTGCTCAGTCTGTTTAGGTTGCTCAGCAGCCGTTTGAGAATTTTGGCCAGAATTGTTCTCTTGCGGTTGCCCACAAGCCGTTAATAAGCCCAAAACAGCCAGGGCGACAATGGAATAACGCATAGCAGTGTCCTTTATTCTTCTTTTGATACAGGAAGAAAAACTATAGCGTGCTTGTTACACTAATGGAAATGCTTAAATTATAACCGAAGAGTTTATGGCGAAACCGAACAAGAAAGGGCCGGTTCGCACCGTGCAGATTTCTTGTCTGCAGTGCAAAACACCCATATTTAAATATCGCAAAGGTGGCAAAGGCGCTTTGGTAAAATGCTTTATTGAGCGGATTGTTGAAGACCACACGACCACACCATGTCACTGCCCGGGATGTGGGCAGGAGTTTGCGCGCGAAACCATGATACGCGGCACCCCTGCTTACAAAATTATTGGCGGTAAAGTCCATTCAAAATAGGTGCAGCATGTCAGTCTCAATTAGTGAAAAAACCAAACAGGCATACCAACACGCCGTTGAACAGGCCAGCGCGTCGCTTTTGCGGCAACCGCAGAACTCAATGGCAGACGAACTGAGGCTGCTTGCGGAACAACTGCAACCGAATGAGAAAAGAGACGTTTATGGCAGCGGCTCGCTTATTAATGACTTTGAAGATGAAGTAGCAGAGTTATTAGGCAAACCCGCAGCGTTGTTTTTGCCAACCGGTACTCTGGCGCAGCCTTTGGCCTTGCGCGTGCATGCCGATGAGCGCCAGCGCAACGGCGTGGCTCTGCACCCAACCTCGCATTTAATGCTGCACGAAAAAATGGGCTTTGAAGCTTTATGGAAGCTCAACGGCACTACCACGGGTTTTGCCGATAAACCCATAACGCTTAACGACCTCAAGTCGGTGCAAACGGATGATTTAGCGAGCGTACTACTGGAATTGCCCATGCGCGAAATTGGCGGACAACTGCCCAATTGGGACGACTTAGTCATGCAGTCAGAGTGGGCCAGACAACACAATATTGCGATCCATCTGGACGGGGCGCGCCTATGGCAGGTGCCGAGAGCTTATGACTGTTCACTACCTGAGGTCTGTGAGTTATTTGACTCGGTTTATGTCAGCTTTTATAAAGATTTAGGCGGCATTTCAGGAGCCATTCTGGCAGGCTCAGAGAGCTTTATTGAGCAAGCGAAAATATGGGCTCGCCGTGCTGGCGGCAATATTATTACTCAATACCCCCAGGTGCTGTCTGCCCGCTACGGCCTAAAAGAAAACCTGCCAATTATGCCGGAAGCCGTAAATTACGCCCGCGCACTTGGAGAAGCGCTGAACACGCTAGATGGCGTACGGGTTAACCCAGAAATGCCGCAAGTAGCCATGTTTCATCTGCATTTTGCTTTAAAAGCCAATGAGCTCAGTGAAAAAATAACGGATTACGCCAGCAATACCGGAGTCGTATTATTACCCCTGCCAAGAGCTGAAATAAGCGATGAAGCCATTTGCGAGATTTCAATTGGCAGAAACGCCATGTCGCAACCACAAAGCTTTTGGCTGCGACACTTTAAGGCGTTTTTGAAAACATTCTAGGTTTAATGGTGTTTTTTGTGGTCGCCCATCTGGTGTTTGCGGTCCCCTTCATGGTGTTTGCGATGCCCACCCAAGATATGGTTCAGCGTGTCTAAGTAGCTCTTACCAAAGCCTTTAACGCGCTGTTTATTCATTTGCTCAGAGCCCAGATGAACTTCTTCCAGCGAGTTTGCTGCAACATTCAGCTCTTTACTTAAACGCGCTAGCGCCACTTCCAGTGTGTACGTCAGTTCATGAACTTTGGCCATGTCCTGAGAGGTTAAATCGCCATTCACGATTTCCTCTAGCTTCGCGTTATACTCGTTCAGGTTCATAATAGCCTGCTCCAGATTCTCGGCTGGCTCTGGTTTAAAATGTTGGTATTGCTGATCATCGTCGTCGGCCATTGCCGCTACGTTAAAAAGTAGTGCGGCGCCTGCGGCCATCATGGAAAAAAGCTTCATAAAAACCTCATTTGTTGTTAATAGTTATCATTATTGTCCATATGTCGGTTTTTTACAAGATGAACGGCGGTGAACCTGATACCCTTTAGCTTGATGTATCTCAAGGAGTGAAAAGCAATGTTTTCCTGGTTTGAGCGCCGATTAAACCCTTTTCCTACGGAGGAACCCACTCAGGCTCCTACCGGATTTTTTGCATTCTGCTGGCATTTCACTAAAGGGGCGACCCCTTTTATTGCACTAACCGCGCTACTTATGGCCGCTATTGCCATTGCCGAAGTCTGGTTATTTGGCTTTTTTGGGCAAATTGTTGACTGGCTGGCAGCGCAGGACAAAGAAACCTTATTAAACGATCAGTTTTGGCCATTGCTTGGAATGAGCATTCTGGTGTTAGTCGGTTTGCCCTTGCTGGTCTGGTTTCACTCCCTGCTGACTCACCAGACATTGCTGGGTAACTTCCCCATGCGCATTCGTTGGCTGGGTCACCGTTATTTGATGAAACAGTCCATGAGTTACTATCAGGACGAGTTTGCCGGCCGGGTCGCCACCAAATTAATGCAGACTTCACTCGCACTGCGGCAGTGCATCATGACCTTTATTGAGGTTGTGAACTACGTCGCTGTCTACTTCCTTGGTATGTTTGTCATTATTGGTAGTGCCGACTGGCGTATGATGCTGCCACTGGCTTGCTGGCTCATTCTGTACGCTCTGTTGTTACGCTACTTTGTGCCTAAACTGGGTAAAATATCAGCCGAACAGGCTGACGCCCGCTCTAATATGACCGGGCGCATTGTCGACTCCTATACCAACATTCAAACCGTTAAGTTGTTCTCACACTCGCTGCGCGAGGCCGAGTTTGCGCACGAGGGCATGGACACTTTTCTGGGAACAGTGCATAAGCAAATGCGCCTGGTTACGCAGCTTTACGGCTTTCTCTACTTTATAAACTGCGCATTGTTGTTCAGCTCTGCCGCTACCGCCATTGTGTTGTGGATGGATAATGCTGTGACCTTAGGTGCTGTTGCAGTGGTTATCGGTCTGGTTCTGCGCTTATTTGGTATGTCACAAATGGTCATGTGGCAAATGTCGACGCTGTTTGAAAGCATTGGTACCGTTCAGGACGGTATTGGCTCAATTGCTGTACCACAGCGCATTATCGATGAGCCCAATGCGCCCGCTTTAAACGTGACTTCCGGCGACATTAATTTTGATCATGTTCGCTTCCATTATGGCAAAGGTCATGGCGTTATGGATGACTTTAATTTGCACATTAAGCCGGGCGAAAAAGTCGGTATTGTCGGACGCTCCGGAGCGGGAAAGTCCACGCTGGTGAATTTGTTGTTACGCTTCTACGACGTTGAGGGCGGCGAAGTTCGTATTGATGATAAACCCATTCATAAAGTGCAGCAGGACAGTTTGCGCGCCAGCATTGGCATGGTGACTCAGGACACTTCTTTGCTGCACCGCTCAGTACGCGACAATATTTTGTACGGACGCCCCGACGCCAGTGAAGAGGACTTAATGAAGGCAATACGGCAGGCGCATTGCGAGGAGTTCATTGCGGACTTAAGTGACAGCAAAGGTCGTACCGGTCTGGATGCGCATGTCGGCGAACGCGGCGTAAAACTTTCAGGTGGTCAGCGCCAGCGAATTGCTATTGCCCGTGTCATGTTAAAAGATGCGCCCATTCTGATTCTGGACGAAGCAACCTCAGCGCTGGATTCCGAAGTAGAAAACGCCATTCAGGAAAACCTGTATAAACTCATGCAGGGTAAAACAGTTATCGCTATTGCCCACCGCTTATCCACTATTGCTGCTATGGACAAACTAGTGGTAATGGATCAGGGTCAGATTATAGAGCAGGGCAGCCACGAACAGCTGCTTGCTCAGGATGGACTCTACGCCAAATTATGGCGCCACCAGTCCGGTGGCTTCCTGGCCGAGGAAACTTAATCGTCGTCGTCTTCAAAGGCGGCAACCAGCGAGCGGAACTCAGTCACGCGCCTGGAGACACTCTGAACATCTTCTGCGTTAGCAATAGCGACTTCGTGAGTCTCTTTTGAGGTATCGTTAACCTGGTTTATGCCATTACGAACTTCACCGACGGCCTGACTGTGCTCTTCTGCAGCTGTTGCAATTTGAGTCATGCGGTCACTGATATCAGTGATCGCATCTTGAATTGAAACCATTTCATTCTTCGACTGCTGACCAAGTTCACCGCATTCTTCCGCCAGTTCCCGTTGCTCGGCCATCTGTCGATCCCATTTTTCAATCGCCCCAGCCATTCCGGTAATGGTTTCATCAATTTCGTCAACAGCTTGCTGAGTACGCTTCGATAAATTCCTTACTTCATCTGCAACAACAGAGAATCCGCGACCTGACTCTCCCGCCCGGGCAGCCTCAATCGCAGCATTTAGTGCCAGCAAGTTGGTTTGCTCTGCAATTGAATCAATTTGCTGACTAACCGTACGAACCATTTCTGAGCGCTCAACAAGATCTTCAGTAGTATTAGCACTGGCTGAAACTTGTTGTACTAGATAACTCATCTTGTCCGAAGTATTTGAAATGAATTCTGCCGCATGATTCACCGTATTTCGGGCATCTTCTGCGGAGCTGGACGATTCACTGGCATTAGTGGCGATATCAGCCACCGTCATTGACATTTCTTCCATGGCAGTCGCAACTTGCTCTATAGCGGCAACCGCTTGTTGCGACATATCCAGAGTATGCTCAGAACGTTGTCTTGTGCTGCTTAACGTTTCGGCCAGCGCTTCTGTACCATTATCTAACCGCGATATCACAGCAGTCATTGCACTGTCTTTTAACATTAACTCATACAGCAATGCGCCCAGAGTTGAGCTATCCGCGTATATGCGCTGTTGGATTGGAGCATATTCACCCTCCAGAGAATTCAACTGCTCCGCATATTTACGTCCGGGGCTCAGCAAATAATAGGTTATTAAAAAGGCGAGCCCTGTAGGTATTACCGCCCACCAGTTAATCATTGCTGAAGCAAGAATTAAGATTAAACCTGCTATAGCTCCAAGCACAGTCTGCATGGATACCCGGCGGTTTAAACTGCCAGACTGGTACATTTTCTCCGCTTTGGAGGCAAGCTCATGTGGCGCATAAGTCATTAACCATTGAGCTCCGGTTACTTTTCCTCTGCGGTAAGTTCCCCGGACAAAAACTTCAAACCAGGCTATTCTGCCTTCGGCTACTCTTATAGGTAAGACACCACGCCACGGGCTCTCATTACGCACCGCATTGTCTATTTCATCCAGCACGGCTTTAGGAACCTCACCAACAATATTGGTGCGAGTGCGATGTTTGAGTTCATCATTGGTTTCTTTTAAAAGGGATTGAAAAGCAGGTTTGGCGTCCCGAATGCGGGTATCGTTACCGAAGGTAACAACAAATATTGTGTCATTATTTATTGCTTGAAATTTAGCCCGATCGTTTGTCTGCACCATATTCTTCTACCCCAAAATATTTGAGATGCGAACAATACAGGAAGCCGGTTATAACTCAATGCAGCTGGATAAAAAACAAACAAAAAACAACATACTATGCAGATAATCGCGGGTAATTATGAGTCAACAATACAAGTAACTAACAACTCAACGGTTTAGCTGGTACGCTTCGTCCGATTCAACCTTGGCGAAGCGTACGTCCAGTTCCATTAACCGTTTTTTGCCCCGGGCGGTCATGTCGGTAATAAACTGAAACTGTTGCCTGGGGTCAATTGGGTAGGCTTTTAAGCGATACTTTGTGCCCCAGGGTTGTTCTGCGGCGGTAACCGCTATTGGCTTACCGAGTTGCAGATAAGGGCTGGTCAGTGCCACTTCTTCCAGCGCGTCACGAATTTGATAGGCGTCGGCTTCCGGCTGCGCATAAAACTCAGCAATACACATTAAGCTGGGCCCGCCATTATTGGCATTATGAATTAAGTTATCCCAGAGCTTCAAATGTGGCACCCAAATAACGGTGTCATCATTAGTAACCAGTTCAACTGTTCGCATGCCAATATGGGTGACTTCGCCATAGCTGCCATCCACTTCTATCCAGTCGCCCGGACGGTAGGGCATTTCATGAATAGCTACCACGCCGGCTATTAAGCTGCTGACATAATCTTTTAACGCAAAACCTATTGCCAGACCCGCGGCACCTAGTGTCGCCACCATATTTTGTATAGTCGGCTCTATAACTCGGGGCATGATCATGACCAGTGCAATGACCAGAACCACTATACGGACCATTGGCACCATAGCCAAAATGTATAACCGCCTTTTGCCATGCAAATGTGCTGCAACCCAGGGCAAAACTCGTTGGGTGAACCATACAGCAGCTAGTGCCACGGCAAAAATCACAGCAATTTCAAAAATGGCAAAGCCGTCCAGTGTCTTAAATAGCCCGGCGACGTCTTTTAATGAATCGGTTTCCATTCCTTACCTCCTAAGCTCGCACCGTTAGAACCGGTCTAACCAAAAACCACGGGACATAAGTAACTCCCGGACAACCGGGTAGCCTCGCGGGGTGACGTACCAAAGCTCTTGCTCAAGCTCAATCAGGGCACGTTGTTTGAGCACCTGTAACTGAATTTCAAGCTGGCTAGCGGAAACTATCGGCAATACCTGCACTAACTGCGTTTTATTCATGCCCCGGTGAAGCAGCAGAGCATAACAAACAAAAGCCGTTGCATCGTTTATCTCTGAGGGTAGCGCCGGTGTTTCAAAGGCCTTTTCACTACCACGTTGATAACGGTCGGAATAGGCCGCAGCGACACCGGCATTACCCCGGCTTAATGCGGCTAAAGCCCGTAAACGACCATCTCCGCGAGCCAGTCCCAGCTGCTCAAGGGCATTTTGATCCAGCCCCTGCAATGTCCATAACTGATTTACCGGCACCGGCCAGACTTTTTCCAGAAAAGCCCAGGCCCAGCTGTCACAAACAATAACGCCTTTACCCGCTTCACCGGACAGTACCTGAGAGAAGAATTCCCGCACCCAGCGCAAACCGTTCGTCTGGCGCAGGAAACTGTGTGCTAACTGAGGCATTATCCAGGGTTTATTATCATCGGACTGAGGCTGAAACTCCGGCATAGGAGAATCGTCAGGGTTGCAAAGTGACTCTCTGTCGGGCAGGCTCACTTCCCGCAGACTATGCTTCTCAGACCACTTTTGCACCGCTTCCTCAACACCAGAGTGGGGTGGCGCAATAATCCAGCGTAAGCTGCTATCGTCATTGTCATTTAACCAGTCAGAAAAGCAATCATTCAGAGCCTCTGCAGCGGTATCAAAACTCAGTTCCAGTACTTGCGATTGCTCTTCCTCACCTTCCTGTTCTTGTTCTGGTGTTATCCAGCGAACAAATTTTTCCCACCACTTTTTTATTTTTATGGTAGTGGGTACGGCCGGTTTTTCATAGTCATCAACTGTTACCCATTGCCACGTTTTTTCTGGCTCTTCGGCCATCCTGAGAGTCCTTTTCACAAATAAATAAAGTATTGCTTAGCTCCGATAATAGAGTGCCTTGAAGCAGAGTCCAATGAAAAATTTTGCAACCCGACTCTTGAAACCAAATTGAGCAGTACACATATAGACGTTAAGGCCGGTGTCTCTGAGAGAGCCGCCTTAACCGACACATGGTGTGTCACTTAATTAAACATTTTAAAGTTATTGCTTCAAAGGAGAATGACTATGGCAACTATCGACTTAAGCCCTCTATATCGTAGCAGTGTAGGTTTCGACCGTATGGCATCTTTGCTGGATTCGGCACTACGCTCAGATACTGGTGCAACCGGATATCCTCCCTACAACATTGAACTGGTAGCAGAAAACCAGTACGCCATTACGCTGGCAGTTGCAGGTTTTGAAGAGGATGATCTGGAAATTGAAGTAGAGAACGGCGTGCTTCGTGTGACCGGCAAAAAAGCCGAAGAAAACGAAAAACGCGAGTATCTGCACCGCGGCATTGCAAACCGTGCCTTCGAGCGTAAGTTCAGCCTGGCTGAACACATTGAAGTCACCGGCGCAGCCTTAAAGAACGGTCTGTTAACGGTCGGCTTGGTGAAGAATATTCCTGAAGCCATGAAGCCGAAACGTATCAACATTGGCAGCTCAACTAAAGACCTGCTGGAAAATCGTTCCAAAAGTAAGGAAAGTGCTGCTTAAACTTAAGCACTGGATGAGGGGCGGCAATTAGCCGCCCTGTTTTTCCTGACGTTGCCACTCTACTGGGTGCCCACAGACGAACCCCTGGATATAGTCTACGCCCAGCTGAGTGAGCTTAATACGCGCTTCGTCACTTTCCACGCCTACTGCACATACCTCAATATCAAGAACCTTAGCAATGCGCACACAGCTGGCGACCAGTTCCGCATCAACCGCATCTACCAGCATGTCCTGCACCCAAAATCTATTAACCTTAATTTGCGTTAACGGTAACTGCCTCATAAGCCGGAACGAATTGAAGCCGGTACCAAACTGATCTAAAGCAGTACCTATGCCTAAATCCTTAAGCTCTCTGAACAGACGGTAAGTTTCATCAAAGTACTTGTCGGCGTCAGGCTCTGCCACCTCAAATACCAACTGTTCCGGCTGCAATATAGAATGCTTCAGGCTTTGCTCTATAAAGCGAATAAAGTCGACATCTTCGAGGCTTTGCGCGGACAAATTAATATGGCAGCGCCAGGTGCGATTAGCGGCAAAGGGCTGTTCTTTAAAATGTTCAATAACTTCCCTGACCAGCCAGCGGTCAGCCTTACCCATAACGCCGGCATTAAGAGCTGCCCGTAAGAACTGCTGCGGAGCAATAGCCTCGTCACTCTCGTTACCCGGCAGCCGTAGTAGTAACTCGAAGCAATGCTTATCTTCACTTTTTGCGGCACTGACCAGTGGTTGCGCAAACAACTGCCAGTTTTCTTCCCGTAGTGCCTTCTTCAGCCGCGCTTCCCACTCTTCCTCGGCTTGCCCAATCAAGCGTTTCTGATCGGCTTCGCTGTGCGAATGAACTCGATAGTCACCCTGCTGCATTGCCAGTTGCACGGCTTCCCGAGCCTGGCGCATGATCGTGCTGGCGGCCAGGCTTTCACCAAGACTGTAAGCAATACCGGCGTGGCCTGTCAGCTGAAAAATACGTTTTTCACTACTAAAGCGAAACTCTCTGCAAACTTGCAGTAAACGATGTGCCTGGGCAAACGCCGCTTGTTCATCTTCGTTCGTCAGCAACGCAACTTCTGCTTCACTTATGCGTGCGACACGTGCGCTTTTAGGTGCTTTTTGCTGCAACGATAATGTCAGTTGCAGTATGGCCTGATCGCGACCGTCAGCACCGGCTTGATCCGCAATAACCTGCAAACCATTAAGACGAATAATGGTAACGCTGGTTGTCTTTTTTCTATCCAGGCGAGATTGCAGCAGGCGTCGAAACTCGCGCACATTTAACAGACCCGTTAAGGCATCGTGGTGTGCCAGAAAGTTAAGATGAACTTCCGCTTCCATGCGTTTTGTTACATCAGCCATACGCCCGGTATTGTCAGGAAACAACTCAATATCTAGCCATACTTTACGACCATCAAGCCGCTCAATAGAAACCAGTTGGCGCTGCCCTTCAATGCTAAAACCTTTTGGCCAATGCGTCTGAATTTGCTTCAAAGAATGAGCTGACAAAATTTTTATCATTTGTCGGTTAACCTGTTTAATACTGCCGTCAGGGTTAACTCTGAACCAACCTTCTCCGGTTCGTTTTAAAATACGCCATAAACGCCGCCTTAAAATTTTTCGGTTACGTTTTAAATTGCTAATGCGCTGTACCAGGCGACTAAATCGATAGCGCTCTAGCGCCAGCAAAAACATGGTTGTGACTAACGTCAGGCCGCTGTACAACAATAACCCGGAAAGCCCTTCCCAAATTGGGTTATAGCGCGGTGAAACCAGCAGCCAGGCAGATATAATGGTCAGAACCATCAATACCGTTTGCCATTTATGACCCGCCACAGGTTGTTTCTGCAGGCTACGACCAATAACGACTCCTCCCCAGAGCAGTAGCGCATTAATTTGCCAGGATACAGAGGCCAACCGCCAGGGCTCGGACAACCACGGCAGCAAAATGGTCAGCGCAATAGCCGCCATCATTACCGCATAACCAATACGGTTGAACCGGGAGAATTTGAAGCGAAAACGCGACCATTCCCATATAAACCAACTAAGAGCGAGAACCAGAAGCTGGCTGATATACACCTTCAGCTCCGCAGCAATGTCCGGCGAGTATGGCGTAAAATAGGTAATCCAGATGCCACTGTGTGACAGCAGCGAAAGAGTAAAGGTTAATGTCAGGCCGCCAAAGGAAATTAACAGGCGGCTACCGAACAACCGCGCTGAAACAGCCGCTGCTAAAGCTAACAGAATAAGAATACCGGCGTTAACGCCCAAAGCGGTTTGTTGCTGCTGAAGGCGTAATTGCAAGTCGCCTGGCTGCCACAGACCTATAGACGGCATTTGTTCAGGCCATTGCTGCACCGACACCGCCAACCAGACAATTTTGTTGGCCGGTAAAGTTACGGGCAATACTTGCTCATGCGACAAGTATTCGCGCTGCAACAACGGAGTGGAAAACCGGCTGATATTGCTGTTCTCGATTTGCCCATTTTTATCCAGTAAATAAACCCCAACTTGCTCCAGGTAAGGATCGCTAAAATGCAGGTGAAGAGTAAGCGGCGCGTTACTGCGATTAAACAGGGGAACTACACCCCAGACATTGGGTCGTTCACCGGCGTAGTTATGATCCTGCAGCTCCTCAGAGCTTAACCAGCGCTGCGGTTCATTAATAGCAATGCTCTCAACTTGCAGATTGGCGTTGACCACCCGGTAGTTGAGATGTTCATTCAGCATTAACCGCGAGCTTTGCGGAGAAACGGTCAGAGGGTCCTGAGCAAAAGCCGATGGTATCAGGGTTAACGCTAACAGTAGTGCGGCAAACCAATAGTTAAACATAACCATACTCCGCCAGGCGTGCTTCTACTGTAGCTTCGGGTTCTTCCAGAGCTTGTAACCAGACGGCATCACAAATTTCTGAATAAAACAGCAGCCAGTGCCGCTGGTTAATACTCAAACGCCAGCAAAACTGGTCTGCTGCCCATTCTTTTTCACGGACCGTAGCACCAATGCGCTCACAAAGTTCGTTTACCCAAAGCTCATGGTCAGCTTCCGGCGGTGTACTTTTTAGCGTAATGATGTTGTCTTCCATTATTATTCTTTACCCATTAAATAATTCTCGCTCGCTGGCACCGGACAAGAACGCTTCCACAGCCTGCATAAACTCATTGCCATAACGTGCCAGTTTAACTTCTCCAACACCATTGATTTCTAACATATCTTTGGCTGTTGTGGGGTAGTGCACACACATTTCCACCAGTGCAGCGTCGCTGAATACGACAAAGGGTGGCACCTGATCACGGTCAGCAATGTCTTTACGTAACTTGCGTAAACGCCGGAACAAAATTTTATTATAGTCACCCCGATCAGTAATTCGGGTTTTGGTTGCGGTTAATTCTATTCGCGGCTTAGCCAGTTCCAGCGGCACTTCGCCTTTTAAAACAGGACGTGCGGCGTCAGTCAGTTGCAACGCCGCAAAACGCCGAATGTCCTGCAGAATAAGCCCCCGGTGAATGAGCTGTCGTAATACCGAAAACCAGTGCTCCTGGGTTTCCGATTTGCCTAAGCCGTACGTGCTAAGCTGATCGTGTCCCAGCTCAATAACACGCTGGGCTTTTGAGCCACGTAAAACCTCCACTACATGGTTGATACCAAACTGCTGACCTACGCGGTACACACAGCTCAATGCTTTTTGGGCGTCCTCCAGACCGTCGTAGCGCTGGGGTGGGTCCAGGCACAAATCGCAGTTTCCACATTCTTTATCGGAGTACTCATTAAAGTAGTTGAGCACAACCAGTCGTCGGCAAGTTTGCGCTTCAGCCATGGCCTGCATAGCTGAAAACTTTTGCGCCTCGACCAGACGCCGCTGCTCATTCTCCTGATCTTCTATCATTCGCCGTATCCACTGCGCATCACGTGGGTCATAAAGCATGACGGCCTCTGCTGGAAGGCCATCGCGCCCGGCACGCCCGGTTTCCTGATAGTAAGACTCAACACTACGGGGAATATCAAAATGAATAACAAAACGAATGTTGGGCTTATTAATACCCATACCAAAGGCCACCGTCGCAACAACAACGTCTATGTCGTCACGCAGAAACTGGCGCAGGGTACTTTCCTTTATCTGGTGCTCAATACCGGCGTGGTAGGGTGCAGCACGCACCCCGGCTTGCTGCAGACTTTCCGACAGCTCTTCAGTTTTTTTGCGACTGCCGCAATAAATAATACCGGCGGCGCCTTTTTGCTTTTTAACGTAGTCACGAACCTGCTTCAGTGGCTTGTACTTTTCCTGCACTACGTAACGAATATTGGGCCGGTCGAACGAGCTGCGGTGCACCAAGGGTTCGCGCAGACACAGCCGTTCAATAATATCGTGCTGGGTAGCAGAGTCAGCGGTTGCCGTTAACGCCATAAAAGACACATTGGGCAAGTAATTACGCAGTACTCCAAGTTTGCCGTATTCAGGCCGGAAGTCGTGCCCCCACTGGCTAATACAGTGCGCCTCGTCCACCGCAATAAAATTAAGCTTTAATGACTGCAGGCGTTCAATAAAAGACGGCTGTAAAACTCGCTCGGGACTCACATACAAGAGTTTAATGTCACCGTTCTGCAAACCTTGAAATGTTGCCATTGATTCCTGCGACGACACACCCGAATGCAGGGTTGCCGCTGAAATATCCAGAGCTTTAAGCGCCTCGACCTGATCCTGCATTAACGACAGCAATGGCGAAATCACCAGAGTAAGGCCGTCACCGCAAATAGCCGGCAACTGATAGCATAGCGACTTACCGCCGCCGGTTGGCATCAGCACCAAAGAATCACGACCCTGCATAGCGGCCTGCATAATATCCTGCTGGCCATCACGAAACTGGTGATAGCCAAAGGTAGATTCAAGCTGCTGCTTAAGCGGATCAAATTGTACTTTTTCGGCGGTACTGCTGTGCATGGTTATATTGACTTCCCGAGTAACATGCTCTTATTGTAAGCGTCCTGTCCGCTAATCACCATGCCGAAAATGAATACACAAACAATACTGACAAAAGTTTCCGAGTTTATGAACACTCAGGTTCCGTTCCAGGCACTGCTTGGCCTGGAAATTACGGAGTTTAACCCTGCGCGTGGTGAAATTCGATTTAAATGGCAGGAGCAACTCATGGGTAATGTGCCACAGCGTATGCTGCATGGTGGGGTTACCGCTACTGCGCTGGATACCGCCGGGGGACTGGTCGCTATAGCCGGCATGGTCGACAGACTGGAGTCTCCTACTGAAGCTTATTTAATGGAGCGTCTTAGCCGTTGTGGTACTATTGACCTTCGGGTTGATTACCTTCGTCCAGGGCGCGGTACCGAATTTATAGCCAGCGCAACCATCATCCGCTCAGGTAATAAAGTCGCGGTGGCACGGATGGAGTTGCACAACGAAGAAGGCACGCACATTGCGTTCGGAACCGGAACTTATCTGGTCGGCTAACGCTGATAAAAAAGGATTCTAGAGACATGTCCGATGACGCCGTTCGGGCGCGGCAAGGCGTTTTCTTCGCACTTGCCGCCTATACTTTTTGGGGCATAGCACCGGTTTACTTCAAGCTGGTGAAACAAGTACCTGCGCTAGAAATACTCTCCCATCGAATTATTTGGGCATTTTTGATGGTGTTTGTACTAATAGTTGCCATGAAACGACTGGACCGCATTCTCCCTATACTAAAAAGCCGCAAATTGGTGCTGCGTTTAACCCTGGCAACCTGTCTGCTGGGTGGTAACTGGTTTTTGTTTATTTGGGCCGTCAACAGTAACCACATGTTAGATGCCAGCCTTGGCTACTACATTAACCCGCTATTGAATGTGGCTATCGGAATGGTGTTTTTTGCCGAACGTATGCGCCGCCTGCAATTAGTTGCCATTGGTATGGCCGTGGTGGGCGTTACCATCCAGATTGTTACCTTTGGCGCGGTACCCTGGGTGGCTTTGGCTTTAGCGTCCAGCTTTGCTATTTACGGCGCCATTCGCAAACGCCTGCCGGTCGATTCTATTAGCGGACTTTGGCTGGAAACCGCTATTCTATTCCCGGTAATGCTTATTTATCTATTGGTGTTTGCCGAATCAGCCAGTAGTGATTTAACCGCTAACCCGTGGACGTTAAACCTGTTACTCGTTGCCGCCGGGCTGGTCACAACCATTCCGCTACTGTGTTTTACCGCGGCGGCACAGCGCCTGCGCTACGCCACGCTGGGCTTTTTCCAGTATATAGCTCCAACATTAATGTTTGCTTTGGCGGTAGTGGTTTACGGTGAGCCTTTAGAAGAAAGTAAGCTGGTCACTTTTATTATTATCTGGAGTGCGCTGGCACTGTACAGTTTCGATTCCATTATACAGCGCCAGCGTGATCGTAAAGCGAAAAAGAAGCTAGCTTCAGCTGAGGCTGGCATCCATTGAGATCTCAGCCTTCAGCACTTTGCTGACAGGACAACCTTCTTTCGCTTTTTCAGCCAGTTTCTGGAATTTGTCTTCGTCAATATCCGGAATACTGGCTTTCACCGTCAGGTGAATTTTAGCGATACTGAAGCCATCGCCATCTTCTTCTAACGACACTTCGGCTTTGGCATCAATACTGTCCGGCTCATAGCCAGATTCACCCAGCATTAACGAAAACGCCATGGCGTAGCAGCCTGCGTGCGCTGCCCCAAGAAGCTCTTCGGGGTTCGTACCCTTGCCATCTTCAAAGCGGCTCTTAAATGAGTATTGGGTGCTGTCTAAAACACCACTTGGCGTTGAAACAACGCCTGAACCTTCTTTTGTACTACCTTTCCACTGTGCATTTGCAGAGCGTTTCATATAATGCCTCCGACATTGTATGTATGTACCCTAAGGGTAGTCGAAGAACGCGGTTTTTGATCACATCTTTACACTTTAGAAAACCGGATCAAGTCGCGCATAGGCAACCACCAGCCACTTGCTGCCGACATTGTCGAAGTTAATCTGAATTCTGGATTGCGGTCCGGTGCCTTCATAGTTCAACACAGTACCATCGCCAAACTTCGGGTGACGTACCCGCTGGCCTAATGAATAACCCGTTTGCTCAAAGCTTTCGTGGCTGGCAGCATTATTGAAGCGGCCATAACTGTTAGGCTTTTCTACCCTCGTTTGCAGCCGTACTTCGTGCAAAGTATCCGCCGGAATTTCACTGATAAAACGACTAATTTTATGGAACAATTCCTGGCCGTAAATACGGCGCTGCTCGGCGTAAGTAAGCACCAACTTCTCCATTGCCCGAGTCATACCGACGTAACAAAGCCGACGCTCTTCTTCCAGTCTTCCGGGTTCATCCATCGACTGCTGAGACGGGAATAAACCTTCTTCCACGCCGGTCATAAATACCAAAGGAAATTCCAAACCTTTAGCACTGTGCAGCGTCATGAGCTGTACGGCATCCTGATATTCATCGGCCTGTTCTTCACCAGCTTCAAGCGAGGCATGTGCCAGAAAAGCATTCAGCGGTGTCATATCTTCTTCGGCATCATCCAGAGTGAAGTTTTCACAGGCGGTGACCAGCTCTTTTAAGTTTTCGACCCGGGTTTCCGCTTTTTCGCCTTTCTCGGCCTCATACATGGCCATCAAGCCGCTTTTCTTAATCACTTCGTCGCTCAGGCGGCCTAACGAAAACTCTTCGGTTTCGTCGTCTAAGTTCTCGATAAAGTCCAAAAACGAACCCACAGCGTTGCGCGCCCGTCCGGCCAGCTGCTTTTCGTTAACCATATATTTTGCCGCCTGCCATAAGGACTCTTCACGCTCTCGCGCCGCCTGCCGGATCATATCCATAGTACGGTTACCGATACCCCGCGTTGGAGTGTTAATCACCCGCTCAATGGCCGCGTCATCATCGCGATTACCCAAAATTCGCAAGTACGCTAGTGCGTCTTTTATTTCCTGACGGTCGAAGAAACGTAAACCGCCATAAATACGATAAGGAACACGCGCATGCAGCAACGCTTCCTCTAAAATACGCGATTGTGCGTTACTTCGGTATAAAATAGCCGAGTCCTGCAGCGAACCACCCTGATCACGCCATTCTTCAATTCGCGCCACAATATAACGGGCTTCGTCCATTTCATTGAAACCGGCATACAAGCTTATTGGTTCGCCGTCGTTACCGTCGGTCCATAAGTCTTTACCCAGACGCCCCGAGTTATTGGAAATAACCGAGTTTGCGGCGCGCAAAATGGTGCTTGTAGAGCGATAATTTTGCTCCAGACGGATAGTCTCAGAGCCTTCAAAGTCCGATAGGAACTGATGAATATTCTCGACTTTAGCACCGCGCCAGCCATAAATGGACTGGTCATCGTCACCCACGATGGTCACGCTGTTCTGGCTACCAGCCAATAAGCGGATCCAGGCATACTGGATGGAGTTGGTGTCCTGAAACTCGTCGACCAGAATATGGCGAAAACGGTTCTGATAGTGCTCGCGGACAATGCGGTTATTACGCAGTAACTCGTGTGCGCGCAGCAGCAGCTCGGCAAAATCCACTAGGCCGGCTCGGTCACAGCTCTCCTGATACAAAGTATAGATTTCTTTTAAGGTTTGCTCTGTAGGGTCGTAGGTTTCAATGTGCTGCGGGCGCAGACCTTCGTCTTTTTTACCATTGATGTACCACTGTGCCTGCTTGGCTGGCCAGCGTTTGTCATCCAGGTTTAAGCTTTTAATTAAACGCTTAATGAGCCGTTGCTGATCATCACTGTCGATTATCTGAAAGTTTTGCGGCAGACCAACGTCCATATAATGAGCGCGCAATAAACGATGCGCCAGACCATGGAAGGTACCAATCCACATACCGCGCACCGAGCTGCCTACCAGTTGCTCAACCCGTCCGCGCATTTCGGCAGCTGCCTTATTGGTAAAGGTAACGGCCAGAATACTAAAGGGCGAATACTGCCGTTCCTGAATAAGCCAGGCAATGCGATGCACCAACACACGGGTTTTGCCACTACCGGCTCCGGCCAGAACCAGCATGTGACCGTCGGTTGCAGATACGGCCTGCTGCTGTCGTTCGTTTAAATCTGCCAGAAGCGGGTGTGTACTCATTAGCGGTCACCTAAATCATTAGTAAGAACTGTATTACGTTATGGCGTCAGTGTAATAGTGCATCACTGTATAAGCAACCAGTAGTTGTTTACGTGTTTTAATCCAGTAAGAGCTGCTGTAGCTGATTCAGATTGTGCAAAGTCACTGTCGGCAAAACAGACATATGCTTTTGCGTGCCCAGCCCTGAGGTTAGCCAGGCGGACTGCCAGCCATGCCGCTGCGCGCCAAGAATATCGGAATATGGATGATCGCCTACATGCAGAAACTCATGCGGTTGCAACTCCGGTAGTTTTCGTTCGGCGGCGGCGAACATATCCGGCAGGGGTTTACCGCGAATGCCATCTCCGGGCTGAATCACTAACTCGAAGTACTTAGCCAGGCCAATTTTATCCGCATTTACATTGCCATTACTCAGTGCAATTAATTTGTAACGCTCCGACAGGGCATCCAATAATTTTATACTGTCTTGTGGCACTTCAAAGTTACTACGCTCGGACAAAAACACATCCATAATGGTGTTCGCTGCCCGAGCCGAATCATCAACACCGAATTTCTCTAACCCCAGTTCCAGGGTTTTCAGGCGCAGTTTAGTCATATCGGTGGCGAGAGTTTCGTCGGTACGGCTCACCTCATCACGGAAGCGGCGCCAGTGATGCATGTCCCACTCAGCAGTTTGCGGGTATTGTTCTGCAATATAGCTGTGAGCGACTTCTTCTGTACGCTGCATAACCGGCACGTTGTCATAAAGCGTGTCGTCTAAATCAAAACTGATAACTTTGGGTAAATGCCAGCGGCGGTGGAACTGCATAACGCGGTACTCTTATTTGATAAAAGTTAAGTCGATTTTTTCCGGGCGCGCGGGTGGGCGCTGTCATAAACACTGGCTAAACGCTTAAAATCCAGATGGGTATACACCTGAGTTGTGGATAAGTTGGCGTGTCCAAGCATTTCCTGCACCGCGCGCAAATCACCACTGGATTCCAGCATATGAGAGGCAAACGAATGCCGTAACTTATGCGGATGCAAGTCGCCAACCACACCTTGTTGTTTACCCCAGTAATTCAGCCGCTGCTGCACAGTACGAGGGCTGATGCGCTGTAGCCTTTTACTCACAAAAAGCGCCAGCTCGGGCTTTTGGTTTAACCAGGCCTGACGCACTGACAGCCATTTTTTTAAGGCTTTTTCAGCACAGCGACCAAAGGGCACAATGCGCGTTTTGCTGCCTTTACCGGTCACCCGTAATTGCATCATACGGTGTTCAATGTGGTCCAGATCAAGGCTCACCAGCTCTGCCAGACGAATGCCGCTGGCATAGAGCAGCTCCATCATCGCTGCATCGCGAATGGCTAAGTCATCATCTGTGGGTAAATCCAGCAAATGGGAAATACTGTCCACATCGAGGTTTTTGGGTAAACGTTTGGGAATTTTCGGTGCCGATACTGACATAGCCGGGTTGTCGTCCATAGCGTTAGATTCCACTATGAACTGGCAAAAGGTACGCCACGCTGACAATTTTAAAGCAATACTGCGTTCACCCAGCCCATTACGCCGCCAGCCAACCAGCAGCCGTTCGATAACAGGGACACGAAGCGCTTTAGGTTCCGTTATTTTCTGCAGTTCAAGAGCCGCGATATCAGCCGCAATAAGGCGCTGATAGTTCTTTAGTGTTAGCTCAGCTAGCCCTCGCTCTCCCTGCAGTTGTTGCATCCATTTTTGCTGCCAGTCATGCAGCTTCATGGTTTTGCAGTAGCCCCGGTAACAATGCGCTGAGCAAGGCCTGTAGCTGATTGATCAGTAACTTGTCCATTGCCGGCTCGAAATGACTGGCGTTAGTATTACCGACCGCCAGCATCCCCAGCTCACCGTTATCGCCTAACAACAGCAGTGCCACGGAAGCTATCTCTTCGTCCTGAAACAACAGCTTATGCTCTTGCTCCGTTAAGCGACCAAGATAGATAGAGCTTTCATTGAAACGTTTGCTTAGTAGCTTTTTGTGAGTGTCGGAGGCAAAGCTGTACTGCTCGCCTAAATCCACCGGGCTGTCGAAAAACTTCAACGACAAGGCCGGCATTTCCAACTCGTTCTCAAAGGTGTTTTGCAATTCATCCAGAACCTGACTCAGGCTCTGACAGCGCAACAGACTGACGTATAAGTTGCTGTAAGCCGAGAAAATAGCTTCATTGCGGCGCGCGTTTATCATCAGCTCGGTAATTTCTTCTTCCAGCTGCTGTGCGCGCAAACGCAGCTTTTGCTGCTGCCGTTCAATTAACGAGACAGCGCCTTTTTCACTGTGTTGAAACTGTAACTGGGCCAGCAAGTCATCATTTCTCGTGAAAAAATCAGGGTTCTCTTGTAAGTATTCTCTTATCAGGCTGTCGTCTAAACGTTCATTTGCAATCATTTTTGATTCGCTACTCATAACACCATCTGTCCATCGTAAACTAATTCTGCGGGGCCGGTCATTTTTACAGGCTGCCCCTGCTGCCAACGGATAATTAAGTCCCCGCCGGGCAAGCTGACTTTTACTCTCTCATTTAATAAGCCTTGCTGAATGCCGGCTACAGCTGCGGCACAGGCGCCACTACCACACGCCATGGTTTCACCTACGCCGCGCTCAAAAACGCGCAGTTTAATTTCATCAGCCGATACTTTCTGCATAAAGCCTACATTCACGCTTTCCGGGAAGCGCTCATGCGCTGCAAGGGCAGCTCCGAGGGTTTCCACTGGCGCAGTATCGACGTTATCCACAGCGATAACACAATGCGGATTGCCCAGACCCAGAACACCACAAAGAACCGTTTCTTCTTGTACTCTTAAAACGTAAGTCTGCTCTGCTTTTTGCGCTTTAAAAGGCACCGCCGCCGGTTCGAATAAGGGTTCGCCCATATCCACCGTCACTTGACCGTCTTTCTCTAAGTGCAGAACCATTTTTCCGGCCTTGGTACTGACCTTAAGGTGATTCTTATTGCTTAAGTTTTTAGCTTTTACAAACTTCGCAAAACAGCGGGCGCCGTTGCCACATTGAGCAACTTCGCTGCCATCGGCATTAAAAATGCGGTAGTGAAAATCCAGGTCAGGGTCATAAGGCGGCTCAACTAACAGCATCTGATCAAAACCAATACCTGTGTGTCGGTCTGCCCAGCGGCGTATTTGATCCGGATTCACATATAAATTCTGAGTGACGTTATCCACCACCATAAAGTCGTTGCCGAGCCCGTGCATTTTTGAAAAATGTAATAACATTTTTATTTGCCTTCCTGGTGTAACAAGTGCTCGCCCCGGACGAGATCGTTAAAACTTTCACGTTCGCGGATCAGTGTAGCATTATCACCAGAGACCAAAACCTCGGGCGGGCGGCCACGACTGTTATAGTTAGACGCCATAGTAAAACCATAGGCACCGGTATGTTTAATAGCCAGTATGTCGCCCTGTTGCACATTTAAGTGCCGTGCGTGTCCGAAAAAGTCACCGGTTTCACACACCGGGCCGACAATATCATTCAACTGGTCGCCGCCGCGCTTATTTTCGTGCGCCGGTAAAATATCGTGCCAGGCCTGGTACAAAGACGGACGTAATAAGTCGTTCATGCCGGCATCGACCAAAACAAAATTCTTATCGTCTGAGGGTTTAATGTATTCCACTGTGGTTAGCAGAACTCCGGCATCCGCCGTAATTGCGCGTCCGGGCTCCAGTACCATAGTAATTTGCGGGTAATTTTCGGCTAACTTAACCAGTTCTTTTAAATAAAAGGACTTATCCAACGGCTCTTCCGGCTGATACGCCACACCAAAACCGCCACCTAAATCCAGGTGTGTCAGCTGGATACCGTCTTTTTCCAGTTCCGAAACCAGATTAAACATGCGCTGAGCGGCATCGAGAAAAGGTTCCGCTGTCATTATTTGCGAACCTATGTGGCAATCCGCACCAATCAGATTAATGTTGGGTAAGCTATGCGCCTTAAGAAACACCGGCTTAGCCAATGACATGCTGATGCCAAACTTGTTGGCTTTCATGCCCGTAGCAATGTACGGATGCGTTTTGGCATCAACGTCGGGGTTCACTCTTAACGACACCGGGGCCTGTTTGTCCATGGCAGCAGCAATGTCCTGAATACGCTCAAGCTCCGCCTCAGACTCTACATTAAAGCAGCCGATGCCCGCTTCCAGCGCCATAATGATTTCGTCTTTGGATTTAGCCACACCGGAAAAAACCACGTCGTCAGCTTTACCGCCGGCCATTAATACACGCTGAAGCTCGCCACCGGAGACAATATCGAAACCCGCGCCATGCTCGGCCAGTAACTGCAGAATAGCTAAGTTGCTATTGGCTTTTACCGCATAACACAGCTTATGAGGTGCGGGCCAGTATTGCTGAAACTCGCGCCAGTTTTTTAGAATCTGACCTTTGGAGTAAACATACAAAGGCGAACTAAAACGCTCAACAAGACTCTCGACGTCGCAGTTTTCAATATGAAACTGGCCATTTTTATAGTCAATTAACTCGCTCATTTGGTGTCTTCCGCCGGCGGCTCTGCAGGTGTATTTTGCTCTGGCATAGGCTCAGGCGTCAGTGGCCCTTTCTGACCACAACCGACTAAAGTCATTAAAATGGCTGATAGCACCAGCGTCTTGATTACAATTCGACTAAACATCGCTAAACTATAGGTATTCCGTTTGGGTTTCTATGGTGCCTATCATCGCACCAGATACCTAAAAAGTCATTAATCGTCGTAAAGGAAAACGAATGACCCAAAGTGTTAGAATTGCAACACGCAAAAGCAAGCTGGCTTTATGGCAAGCTGAACACATTCAACAACGCCTTGAAGAGCTGCATCCGGGCCTGTCGGTAGAACTGGTTCCTATGTCGACCAAAGGCGATGTCATTCTCGATACCCCGCTGGCAAAAATTGGCGGTAAAGGTTTGTTCGTAAAAGAACTGGAAGTGGCGATGCTGGAAGGCCGTGCAGATATTGCCGTACACAGCATGAAAGACTTACCGGTTGAGTTCCCACCGGGACTGGAGCTTCACACCATTTGCGAACGCGAAGACCCGCGCGATGCTTTTGTATCCAACAACTACAAAAACCTTAATGAACTGCCGGAAGGCGCAGTAGTCGGAACCTGCAGTTTGCGCCGCCGCTGCCAGGTAAAAGAGCAATTTCCGCATTTAGTTATAAAAGATTTACGCGGCAACGTTCAAACACGTTTACGCAAACTGGATGACGGTGAATTTGATGCCATTATCCTGGCGGCATCGGGTCTCATTCGACTGGAGCTGGGCGACCGCATTACCTCCTTTATTCCGGTAGAGCAGTCATTACCGGCTAATGGACAAGGCGCACTGGGTATTGAATGCCGCAGCGATGACGACAAAATGAAAGCCTTATTGGCGCCACTGCAATGTCAGGAAACTCGTACGCGGGTGTTAGCTGAGCGGGCAATGAACCGCGGGCTGGATGGCGGTTGTCAGGTGCCTATTGGTGCTTATGCTGAGCTGGAAGGTGATGAAGTCTATTTACGCGGCCTGGTTGGTGAGCCTGATGGGGGAAAAGTGCTTCGTGATGAAGTGCGCGGCCCGGCGTCTAGAGCTGAAGAGTTAGGTTCAGAGCTCGCTGAAAGGTTACTTAAACAAGGTGCAGCCGAAATTCTGAGCGCAGTCTATGACAGTGAATCCAGTCACTCATAAAGCGGTTTTACTGCTGCGTCCGGGCAGGAGTCCGGACGACTTTACTCAACAGCTGCGTGAAACGGGCAGAAAGTGCTTTGTTCACAGTTTTATTGAGATAGAGCCTTTACCTGTGAATAAAGAACAGCTGACCCAGGTTAAACAAGAGCATTGGGATGGCATTGTTATTGTCAGTAAAAATGCAGCTCATTATGCGTCCGAGGCTGGTTTTACCGGGGTTCCTTCTAAATATTATGCAGTCGGACCGGGAACCGCTTCTTTTGCGTGCAGACATTTAAACACTGCAGTTAGCTGTCCGACCTTCATACATCAGTCGGAAGGGTTGCTGGAGTTGTCGGAATTACAAAAGCTGCAGCAACAAAACTGGTTGATCATTCGCGGAGAAGGCGGTCGTGAATTATTAGCGGACGCCATAAGGGCTCGCGGAGCTTCCGTCTATTACTGGGAAGTGTATCGCCGAAAACAACTCACATTGAACGACCCTGAACTGATTCAGCAGTGGATAAGATCAGTTGGTACTATCGTTGTTACCAGCGCTGAACAACTGGGATACTTTTTATCGTCTATGCCAAGTTCTGCCCAAAGCTGGCTGGATAGCTGTCAGTGGATAGTTCCCAGTCATCGTCTGAAAGGTTTGATTCCTTTCGGACAATCAGACAATATCAAAGTAACAGGCAGTGCAGCGGACGCCATATTAATGAATGCGCTAATAGCGGATGGAAAAACCCATGACTGAAGAGAATAAAGTTGAGAACGAAGACGTTCAGAATAATGAACAAAGTAGCGAGAAGAGCACAGAAGAAGAAACCATAACCGCAGAGAAAAGTAGCGGGCGTTTCTTTAAACGCTTAGTCTGGCTTATTGTTTTAATCGCTATTGTTGCCGCCGCATACTGGGGCTACACACGTTTCCCAGGTTTATTTAAGACAGACTCTGAGCAGATAAGTGAACAACCGCAAGAAGATCCGGTTGAAACGCGCTTTAAACAACTTGAGCGTTCTGTTGGGAATCTGGAGCAGCAACTGCAAAATACGGTGCAGTCCCGCGAACTGGATAGGTTGAGTAACACCGACCAACAACTGCAGCGGGAACTGACCAGTTTGCGTCAGAGTATTGAGGATGTACGCGATGACATGCGCAAAACGCCTGCCGAAAAAGCGGCTTACTGGCGTCTACTGGAAATAAAACAAACCTTATCCGCGGCTGCACGAATGATGTGGAGCCAGGACGACTACAAAGCGGCGCTGCAACTTTTGAAATTGGCAGACCAGCAGCTGTCGGGTATTGACAGTCGTAACGCAATTCGTACCCGCGAGAAACTCGCGGGCGATATTGAACGCGTGAATGCCATAGTAGAAGCGGACAACACTGACCTGGCACTGCAACTCGTGGGTCTGCAACAACGCGTGTCTGACCTGCCCGACGAAGTAAACAATAATCAGCAGCGCTTAAGTTCTGACACCCAGACTGTCAGTGGCGATGTTAATGACTGGAAAACGAACCTGAGTGCTAACTGGCAGTCATTCCTTGATAATTTTATTCGCATTCAACCTGTAGAAAGCAATCCTGAGCCTCTACTGAGTAGAACCCAACGCACAGCAATAAACGAACGCATTCAACTCCTATTTACTCTGGCTCAGCAGGCGGCTGTAAAAAATAATGATGAATTGTGGCAGCGCTACCTGGAACAGTTATCTGAGCTAATTGCGCAGGTAAAAGGCGATGGTGCAGCTTCACAGGATATTATTTCGCGTATTAAAGCACTAGGCCAGGAAGACTTTGAACAGCAGAGTATAGAGCAGCTTGAATCGCTGGACTTCATCGCTCAGGCTATTGAGCAGGGAGATGCCTCATGAAATGGATCATCGCTCTGGTTGTCACCATTATATTGGGGGCCATTATTGGACCACTCGCGTCGGGTAACGCGGGCTATGTTTTAGTTCAGTTTGCCGGAGTAGCGATTGAAACGACCGTAGTCGGCCTGTTTGTCGTTACTATTGTGGCAATTGCCGTGCTCAGTGTTGTGGTGTCAATACTGCGCTGGCTGCTTAGCAAAACCCGTCAGGGCCGGAAGTGGTTGGCAAATCGAAGCGAACGTAAAGCTCATAACATTTTCCAACAGGGCATACGTGAGCTGCTGGATGACAATCCCGAAAAAGCGACTGAGAGCCTGTCTAAGGCCTATAAAAAATCTCCTGACAACAACGTTGCCGCGTTAACAGCGGTTGCCGCCTGCCTCAATAAAGACGCCGGAAAGGCAACTTACTGGCACGATGAAGCCGGAGCATTTTATGATAATGCAGATACACTGCTTCAGCTTGTTTCCATTGAGCAGTTGGTAAAAAAAGACCCAGCACAAGCGGATAGAGAAATGCGAAGCTTACTGGAAACTAAGCCACACTCTGCCAATGTACTTAAGTTGGCTTATCGGGTCTTTAAAGCGTCCGGAAACTGGCAGCAACTGAAAGAGTTATTACCAGAGTTGCGCCGTGTAACCGACCTTGCTCCAGCGGAGTTTGACCGTCTTGAATATCAAGTCTATTTTGAACGCTTTGTTGCTGAGGGTCGCAGAAGTAACGAGGTATTGTACAACGAGTGGCGCAGCCTACCCAGTAAACAACGTAGCGACGCAACCATCAGATTAAGTTATGCCGCCGCGTTAAAGCATTTAGGTGATTATGAAGTCTCTGCCAGAGTGGTTTTAAAAGGATTAAAAAGAGGTGAGCTGCAACCGGCTGCCGTTAACTCTTTGCATTTATTTAATGCACAATCGGAGAAGTTGCTGGAGTTTGTTCAAGCTCAGTTGAAGCAAGATCCGGAAAATAGAGATTACCTTTACGCTCTTGCGCAAATCGCTATGGATAATCAGGACTTTTCGTTAGCCCAACGTGCTTTGAAAAAATTAGCAGAAATTGAACCGAGCAGTCACGTTTATCGTTTATTGGGCAACGCCTATCACGCTCTTGGTGATAGTCAGCTAGCAGCTAACGCTTACAAAGAAGCATTAGCTCACTAACTCTACTCAGTTGATTCTGTCGGTTATTGACGTACGCCTTCAATAGATAGTGTCAACTGAACTTCTTTAGCCGCTGGTCCGAGGTTATAGTCGATTCCATAGTCGGCTAAGGTTAAGTCTACTTCACCTTCAAAACCACGGCGGAATCCGCCCCATGGATCCTCGCCAGCGCCAATGTGCTCAACTTCGATAGCGATTTCTTTAGTCACGCCATTAAGAGTGAAGTTGCCATGCAGTGTACCTTCGCCCTCATCATCGTCATCCGGCACGTATTTAGTGCTTTCAAAGGTCGCAGTAGGGTGATCAGATACACTCAAGAAGTCGTCGCCACGTAAGTGCTTATCACGCTCAGCATGGTTAGTATCTACACTGGAGGTATCGATTGTCACTTTAACTGAGGAATTCTCAGGAGCGTCCGCGTCGTAGCTGAAAGAGCCTTCGAAGTCATTGAAACGACCGTATAACCAGCTGTAACCCAAGTGACTAATTTTAAATTGAATAAAGGCGTGCTGGCCTTCAGTATCGATTTTATAGTCTTCTGCCATTGCCGCCGAAGTAAATAAGGTACCGCCCGCTATCGCGGCTGCTATTAATGTCTTTTTCATTACGATTTCCTCTTAGTTTTTCCAAACATTCGAATAAGTGTGCTGTCTTTATTTATAAAGTGATGTTTCAGCGCCACCAGTCCATGACCACCAGCTAGGATCACTAAAGACAACGCTGAGTACCAATGTACCTCACCAGCAATATCTTCCTGCTTTGGTAAATCTGTTATCACTGCTGGCACCGAAAACCAGTCGAATACGCTGATAGAGCTACCATCTGCTGTTGAAATCAAAAAGCCGCTGATCATTACTGTGAATAGCAGCAAATAAAGTAAAAAGTGACCCGCTTTCGCTCCTAACCGTTCAAACTTGCTACCTAAAGGTTTAGGTTTAGTATTGATTAAAGTCCAGAGCACTCGTAAAACCGTTACGATAAGTAAGGTAATGCCAAACGATTTATGCCACCAAGGACCCAAACGATACCACTCATCGTAGTAGGTCAGAGTTAACATCCACCAGCCCAAAGCAAATAAACCAAACACTATTAAGGCCGACAACCAATGAATTAATACCGCGATTAAACCGTATTTATCCGATGTGTTTTTCCACATAAAACTTCCCTAAATTGTTCACGCTTTATATTAGTTCATATTTATAGAATGAAAATATGTATTATTGATAGATTAACATCTAATTTATAGAAATTAGTAGCTTGATAGG